>NZ_JAAXLT010000210.1 GCF_013285555.1 Candidatus Cyanaurora vandensis | reverse complement strand
TCCCTTGTTGGCCCATCGTAATTTTTTGGTGAGGTCTTTTTTATTTTCTCACTTTCACTAATCTTCAGCAATTAGGATGCAATTAATCGAGGTGCCCTTCTGTTCGCGTCCATGGAAAGAATTCTACAGCACCGCCTTTCATTGTGTGCTCAAACCGCTTAATTCCAGCACAAGCCGCGACACTTACGCCAGCTCATATTACTGCGCTAGACTCTGTAACCCAAAATTTATTTCCAGGTGTCAATGCTGGAGATGTCGGTTTCCAACGTCAAATCGGCGTGAATCTTAATCCAGGGAGATTAATTTTGGATTACGTGCTTCAAGTCGCCCCTAGAGTTAGTAACCCTTGTGTCCCAAGTCGGGTTATTTTAGAAATTCAAGGGGGAGGTGAGACAAGTAATACAGGTACAATTACGAGATATGTGAATGATTGGACACACCAATCTACGCCAAATAATAGTTTCCTTTCTCAGCAGCTTAGTACTCAGTACTTACGTAGACACTTAGGTATACAAAAAGTCAATGTACCTGGAATAATTCCTAACAATGTCTGGAAAAGACAGCTTGAGCAAATCTTAAAGAAAGCACTCCTCTCTCTACAGTTTTCCGGTGCTTTCGCATTAGTGACTGGAGATGTTTTACATGCTTATATCAGACGCTCTATTCCTGCGGGAGGCCCATATTTTCCAGGATGGGAGGTTGCGTTGATTGGTATGTCAGAAGTTTTGTCTACTTCTTCTGGAGCTATTCCTATCACTCACGTTTCAAGTACTCTTTTTATGACATTTGCTGACTTCGTGGCGGCCTTACAAAATCTCACCCTACCACCCGGCTTACCGGACCCGTTTAGAGGAAACTACACTACATTGTCAAATCGAAATTTTTATGTTTAGGTAAGTAGTTTTGGGGCGTAGTTCATCGTATTTGAAAAACCATCTGTATAAGAACTACGCCAAAAATTCCCGTGGGTCCGTGATGTGACCCCGGATTGCTGAAGCCGCCACAGTGTAAGGAGAAGCTAGGTAGACTTGGGCCTGTTTGTCGTCCATGCGTCCGGGGAAGTTGCGGTTCAGACTGGCTTTTTTATACCTATTTCTTAACTTTCAACACTTGTGGGTTGAAGCATCAGTCAATATCCAAGTAGGTTTTTTTACCCATAACACGGTTGACCTGAGTTCTAGTGGTCTGTATCCCTTAGCCTTACAACTTAGCTTGTTCATGAGTAGCTTGCTATAGTAGCCGCTACAAGTGAGGCTGTGTATGCGTTTTTGGTGGGGATTGTTGGGGCTGTGGTTAGCCTTGCCCGTACTGAGTGCCCCGGATTGGCAGACTCAGGCGGAGGCAACGAATTACCGAGAGACCAGCCGTTATGAGCAGACCATGGCCTATGCCCAGCGGTTGGCGGATGCTTCGGAGTATGTGGAACTCCAGGACATGGGCTTGAGTCCTGAGGGGCGACAACTCAAGGTGCTCGTGGTCTCCAAGGACCGGGCTTTCACCCCAGCAGCAGCGCGGGCGACGGGTAAGGAGATTATCCTGATCAATGCGGGAATTCATCCGGGGGAGATTGAGGGGAAGGATGCGGGACTTGCGCTCATCCGCGATATGGTCATCAACGGCAAACAAAAAGCTCTCTTGGAGCAGGCCATTCTCCTGTTTATCCCGATTTTTGGGGTAGATGGACACGAACGTTTTGGGCCGTACAACCGGATCAACCAGAACGGTCCTGTCCAGATGGGTTGGCGGACCACCGCGCAAAATTACAACCTCAACCGTGACTTTATCAAGGCGGATAGTCCCGAAATGCGGGCTTGGTTGGGATTATTTAACCGTTGGTTGCCCGAATGATTATTGATACCCACACTACAGACGGCGCGGATTATCAGTACGACCTGACCTATGGCCTAGATCGTGCCCAGCAACACCCGCTCGTGGTGGACTGGCAAGCGACCGCCTTTGACCGTAATATCTTCCCGGCCCTGACCCAGCAGGGACACAAGGTTGCGCCCTACATCGTGTTGCGTGATGAAGCAGATATTGAGAAGGGTTTCCGGGCCTACAACACAACGCCCCGCTTCTCCACTGGGTTCGGTGCGGTCCAGAACCGGCCCAGCCTTTTGGTGGAGACCCATATGCTCAAGGATTACCGCAACCGCGTCACGGCTACCTATGACCTCCTTCAACAAATCCTGGTCTACATCAATCAGGCTCCCGGTACACTCCGCCAAGCCGTGACCCAGGCGGACCAAGAAATCAGTACCCGCACGGATGGACTACCGATTCCCCTGTCCTTCAAATTGGTAGAGCAGAGCATCCCTTTTACTTTCTTGGGCGTGGCCTACACCCGTGAATTGAGTGCGGTCTCTGGGGCGGTCTGGACCCAGTACGACGTGACCAAACCCAAGACTTTCACCATTCCTTTTTTCAATCAACTCGCGGTGGATAAAGCCGTGGTCCCGCCCAAGGGCTACATCATCCCGGTCCATCTCACTGACGTAATCGAACGGTTGAAGCTGCACAACATCCAGTTTCGGACCCTAGAACGAGCCGAGACCCTGACCGTAGACACCTATCGTTTCGATAAAGTCTCCTGGCAACCCGCCCCTTTTGAGAACCATCATCTGATTAAGGACCTGACCGTAATCCCGATCCGCAAAACTATCACCTACCCCGTCGGTTCCGTCGTGGTCATGATGAATCAACGGACTGCCAAGGTCATCTTGCACTTGCTCGAACCCGAGTCCCCAGATTCCTTACTCCGGTGGGGCTTCCTGGATGCCATCTTCGAGACCAAAGAGTACGCCGAGGACTACTTGATGGAGCAGATGGCCCGTCAGATGTTGGCCCGAGACCCCAAGCTCAAGCAGGAATTTGAGCAGAAGGTGTTGAGTGACAAGGAGTTCGCCAGTAGTCCCCGCGCCCGGTTGGGCTTCTTCTACCAGCGCACGCCCTACTATGATGACCGGCTGAATATCTATCCCATCGGGCGCATCGCGGGTTAAGTTAGTCAGGTCCGGGTGGGAATTCTCCTCCGTGGATGAGGCTCAGAGCTTAGGCTAAGCACTAGCCAGCTCCCTGAGCTGTTGCGCCAATACCTCTAAACCCGCATCCTTAGCGTAATAGTTATCAGCGTCTGGACAGCTCCGCTTACCCTGAGCAGTAAATTCACGATGATTTAAGTAGGCAGTGACAAGGGTCCACCGGGCGACTCAGCGTTTCCGTCAAGGGTTGGTGCAACACTTGGTCCATACTCAAGTCCTCAATCGTTTTGCTGACCTGAGTATTAAAAAGAATCCGCTGTGTGACCATTCCCCTCCGCTTCAAAACGATAAACCTTCGTCCGGTCTACCTGTAAAAAAGCCCGTAATTCTAAAACTGTCGTCGCTAGGATTTGGGACAGGTCGAGGGATTGCCGGATGCGGCTCGTCATACCCGCGAGCAAAGCATCTCGGCCTGTGGGGGGGATGGAGCTAGACATGGGCTTGACCGATGAATTAGCTTCAGCTTACCTCTACCCCGCAGTGCACCCTGGATAACCACTGGAGCAGACAACAGCGGAAGCTCACCAAATGAGAGCTAAAATAACCTAAGCACCTTAGCCGTGGTTGGGCGATGGACTTTGGCACCGGGTTTATTACCAGGAACTTAATGTTACCGTTCCTGGATTTCTGCTTTCAGTTCTTCAATAGCTATGGCCTCGCCATTATTTTACTCACCCTGGTGGTAAAATTTGCCCTCTGGCCTCTGGGAGCGGGCAGTATCCGTTCGATGCGTAAAATGCAAGCCGTCCAGCCCCTCTTGACCCAGCGCACCAAGGATCTCCAGGAACAACACAAGGAAGATCCCCAAAAGTTACAGCAAGAGCAGATGGCTCTCTACAAAGAACTCGGCGTCAATCCCCTGGGCGGCTGTCTCCCCTTGATTGCCCAACTGCCAATTCTATTTGCGCTCTTTGCCACCTTCCAGGGTTCGCCCTTTGCCGACCAGAAATATCCCCTCACGATCCAAGTCGTCCCAGCCGCCCAACAGATCCAGGCCAAAGGTGAGACCTCGGTTTACACCGTTTATCTAGATGCCAAAACCCACCAACTCGTCAGGGTCCGCCCCAACGAAGTCCAACTCCCCGTGGGCCAAAACTTCACCTTCCAGGTCCTTCAGGAGAACGGTCAGCCCTTCACCGCCAAACCGGGCGGACGGGAAGTGCAATGGAAACTCACCAGCGGCGGCGAACACGTCACGGTGGAGGGCGACCGTTTCACTGGACGCTCCGAGGGGACCGTGGCGATCAGTGCCGAAGTGCCGGGGTACGCAGCGGACAAGGGGTTCCTCTTCATCGAGGCCCTAGGACGCACAGGGCTGACCAGTCCCAGCGGGTTTCACTGGGATATTGCCGTGATGATTGCGCTGTTTGGGATCACCCTGGTCTTGTCGCAGGAGATCACCTATCGCAACAATCCGGGCATTACGGACCAACAAAAACAGATCGGCAAACTCACCCCAGTAATTGTCGTCGGCAGCTTCCTGTTCTTCCCCTTACCTGCCGGGGTGTTGCTGTATATGGTCGTGTCCAATTGTTTTCAAGTGCTACAAACGATTATCCTGTATCGAGAGCCCCTGCCTGAGGCGATCCAGCAACTGCAAGCCGAACTTGCTCTTGCTAACCAGCCCAAGCCCGTTCTACCCTTTGAGAAAAAACGCCGGAAAAAGAAATGACCGATACTGCAACGACGACTGCCCTTGAGGGCCAACAATGGCTCGAACGACTTCTGCAATTGATGGACCTGAATACCCGTGTCCTGAGCCAAGCTCTCGCTGAGAACCACAACTGGCTGGAGATTGATAGCCAGATGCTCGGTCCAGAGGCCAGCCAAGCCCTCCTCGGTAAGGACGGGATCATCCTAGACTCACTCCAGTTCCTGGTTAATACTCACCTCAACCTTGATACCAATATCCCCGAGTGTGCCTACACGGTGGAGCTTCTGGGCTACCGTGCCCAACGCCATAAAGAGTTGCTGGCCCTGGCAGAACAGGCGATTCAAGCCGTACGGGCAACGGGTAAAGAGTATGTTTTTGAGCCCCTGCGGTCGGCAGAACGCCGTCAGTTGCACATGATGCTCAGCGGTGAACAAGAACTATTTACCTTCAGCCGTGGCAAGGAGCCTGACCGCTACTTGGTCCTTTCGCCCAAAGCTGACCCCGACAAGGGCAGCGAAGACAGCGATGAGGCTCCCTGAATGCGGGTTAGGGTGAGCCCATGCGGATTGCCGTGGATGCCATGGGGGGAGATTTTGCGCCCGAGGAGATTATCGCTGGAGCCCTCTTAGCCCAAAAACAATACGGGGTCGAACTCGCCCTCATTGGTCGTCAAGAGACCCTCGAACCCCTGCTCAAGCAGTACAACGCGCCTGTGCGGGGGATTGAACTGGTAGACACGGACCAAGTTATCGGGATGGACGAGGAACCCGTGGAGGCCATCCGCCGTAAAAAACGGTCCTCCATCAATCTCATCATGGAACACGTCAAGGCGGGCCATGCCCAAGCGGCGGTGACAGCGGGCAATACAGGCGCGGCAATGGCAGCAGCCCAGCTACGACTCAGGACCTCACCGGGAATTATCCGCCCTGCCATGGGCGCGCTATTACCCACGGTGGTCCCCCGTAAGCCTGTATTGCTCCTGGATGCCGGGGCGAACGTGGATGCCAAACCGAAAGTCTTAGAACAATTCGCACTGATGGGCTATCTCTATTCGCGCCATGTCCTCGGCGTCGCTAACCCGCGTGTGGGCCTCTTGAATATCGGTGAGGAGGCAGGCAAAGGCAACCCCCAGGCCCAGGAGACCTACCAACTTCTAGCGGACTCCAGTATTCCCTTTGCTGGGAACTGTGAGGGCCGCGATGTTCTTCAGGGCCGTTTTGATGTCGTGGTTACGGATGGTTTCATCGGCAACATCCTCTTGAAATTCGCTGAGGGGGTGGGGCTGGTCGCTATGCAAATTCTTAAAGAAGAGTTGCTCCAAGGACTCAGCGGGAGCTTGGGGACTTTTTTGTTGCGCGATAACCTACAAAAAGTACGTCAACGCATGGATTACGCGGAGTACGGCGGGGGTTTACTATTAGGAGTGAACGGGGTATGTATTATTACCCACGGCAGTTCACGGGCTGTGGGAGTCGCCAATGCCCTGCGTTTAGCAAAAGAAGCGGTAGACAACCGAGTTCTGGACCGTATTCAGGAGAAGCTACCGCCACTATGACGCAGGCACTGACGGGCATTCAATTCACTGGGGTGGGTAAGAGCCTCCCCCAACGGGTCCTCACCAACGACCAACTCGCTACTGTGGTCGAGACCTCGGACGAGTGGATTCATAGCCGTACGGGTATCCGGGAACGGCGGGTCTTGGGTCCTACTGAGAATCTCCTGGACCTCGCCCTTGCAGCCAGTGAGCAAGCCCTCTGCCAAGCCGGCTTGACAGCCTTGGACTTGGACTTGGTGATCCTGGCGACGAGTACCCCTGAGGATTTGTTTGGCAGTGCGAGTCGGGTCGCGGCCCGGTTGGGCGCAGTGCGGGCAGTAGCTTTTGATTTGACGGCGGCCTGTACGGGTTTTGTTTTTGCTGTGGGGACAGCGGCCCAATTCTTACGCACAGGTTGTTACCGGACGGCCCTAGTGGTGGCTGCCGATGGGCTGACCCGTTGGTTGGATTGGCAGGACCGGAATACCTGTGTTTTGTTTGGGGACGGAGCCGGGGCGATGGTGTTGGAGGCTTGCCCCGTAGACCAGTTGTTGGGCCTGGAGTTGCGTTCCGATGGGCGTGGCGCGGATATGTTGACTTTGCCGACTACGGGCGAGACCGTGGCATTGATGGCAGATTTAGCGGTCCGCAACCAACAGTACGCGCCAATCTACATGAACGGGCGGGATGTCTATCGTTTTGCCGTGCGCGAAGTGCCCGTGGTCATCGAAAAAGCCCTCCACCGTGCCCAACTGCGTTCGGACCAAGTAGATTGTTATGTCCTGCACCAAGCCAACCAGCGCATCCTGGACGCGGTGGCGGAACGGCTGCAAGTTCCCCCAGACCGTTTCGCAACTACCCTAGACCGCTATGCCAACACCTCGGCCGCCTCAGTTCCGATCACCTTATGTGAAGGCTGGGAGTCCGGTCAGATCCGGTCGGGGAGTGTTTTAGTCATGGCAGGGTTTGGGGCGGGCCTGACCTGGGGAGCTTTAGTGTGTCGTTGGGGACGGGTTAGCCCATAATTACTCAGCTAAAACGGGCAATTTAGGCAGCTTGAGGGCATGGTCGCGGCGTTGTTGCTCTGTCGCGAGGTCGGCAATCGTCGTGCTAGCGAGGACCCGCATGAAGGCAGCTTGAGCCCGTTCCCAGACAGCTAGGGAGGGACAGCGTTCCGATTGGTCACAAATACTGGGGCTAGTCAGACAAAAGTTAATAGTGAGTGGGCCTTCCACGGCTTCCATCACATGCAAGACATTGACCTGATGGGCGGGACGAGCCAACCGAAAACCACCCCGGATACCCCGGTGGGACTCCACCAACCCTGCTTTGTGCAACATCTGGAGAATCCGCGCCAGGAATTTAGGGGGTACGCCCTGGTCGAGGGCGATCTCATTGACCATTGAGACCTGATCCGGCTGGGTCGCCAGGAAGGTCATCGCCCGTAAAGCGTAATCCGTGGAGCGGTTAATCTGCATTTCTTTCATTTTAGGGGCTATTGCTGGTACGGATTCGGGTAAATATTGCCGTTAGGGTGGTGAGGGCGGCGTAAAATGACGTTGTCTACCAGGAAAATCCGATGTCTGCCCGCAGTCGTTATTTGATGTGTGCCCCAGAATATTTTGATGTCGCCTATGTGATCAATCCGTGGATGGCGGGCAACATCAACCGCACCTCCCCGGAGCTAGCCCGTCAGCAGTGGCAAGAACTCTATGAATTGGTCCAGACCCAAGCCACGGTCGAACTGGTAGACCCCCGACCGGGCTTGCCGGATATGCCCTTCACGGCCAATGCCGGACTCGTCCTCGAAGACCGGGTGGTGTTAAGCCACTTCCTGTTCCCGGAGCGGCAGGGTGAGGAGAGCTATTTTGCGGAATGGTTTGCCGCCCACGACTTCAAGGTGTTTACGATGCCTACCCAGATTGCCTTTGAGGGAGCCGGGGATGCACTTTTAGACCGGGACCAACGTTGGCTGTGGGCGGGTTATGGGCACCGTTCGGCCCTGGACTCCCATGGGTATCTGGCTAAGTGGTTGGAGCTAGAAGTCCTCTCGTTACGGCTGGTGGACGAGCGTTTTTATCACCTAGACACCTGTTTTTGTCCCTTGAGCCGGGGCTATTTGCTGTACTATCCCTTGGCTTTTGATGAACCCTCGCGTCGCTTGATTGCCCAACGGGTGCCCCCGGAGAAGCGATTGATTGTCTCAGAACAGGACGCGGTGAATTTTGCCTGTAACGCGGTCAATATTCAGGATTTGGTCATTCTCAACCAAGCCACACCTCAACTACAGGAACAACTCCAGCAGAGCGGATTCCAGGTCGTCCAGTCGCCCCTGGGTGAATTCATGAAAGCAGGCGGGGCCGCGAAATGTCTCACGCTGCGCCTCGATGAACCCCGCCAACGTCTCACCCCGGTCATCCCTGTGGTGGCCCAGCGCACAATCATCTTGGAGGGCCATCTCCTAGATTCCAACTTGATGAGCCGGGTAATGGACACGATCCAGGAAGCCGGGGGTAGTTTCGAGATCCTAGAGTTTCACGCCGGGGCCAGACCCCAGGACCTATCCCGCGCCCAACTACTCGTAACCGCCCCAGATTTGGAACGGTTGGAAGATATTTTGACGCTGTTGATTGATGTCGGGGCCAGACTCCCGGCGATTGAAACCCTGGATGCCACCTTGGAGACCGTGCGTCAACAGGGTGTCGCTCCAGGTGATTTTTACACCACGACGATTTATAACACTGAGGTCCGGGTCCAGGGCCAGTGGTACCTAGTCCAGAATCAGCGCATGGACGGGGCGATTGTGGTGGATGACCATAGCCGTCCGGTCCAGGTGGACTGCCAGTTGCTCCGCGACCTCCAGGTCGGTCAAAAAGTCGTCAGTGGCGTGGATGGTATCCGCACCGTCCTCAAGCGGGAGGGCCGCGAGACTGCCGAGTTTACGTTTATGGGCTCCAGTATCTCCAGTGAACGCCGGGTGGAGTTGGTGGTCGAGCAGATCGCCTGGGAGTTGCGCCGACTCCGGGACCAGGGCGGCAAGGTGGTGGTGGTGGCGGGACCCGTGGTCATCCACACCGGGGGCGGGGTCCACTTGGGTCAACTGATCCGCGAAGGCTACGTCCAAGCTCTCCTGGGTGGGAATGCGATCGCGGTCCATGACATTGAGCAATCCCTCTACGGCACTTCTTTGGGGGTAGACCTACAACGGGGAACGCCAGTCCGGGGAGGCCACCGCCACCATCTCAAGACCATTAACCGTATCCGCGCCTTTGGTGGGATTGCCCAAGCCGTGGAGCAGGGTGTGTTGACGAGCGGGGTCTTCTATGAATGTGTACAGCGCAAGGTCCCTTTTGCGTTGGCGGGTTCAATCCGCGATGACGGCCCCTTACCCGAAACCCAGATGGACCTCATCAAGGCCCAAGAGCACTATGCCAAATTACTCCAGGGAGCCCAGATGATCTTGATGCTCTCCTCGATGCTGCACTCCATCGGCGTGGGTAACATGACCCCAGCCGGGGTGAAATTGGTCTGTGTAGATATCAACCCCGCTGTTGTGACCAAGCTTGCGGACCGGGGTTCGGTGGAGTCCACGGGGATTGTGACCGATGTGGGTCTATTTTTGAGCCTGCTCACCCGTCAGTTGCACTTGGGCTAAAAGCCAAATCTCTCGCAAGGCACCCTGCTACTTCTGTGGCGGAGGCAACGCTGGATATGGTCTTGACGGCAGATATGAAGGAATTGCGCTTTGCTGCTGCTGGGGTATGGCATGTAGCATTTGCCTTCGATCTACAGCGTCAGGCTATCTTACTTATTGCAAAGGATGTCAAAACCCGTCGTCCCCGTGCCAAAGTCTAATTCCATAACAACCTTTTGAGAACTTAGGATAATTTTCATTCTGTAAATCTTACATCGGTAAACTCTAATAGGACGATGGCTCCATCAACCAAGAATCCTACACGCTTGAGCCGTGGGAGTGTCAAAATCGGGGAACTACACACGGAGTCTCCACCATGGTCATGACTTGCACTTGGCTAACCAGTGCCCTCGCGGTTGTCGAGGACCAACATTTACTGAAGCACCCCTTCTATCAGCTTTGGACCCGTGGTGAACTGCCCCTAGATGCCTTACAGATCTATGCGCGTCAGTACTTCCAGCAGGTCTTGGCCTTCCCCCGCTACTTAAGTGCGGTCCATGCCAACTGCCCCGACCTTGCCACCCGTCAAGAGATCCTGGGGAATCTCGCTGCTGAAGAACTCGGCCCGAACAACCATCCCGAACTGTGGTTACGCTTCGCCGAGGGTCTAGGCGTAACTCGCGCTGAAATCCTGACCAGCACCGCCAATCCCCACACCCAAGCCGCCATCGCGACCCAGCTAGAACTCAGCCGCAATCTGCCCTACGGTGCAGGACTCGCAGTCGTCTGGGCCTACGAAACCCAGGTCCCCGCCGTGGCCCAGCAGAAAATCAGCGGACTCCAGCAGCATTACGGCATCAACGATGGACGCACCCTAGAGTTCTTCCGGGTCCATGGGGAAGCTGATATCCACCACAGCCGCGCGGAGGAGACCATCATTGACCAGTGGGCCACCACTCCCCAACGTCAAGCCCAGGTCCTCCAAGCCGTGACCGAGACGACCCAGGCCCTCAACCAAATCCTGGATGGCGTAATGGTCCAGTCGGGTCTCTAAAGATAGCCATGGCCCACCCTGGGCCATGGTACATTGACCTTCTTACAGGAACACGCCATGAGTCTGTACCGCCGGGACCTCCTCAGTCTGGCTGACTTGACGGCTGGGGAAATTACCCAATTACTCACCCTGGCCCAACACCTCCAGGACCATCCCCAGCCGCAGTTACTGACGGGTAAGACCCTCGGCCTGTTTTTCCGTAAAGCCTCGACGCGCACACGGGTTAGTTTTTTGACCGCCATGTACCAGTTGGGCGGACAGACCATTGACCTCAATCCTAGTGCCGTCCAGATGGGCCGGGGTGAACTCGTCAGCGATACCGCACGAGTCCTCAGCAGTTATCTGGATGTGTTGGTGGTGCGGACCTTTGCCCACAGTGAACTTGAGGAATTTGCCCACCACAGCACGATTCCAGTCATCAACGCCCTCACCGACCAGGAACACCCCTGCCAGGTCCTCGCTGACCTATTGACGATCCAGCAGTACTGGGGCGTATTGACCGGGATGAAGCTGGTGTACCTGGGAGACGGTAATAATGTCGCTTACTCTTTATTATTGGGCGGGGTGCTGATGGGGATGGAAGTCTGTCTGAGTACCCCCCAGGGCTATGAACTGCCCCCAGCGGCCCTCGACTTGGCCTATCAACTCAATCCCCAAGCGAAAATCACCCTGGAACCCGACCCACGCCAAGCTGTCGCCGGAGCCGGAGTCCTCTATACCGATGTCTGGACGAGTATGGGTCAAGAAGAGGAAGCCACCGCCCGTCAACGAGCCTTCCACGGTTTCACCTTGGATGAGGCACTCCTAGCCCTCGCTGACCCCAAGGCCATCGTCCTGCACTGTCTCCCCGCCCACCGGGGTGAGGAAATCACCCACGAAGTTCTCGAAGGCCCCCAGTCACAGGTCTGGACCCAAGCCGCCAACCGCCTCCACGCCCAAAAAGCCCTCCTCGCCGCCCTTTTAGTCCCTGGGTTCTAACTCAAAAAAGGGGGCTAGGGGGATCGCCGCTCAAGGGCAGAGGGGATGGTCGAAGGCGTCGGTGAGGAGGGCACGTTTAGGACCGTGGATCGGGTCCTCGACAATGATGGTCTGACCGCGCTCCGCGCCAAGGGAGACAATGGCAATCGGGGTCGCCATCTGGCGAGCTAAGAACTGTAAGTAGGCTAGGGCCGCTGCTGGTAGGTCGCTCAGTTGTTGACAGTCACAGGTGCAACTCTGCCAACCAGGGAGAGTCTCGTAAATTGGTTCGCACTGGGCCAGAATTCGGCTGTCGCTGGGGAAGCTCTTGAGCACTTGGTCCCCCAAACGGTAGGCGACACAGACTTTGATCTCGGCGAGTTCGTCGAGGACATCAAGCTTGGTGACAGCGAGACAATCTAGCCCGTTGGTACGGACAGCATAGCGACCAATCACGGCGTCAAACCAACCACAGCGGCGGGCGCGGCCTGTGGTCGTCCCAAACTCGGCTCCCTTGGTCCCTAGGTGTTGCCCAATCGCGTCCGTAAGCTCTGTGGGAAAGGGACCCTCGCCGACACGGGTCGTGTAGGCTTTCGCCACCCCGATGACTCGGTCAATCATTGTCGGCCCGACGCCAGCCCCGACACAAGCTCCTCCTGCCACTGGGTTTGAGCTTGTCACGTAGGGGTAGGTGCCGTGGTCTAGGTCCAACAAAGTCCCTTGAGCACCCTCAAACAAAATATTTTCGCGGTTGCAGATGGCCTCCTCCAGGAGGACTCCGGCATCACAGACATGGGAGCGCAAGCGTTCGGCGTAGGCTAGGTAACGATCAATGACAGGGGACGGATCGAGGGGGGCAAGGCCGTAGATTTTTTCAAGGAGGACATTTTTGTAAGGGATGATCCAGTTCAATTTTTCTGTCAATCCCACCGGGTCCATCAAGTCCAAGACCCGAATCCCGGTCCGGCTGGCTTTGTCGGCGTAGGTGGGACCAATACCCCGTCCGGTGGTCCCTAGACGGTACTTGCCGCGCCGGTCTTCTTCCGCGAGGTCAATCAGCCGATGGTAGGGCATGGTGACATGGGCAGTCTGGGAGATAAATAGATTGTGGGCCGCCACGCCCAGTTTTTCTAGACAGTCGAGTTCTTGAATGAGGACTTCGGGGTCAATCACGGTCCCGGTGGCAATCACACAGCGGGTTTTGGGATAGAGGATGCCCGAGGGAATGAGATGCAATTTGAAGGTGCGCTCTCCTACAACGACGGTATGGCCCGCGTTGACCCCGCCTTGGTAGCGCACCACCAAGTCAGCGGAGTGGCTGAGTAAATCCGTGATTTTCCCTTTGCCCTCGTCGCCCCACTGGGCCCCCACAATGACCACATTTGCCAAGGAGTTGTATTCTCTGCTACACCACAAGTTACAAAAGATAACTCGTCTGAGGCTCAGTTGTCAATCTGGCAGACCGACGACCCGACGAAAGACCTTGAGGACTTTGTTCCCGGAATCTATCGTCTCTAGGGGGTCCTTGCGGAGGCGGTGGCGTAGACAGGGGACGATGACGCGCTCAAGGTCTTGGACAGTGGTGACGGTACGGCCTTCGAGGGCGGCGAGGGCGCGGGCACTGCCATTGACCACGAGGTCGCCGCGCAAGCCGTCCACATCCAGTTCAGCACAGATCTCGGCGATGTTGAGTTCCAGTTCCTCGGTCAGGGTGACTCGGGGGAGGCGGGCTTGAGCCGTGGTGAGTTGGTGGCGCAGGACTTCTTGCGCGTCTTTGTAGGTGCGGGTGAAGAGGAGGGGGTCCTGCTCAAAGCGGGTCCGTTCCCGGACAATCTGGACGCGTTGTTTGGGGTCTTTGACGGTGCGGACTTCGACACTCATCCCGAAACGATCGAGTAACTGGGGGCGTAATTCGCCTTCCTCGGGGTTGCCGGAGCCAATCAGGACAAAGCGGGCCGGGTGGCGAATCGAGATCCCTTCGCGCTCCACGGTATTCCAACCGGAGGCCGCGCTATCAAGGAGGACATCGACCAAGTGGTCATCCAGGAGGTTGACTTCATCCACATACAAAATTCCCCGGTTGGCTTTGGCGAGTAGACCGGGCTCAAAGGCTTTAATCCCCTCGCCCAAGGCCCGTTCGATGTCAATTGTGCCGCAGACCCGGTCCTCCGTCGCGCCCAAAGGCAGGTCCACCAAGGGCAAGGGGCAGTACGTTGTTGGTAGGTCCTCGCCCGCGCGTTTACGGGCACGGACTTCATCGCTCATTAGTTCTGGGCGTTGGGGGTCGGAGTTGTAGGGGTCGCCTTGGACCACTTCTATCTGGGGTAAAAGGTCAACAAGGGCACGGATCGTGGTGGACTTACCCGTACCCCGGTCGCCCATAATCATCACCCCGCCAATTTTGGGGTCAATCACGTTGAGCAAGAGGGCCATCTTCATCTCTTCTTGACCGATGATCGCCGCGAAGGGATAGACCGGACGGGGGGTATCAATGGACAAACCTGACTCCAACGGTAGAGGTTCTATCCATCTTAAAGGCTGGGGGCTCTCTCTCTGGATAACAGTAGTTCTACCTAGAGACAGTGAGGTAAGTCTTTCGCTAGGTATTTTTTTTCAATCGGCCTTTAGCTCACAGTTAAGACAGACTTTATTGGAAGTGAGCTATGGCTGATGAGGAATACCTAGCCCTACCCACAGCCCTAGTCCAGCAACTAGACGGGCTCGGGGCAACTTGGGGGCTGTCGCGGGCCGGGGTGATTGCGAAACTATTACAGCGTCCCAGGCTCAATACGGTTGAAGCCCTACTCAAGGAACAGGCGGCCCAACGGGTACGCCTGGAGCAGGTGATCGAGCAGCTACCGGTGGCGGTGATGATCGTGGATGCCCAGGACAGGCTGGTCTTAACCAATCCTCAGGTGGAACAGGTCTGGCGGGCTCCTCTACTCGGGGTCCTCGGTCATGGCCAATTCTTCGGGCGTGATGGACAGCCTTTAGAGCGTTCCAGGTACCCTATTGCACGCGTCTTTGCCACGCAAGAGCCGATTTTGGATGAAGAAATGACCATCCAGCGCGGGGACGGGACACGGGGGTTGATCCGGATTAGTGCAGTACCGCTCCTCGAACAGGGGCAGGTCACCGCCGTAGTGACAACCTTTCATGACATCACGGAACAGAAACGTACTGAGCAAGCCCTGCGCCAGAGTGTGGAGCTCTTTCAGCAGTTGACCGGGAATATCCGGGAAGTTTTTTGGCTGGCAACCCCTGACAACCGCCAACTTTTTTATGTCAGCCCGCTCTATGAGGAGATGTGGGGCCGGGTCTACCGCAACCGGGAACATCCCAAGGTCGTCTTAGAAGCGTTGCATCCCGAGGACCGGGTGCGGGTGATGGCTTTTTTCACCCAGCCCATCACCCAGGCGGTCGAGGTTGAGTATCGGATTGTCCGCCCGGACCAACAGGTACGCTGGATTCGAGACCGCTGTTTCCCAGTTCGTAATACCTACGGTCAAATCTTTCGGGTGGCGGGGGTCTCCGAGGACATCACAGAGCGCAAGGAAATGGAGGAGGCCCTGCGAGAACAGGCCCGTTTCCTGACGGAGGTGAGCCGGACCAAGGATGAATTTATTGCCACACTCTCCCATGAACTCAGGACCCCGCTCACCGCGATTCTCGGTTTTAGCCAATTACTGTTGCAGGGCCGACTGAATGAACAGGGCCGTCAGCGGGCAGTGGAGACGATTGAACGTAACGCCCGTGCCCAAAACCAACTCGTCGAAGACCTCCTGGATGTTTCACGGATTGTCTCCGGCAAGCTCCGCCTAGAACTCCAGACCTTAAATCTACTGCCAGTCATCAACTCGGCTCTAGAGACGCTCCTCCCGCAGGCCGAAGCCAAAAAACAAACTCTCGTTGCCCACTTAGAGCCGGGGGTGGGGACCATTCAGGGCGATGCCAGTCGGCTCCAACAGGTCCTTTGGAACTTGCTCAATAACGCGATTAAGTTCACGCCCCTGGGGGGAAAGATTACGCTGACCTTGACTCAGCAAGCGGATTGGGCGGTTCTTGCGGTGACGGATACGGGTCAGGGCATCGCCCCAGAGTTTTTACCCCAAGTCTTTGACCGTTTCCGGCAAGCTGACAGCACCTCGACGCGGATGTACGGGGGGTTGGGGCTGGGGCTGGCGATCGTGCGCCATCTCGTCGAACTCCACAATGGGACGATAGCGGCGAGTAGTCCTGGTCTTGGTCAGGGCGCGACTTTTACGCTACGGCTGCCTTTACTTGAACCCGAGCGTAGTCCCCAACGGGTGGAACCATCGTTACTGAGTGGACTCCCGCCCTTAGACGGGTTACTGATCTTGGTGGTTGCCGCCACAGTTACGGCTCGTGAAGACCTAGCTCAGATCTTAGAGAGCGGGGCCGCACGGGTAATTGCTGTGGGGACCGCCCAGGATGCCCTTGAGGTATTGGACCAGTGGCAGCCTGATGCGTTGGTGAGTGACCTTGAGCTTAGCCCGGTGCATGGTCTTGACTTGATGCGGCGAATTCGGGTCCGTCCCTGGAAGTTTGGTGGTCAGATCCCGGCGTTGGCGGTGATGGCGTCTACCCAGTTTGAGGATGCGGTTTTCGCGTTGGCGGCGGGCTATCAGACCTACCTCAGTTGGCCTATTGAGCCGGTAGTACTTTTGAATACCCTCGCTACGCTGACTGGGCGAATCCGGGCTTAAATGGGCAAGGTTCCACATTGTGGATAACCGGTGTTTGGCAAGAAGTCTCAGCCAGGGTTCTGACGATACCTAAGCTATCATCACCCGTCGCTTTGCGTAAGTCCTGTTTGTGTCCGGCTTCCTCGTGGGGCCACCAAGACGTGGGGACCAAGCCCGGTTGGACTTCCTGGTGATAGCGTTTGAGTCGGGGTGCCCCTTGCCCACGCCTGCCAAAATAAATCCGGCCCTCTTGTCACCAGTGAGCCACGGTTTCCCGAGCCCGCCAACAACGGTGGGGGACTTCAATCAGAACACAGGGTCCAGTGGGAGGTGATTCGTTTTTACCCAGCCCAGCAAGCCCCAAATCCCTGCTCATCTACAGCACCAGCGTGCCAGCCGGATAGAGTCCCGCCGCCAAAGTTGCATTCACCGCTGAGTCCGCCCCCAAGACCACCCCCGCCGCCAACCGCGCCAAAGGTCCAAGATGACAACGCGGACCCACGTAACAGGGACCCTTTAGCTGAGCCATGGGGTCCACCTGGGTCTCAGGAGCTAGCCAAACCTGGGGGGCAACTTCTTGGGCCGTGAGGGGATAGGGCATCAGCCCGGTCAGGATATCCGTGTGGGCTTGGGCGTACTTCTGGGGCGTACCGATATCGAGCCAATACCCAGGGCTCACGAACCCGCCTAACCCCCGCGCCGTCTCGACCAACTGGGGAAACAGTTGCCGCTCAAAACTCCAGGGCACCCCCGCCGGGACCCGAGCAAACACTTCCGGCTCTAGTAAGTAAGTCCCAGCGTTAATCGTATCAATCCCCCACTGCTGGGCCTGTTGCGCCGTCGGCTTCTCCCGGAAACTCAACACCCGCCCCTGGGGATCAAGCTCCACCAACCCGTAGGCTGTGGGGTCGGGGACACGAGCCAAGGCCAGGGTACCCAGGTGTCCATGGTCCTGATGCCACCGGATTAGCTGATTTAAATCTAGATCCGTCAAAATATCAGCATTAAAAACTAATAGTGCTTCGCCGGTGAAATAGTCCGCGCCGAGCTTGACGGCTCCGCAGGTATCCAGGGGCGTTTCCTCAACGCTGTAGCGAATATGTACCCCAAAATCCTTCCCTTCACCCAAATAATCCTGGACCTGACGGGCCGCGTAGTGGACATTGAGAATAATATCCGTCACCCCCACTTGGCGGCAGCGTTCAATTAGATAGACCAAGAAGGGCCGCTCAAATAGGGGCAGCATCGGCTTGGGGGTACGGTGGGTGAGGGGTCTGAGCCGAGTTCCTTTGCCCCCCGCAACAATTACAGCCTGCATAAAGTTCTCCTGCGCGATATAATTTCGATGAACTCATGAAGTATAGGTGATGCCGGGGTTTGACTCCGTGGGTGTTAGAATCATTTCTATTTTGCTGCCATCCGCCCTGTCTGGAGTCTCCCCTTGTCCGCACCCAATTTATGAAGTGGTCCTGGTTCTGGACGGTCACAGTCCTGTCTTTTTTGTCCGTCGGGGTGCTCCTCGCGGCGGTCCTACCGGGCTTAAAGCCCTTTCGCAGTGACCTGACCCCCGCCCAGGAAGCAGCCATGGCGCGGTTGAGTCAAGGGAAGGACCTCAACGAGTCCATGACGGTCTTGGTCCTGGGGACTGATGTGGTGCCCTCGACCCGCTGCGATGAAAACAACTTCTGCGCCCCTTCCAATTCTCTAAATGGGCGTTCCGATACGATTTTGCTCGCCCATTTCCAGCCCCAGGTCGGCAAGGCCAATATCATCTCGATTCCCCGTGACTCGCGAGTAGTCATCCCCGGTTACGGTAAGCGCAAGGTGAATGAGGCCAACCGTGAGGGGGGCGCACCCTTGGCGGCTCAGACGATTAGTGAATTGCTGGGCGGGGTACCGATTGACCGCTACGTCCGCATCAATCCCCTGGGAGTCGTGGATCTCGTTAACAGTCTCGGTGGCGTGCGGGTCTACCTCAAAAAAGCGATCCGTTATAGCGACGACTCCCAACATCTCTACATCAACCTGCCCCAGGGCTGGCAGACCCTCAGTGGCTTGCAGACCCAGCAATACTTGCGCTTCCGGCACGACGAACTTGGGGATATCGGACGGGTCCAACGACAACAAGAGGTAATCCGGGCGATGGCGGATAAAGCCCTCAAGCCCGAAACCCTAGCGCGACTACCGGACCTTCTGGAAGTGGTCAAGCGCAATGTGGACACCAACTTGAGTGTGGCGGATCTCCTGACCCTGGCGCGTTTTGCCCTGACCTTAGACCGCGACCAGGACCTGCAACTGGTGATGCTACCCGGTCGCTTCAGTTACCCCGGTGAATATGGCAGTGGGAGTTATTGGGTGGCGGCCACCGAGCGGCTCCCGGCCCTCACCGCCCGTTATCTCGGCTGGGGAGAGCTACCCGCCTCCGACCCCCAAGCGGGCTACCAAGCCCGGCTTGCGATCCAGAATGCCTCGGGCCGCGCCGTCACCAAACGCCAACTGCGGGCCTACTTCCGGGCACAGGGCTTTACCAATATTGATATCCTCGATTCCTACCCAGACCCCATCTGGCGTACTCAAGTCATCCCGCAACAGGGCGATACCGGGTTGGCGGAACAAGTACAACAAACCCTTGGTCTAGGGGAGGTGCGCCGTGACTCTACGGGACAGATTAACTCCGATATCACGCTCCGATTAGGCCGGGATTGGGGGGTACGTTGGGACCGTGAGGCACAACCGGTGGAGTCTCGCTAGAATTACCGCCACGAGTAGTGTCAAAAAAGGTTCAAATCGAACTTAAAACCCCTAGGGTCTGCTAAGATAAGCCCACTTTCTTGTGTGAGGAACCCGATGGTCCGTCAATTGGGCACCCGTTTGGGCCTGATCGCCCTCCTGACCTTACTACCACTAACTATCCCAGTGGTTCCTGTTCTCGCGGCGAATGTGGTTGCTGTGGAACCAGGGAAGCTGACCTTGACCCAAGCCCTGCGTGAGGCCACCCATGGCACGGTGATTACGGTCAGCCCCGGTACCTACTCAGAGGCCACGGGCGAAACTTTCCCGCTCATTGTCCCGGCAGGCGTAGAACTCAAGGGCGACCCAGCCAATCGGGGTAAGGAAATTTTTGTCACCGGCGGCGGACGGTTCCTCTCCGTTACGGTAGCGGGTCAAAACGTAACGATAGTGGCTGAACGCGACAGTAAAATCACGGGCCTTACCATTACCAACAGCAACAAACGTGGTTATGGACTCTGGATTGAGGGGACTAACGCCGAGGTGACTCAAAACACCTTCACTGGCTCCAAAAATGACGGGGTGATGGTGACAGGGCCGAGTCAAGCCCGGATTACGAGCAATTACTTTTACAAGAATAGTTCTGACGGGATTACGATTTTGGGCAAGGCGCAACCCGTAATCATTGACAATCTTTTTGAGGAGACGGGGTTCGCACTCAATATTGACGGCTTGGCGACCCCCCGAATCGAGAGCAATACCATCCGCAACTGTGTAGACGGGGTGGTGGTCCTAAACAAAGCGCAGCCCATCTTCCGGGGAAACCGTTTTGAGTACAACCAGCGGGCGGGAGTCGCGGTGGTGGGGGAGGCACTACCGGACCTCGGCACGCCCACAAGCCCCGGCAACAACCTCTTTATCCGTAATGGTACGGCGGACGTGAACAATGCCAAGCGTTCCCAAGAAACGATCCTGGCCTATGGCAACCAGTACACCCAACGGAAAATGCGTGGCAAAGTAGCCACTGAAGCGAACCCCGCCGCTGTCCCGCTGCTTGCGATCTCAGACCCCCCGGTGCGGCCTGTGGTACCGATGGTCAAGCCTAAAACGCCGCCGAAGGGTAAGCCCAAATCGAAGACCTTGACGGCTAAGGCGGACTTGACCAATGGTAAGTATTACGTGTTCGTCACGGACCCAAGCCCCGATACCAAGCTGCTCAAAACGTTAGTCCCGACGCTCCTGCCCCGCAGTCATCAAGGCCAGGATGTCCTGCAAGTCGGGGTTTTTGGTTCTGCCCAAAACGCGAAGGAGTTGGTGGACAAGTTGAGCCGCAAGGGATTCAAGGCGATCACTCAGACGAGCTAGGTTCATTACGCTCCCCCCCCTGTACCCCGACCTTAGCCAGGGGCGCGGCTCAACCGCTATACTAGTTCAACCTCGCCGACCCACCCTCATGCAACCAACCTCCGCAACCCCACTAGAAACCCTTGAAGTCGGCACCCGGCCCTGGGGCAATTACTATGTTTTATTCGATTCTGAGCGTTACAAGATCAAGCGGATTGTAGTCAACCAAGCGCAGCGGCTCAGTTATCAGATGCATTACCACCGCTCTGAGCATTGGGTCATCACCGCCGGTACGGCCCGGGTCACCTTGAATGAGCGCGAGGTCCTGCTCTCCGAGGGCGAGTCGATCTTTGTCCCCTGTTGTACCCGCCATCGTCTCGAAAATCCCGGCAACGTGCCTCTAGTCGTCATTGAGGTCCAGTGCGGTGAATATCTAGGCGAGGACGACATCATCCGTTTCAGTGACGACTACGCCCGCGTGACTAAACCTGAGGACTGAGTTAAACTTAATACAGGACCAGATTAGTCCTGTTTTGCGTTACCATTTGAATCGGCAAGCGAGGAACCCAGCCATGGCTTACAGCGAAAAAGTGATTGACCACTACAACAACCCCCGCAACATTGGCTCCCTAGATAAGAGCGATGCTAGCGTCGGGACGGGCATGGTCGGTGCGCCGGAGTGCGGCGACGTGATGAAATTACAGATCCGGGTTAACGAGCAGGGCGTGATTGAAGAAGCCAAGTTCAAGACCTTTGGCTGTGGCTCTGCAATTGCTTCTTCTTCCCTAGCCACCGAGTACCTCAAGGGCTGCACCCTCGACAACGCCCTGAAAATTCGTAACACCGATATTGTCAAAGAACTGAACCTGCCCCCAGTCAAGATCCACTGCTCCGTATTGGCGGAAGATGCGATTCGCGCCGCTATCGCCGACTACCAAGCCAAGCAAACCCAAGCCTAATTAGGAGCTACCATGGTTGCCACCAAATCCCGCGCCAAGGGCATTCGCATGACCCAAGCGGCCCTTGATGAAGTCCTCCAGTTACGCGAACGCAAGGGTGAAGACCTCTATTTGCGAGTGGGCATCAAGGGCGGTGGTTGCTCGGGTCTCTCCTACACCATGAGCTTTGAAGACCCCACCAATGTCACCCCCCGGGACGAAGCCTTTAGTTATGAGGGCGGGTTCCAGGTCGTCGTGGACAAGAAGAGTATGCTCTTCCTCTACGGTCTCGAACTCGATTACAGCGATGACTTATTAGGTGGTGGGTTTAAATTCAATAATCCCAACGCTGACCGCTCTTGTAGCTGTGGTTCTTCTTTTTCCGCGTGAATTACTTTAGCTGATTGCCCGGTGATTTTACATTGGGCAATCAAAAACAATCGATTATAAGCCAATGCCCAATCATCTCCCATACAGCAGTAGAAGAGCATGCTTGTTCTTATTTCCTTATCCAATTTTAAAGTAGGGGACCTCTTAAGAAGTCCCCCTCAATCAACCAAACCCTAATTCGCCAAGGGGCTACCAGAATAGACAATCCCCTGCTTGGGGTCCAGCGTCAGGATTGAGCCATCGTGGATACGTTGCGTTGCATTGGCAACACCCACCAGGACCGGAATCCCGAGCCGGGTTGCAATCACCGCCGCGTGGGAATTGAAGCCGTCTTGCTCCGTAACTACCCCGGCGCACTTGCGGATTGCCTCAATAAAATCCGCATTGGTGCATTGCGTAACCAGGATATCGCTGGGTTCCACGGTGCCGAGGGTAGTCGGTGTCACCACCCGCGCCCGCCCCGTCACCATCTGCGTCCCAATTCCCTGCCCACGCCCGAGGACCGAGGTGACCACTTCCACCTTGAGTAGGTCTGTGGAACCCGAAATCCCGGTCAGGGTCCCCGCCGTCATCACGACCAGATCGCCCTCCTCGATCAACTTCTCCGCCAAAGCCACCGCCAAGGCACTCTGGAAGGTCTGGCGCGTCGAGGGCCGGTCTAGCGTGACTAGGGGATAAACCCCCCATACGACTTGGAGTTGACGGGCTACTTCCTGAGTGGGTGTGACCGCCAGGATCGGTACAGAGGGGCGGAATTTGCTCACATTGCGCCCGGTCGCCCCGGATTTCGTCAAGGTGACAATCGCTTGGACCTGGAGTTGCTCCCCAATCCGGGCCACGGCTTGGGAGATCGCATTAGTGATTGAAGGCTCTAAGTCCTGATGGTCGGGACGGACGTAGGCACTCTCCGTCGTACAGGCAATGCGGATCATGGTCGCCACGGCATCCACCGGGAAAGACCCGACGGCTGTTTCGTTGGAGAGCATGACCGCATCCGTACCATCCAAGATGGCGTTTGCTACGTCGGAGACTTCAGCCCGGGTTGGTCGGGGCGCACTCACCATCGAGTCGAGCATCTGCGTCGCCGTGATAACCGGTTTACCGGCGGCGTTGGCGAGTCGGATTAGGCGTTTTTGTAGGAGGGGTACCTGTTCGGCGGGCATCTCGACCCCCAGATCACCCCGCGCCACCATGATCCCATCGGAGACTGCGACGATTTCCTCAATGACCTTCATCGCCTCGTGTTTCTCGATTTTGGAGATGACGGGGACCATCCGGCCCAACTGTTTCATCAGGGCCTTGAGTTCGAGGACATCCTCGGCATTGCGGACAAAAGAAAGGGCGACCCAATCGGCTCCGTGCTTCAACCCGAACACCAAGTCTTCGCGGTCCTTAGGCGTCAAGGCACGAATCGAGAGGAAAACATCTGGGAAGTTCACGCCCTTGTTGTCGGAGAGCTTCCCACCGCAGACCACTCGGCAATGGAGAGCTTCGTTGGCGGTATCCACGGTCTCGACGACCATCTCCACCCGTCCGTCATCCAAGAGGATCGTTGCGCCTTGGGGCACTTCCTCCGCCAGTTTGTCGTAGGTCACGGTGGCAATGGTCCGGTCACAGACCACCGGACGGCTGGTCAGGGTAAAAGGCTCCCCATTGGCGAGCTGGATCGGTCCCCCAGCGAACTTGCCGAGGCGGATCTTGGGGCCCTGGAGATCCTGGAGGATGGCGACGGGATAGCCGAGTTCCTGCTCAAGGGTGCGAATTTGATGAATGCGGCGCAGGTGGTCGGCGTGGGTGCCATGGGAAAAGTTGAGCCTGAGGGTGGTGGCCCCGGCTTGGATGAGACTGCGCATGACCTCCGGGCTATCGGTGGCAGGGCCGACCGTGGCGACGATCTTGGTGCGGGGACGCTGGATGGGGTGCATGGTAGAGCTTCATGTTTCCCTGTGAGCATACCCTGTTAGTCGGGGTCATCCCACCGGGCGAAAACGTCATTATCATAGAGCTTCTTTTGAAAATGGCTAACTTTATATGCAATTTCCTAAGAATGATCGGTCTTTTGCACCGCGTAACCCAAGTCACGCTCAACTGCCCACAGAGCATTACTAAGATGGTCAGGTCCGACTAGGGCAACTATACAACTTGCCTACAAATAGCTTGCCCATGCACAGATCCGCTGGGTCACCTGCTCAATCGTCAGCCCGCCAGTATCAATCACCAACGCATCGGGGGCTTGGATCAAAGGTGCCACCGTGCGCGTACTATCTTGCCGGTCTCGTGCCTGAATCTGTTGGTATAGGTCTGCCAATTCCACCGGCGTTCCCTGCTGGGCTAGTTCTTGCTGCCGCCGTCGGGCCCGCTCTTCAGGACTTGCGGTCAGAAAAATTTTGAGTTCAGCCTGGGGGAAAACCTGAGTGCCGATGTCCCGGCCCTCCATCACCACCCCCCCAGCGCGGCCTAGCTGCTGTTGTTTGTGGACGAGGACTTGCCGGACGCCCGCCACGGCTGCCACGGTGGAAACATGACTGCTGACGAGGGGAGTACGAATGGCTTCTGTTACCTCAGTGCCGTCTACCCAGACTTGCGTGGTGCTGCTGGTGACAAGGTTGAGGTCCAGTTGTTGCGCCAAGGTGGTCAGAACGGTTGATGTGAGAGGGAGTTGCTTTTGTAGCGCGGCCCAGGTGACCGCGCGGTACATCGCACCGGTATCAAGGTGGGTGAAGTGCAACTGTTGGGCTACTTGGCGCGCCACTGTGGACTTCCCGGAGCCAGCGGGTCCATCAATGGCAATGATGGGGGCCTTTTGACAGGTCAGCCGGATATTGTCAATCAACCGAGTTGTTCCCAGCCGGACTGCCACCGCTAATAAAGTCGGGTCATGGACGGCAGTTACAGGCTGGAGGGTCGTGGCATGGACGAGTTCAACATATTCCACCGACAAGGGCTTGAGGTGGTTTAGCACTAGGTCCTGCAACATCACAGGATCAGTTTCACCGGCGAGAAATTTAGTCAAGGCCAGTTGGAGAGCTTCATAAATCTGGGGGGCCTGAGTACGTTCATGGGCGGTGAGATAGCGGTTACGGGAACTCAAGGCCAAGCCATCTACCTCGCGCCGGGTGGGGCAGGGGATGACTCCCACGGGGAGGTAGAGGTCGCGGACCATTTTTTGCAGGACTATCAGTTGTTGGGCATCTTTTTGACCAAAGTAAGCGCGTTGGGGGCGCACCAAGTTCAATAACTGGCTGACCACCGTGGCGACCCCCGCAAAGTGACCCGGACGTGACCGCCCACACAGGCCCTGGGTCAGCGTAGGCGGCGGGACCACCAGAGTCTGTAACCCCTCCCCCAACTGCTGGGGCGCGAACACAAGGTCTACCCCGGCCTCCTGGCACAGGCCCACATCCTCTAGTAACTGGCGGGGATAACGGTTGAAGTCCTCCTGGGGACCGAATTGGAGTGGATTGACATAGATACTGGCGACCACCGTGGCACACTCCCGCCGTGCCCGAGCAAACAAACTAAAATGTCCCCGGTGCAGAGCCCCCATCGTGGGGACCAGTCCAATCGGGGGCGGGCCGAGAACCCCGAGGTCCTGGGGGTGGTTGATCAGTTGCACGGCTAGCCCCAAGCGATGTCTAGATTTTAGCGGTAGTCGGGGTCCGCGCCGGCGTTTGGGCGAGGATGGCAGTTCTGTGGGCGGTGATCGTGGTTTCCGGTAGGGTCTGGATATTGGTCAGTTCGAGATGGTTCTGGATGTCCTGGTAAATGAGCAGGGTCATCCCGAGTCCCAGACCCGCTAGCAGTACATGGAAGAAGAATTCACCGCTAAAAATGGTTTGATTTGACATCGGTTAGCTCCAAGGACGATATCCTCACGTTAGAGAAATACCCGCAACCATTCACCCAAGGCTTGTAGACAATTGATTTGATCCTGTGCAAGTAGACTGGCAGCAACCCACGGGACGCTCATAGGAACTCACACGGGCTCTTGAGGGATGGGGTAATCTAAAAGGTACGATCGGGCTGAACCGATGAAACGACTCCGAGAATTATGCCAGACCCTGTTTCACAGTGCCATCCGTTGGTGCTTGAAACACCAGACCACCGCCACTGTCCTCGTCCTCTTGGCGGTGGTCCTCCCGATGGGGGTCCTCAATCTGTTGGAATACCGCTCCATGGCGAACTACGAGCGCGACAGTATCCAGACTACCGAGAATCAACTCAAGTACATCCTGAGTCGCTTAGTCTTGCAGAGTTATGATGATTTTGAAAAGTTAGGTAGCTTCTTCCACCTCCAGGATCAAGAACATACGCAGTTATTGAAAGGGAAAGCAACCGCCGCGCCATTACTGGCCGGCTCGATTCAGCAAGTGCTTGAACAGCAACGGGCTCAGAAACCTAAGGCTAAAAGACATCCTCTCCCGCATAGTTTTGTGATTTTGCCAGAGCTGGAATGGTCCGTTTTTTTTGCGCCCAAAACGCCTACGGCGCGGCTTGCAGGGCCGATTACTCGCGCCCGAAACTATTTTCGTAATCTAACTCCAGCCGATCGCGATGTCGGTTATTTATTTTTTTATGACCCGACCAGTGAACTGCTTATTTTACTCCACCCAGTTTCTTCTCAGAAGATCTACCAAGCCGAGGAGATGGTCCCGCCCCGAGCGATTGAGGCTGTGATGGGTCTAGCCTTAGATAAGTCTTTTCTTGAAAAAGATTACTTCAATACCTTGATTCGCCGGGGTCAGACTTCACGCTTTGAGGCCAAACCCATCACGGCGGTCCTAACCAAGGTAGATTATCACTTCCGCGTGTTGGATGAGCAAGGAAAAATTATTTTCACCGACACTCAGGATTGGGATAGCTTAGCTAAAAAATCTAACTATATTAGGACCGAACTTATCCTCAAACCCGAGGAAAAATTCCTGACGGGGTGGAAGTTTGAGGTGATGACTAAGAGTAATCTATCGCAGATTACCGCCTATAGTTTCTGGCAGATGTTTTGGGCGAGTGGGGCAGTGGCGATTCTCCTTGGCTTATTGCTAGTGATCACCCTCAAGGCCGGGATGGCAGCGGTCAAAGTCTCCGATATGAAAGCAGATATCGTCGCTGGGGTTTCCCACGATCTCAAGACCCCCCTCGCCGGGATCATTGCTTCAGCGCAATTGCTGGCTTCCGGACGGGCGAGTGGGGCAGAGGAGACTCGACAGTTCTCGGGCTACATCGTTACGGAGGCTAAGCGACTCACGGAAGTAGTCGAGAAAGTCTTAACCGTGGCAAAACTGGAATCCCACCAATTGAAGATGAAACCAACAGCGATCACCGTTCCCGAACTGGTGGACCAAGCGATTAAATCGATCAGTTGCGCCTTCCCTCACGCGATTATCCTTAAGGGCGGCATCCCCCAAGGTGAAGTCCAGGGCGACTTCCAAGCTCTCACGACAGTCTTAGTCAACTTGATGGACAATGCCATTCGCTATTCTGACAAGGAGGAGCCTTGGGTCAAGGTCCAGGCTTTCTTGAGTCAGCACGGCGAGAAATGTACTTTACATTTGCAGGTGGAGGACCGGGGGGTGGGCATTCCTCGCGATGAGCAACCGTTTATTTTCCAGAAGTTTTACCGGGTCCGCAATGGACTAGTGACAGACACCGATGGGACAGGGTTAGGGTTGGCAATTGCTGCTCAGATCGTCCAAGCCCACCGGGGTCAGATTCAAGTGGAGAGCGAAGTGGGAGTTGGTAGTAAATTTATCGTGAGGTTGCCCTATGAACGGTCCAATTCTAGTTGTTGAAGACGATGCAACCTTAGCTCAGGTCCTCCGCAAGACCTTGGAATCCGAGGGGTACACCGTGACTCTGGCCCGCGATGGTCGCGCCGCCCTAGAACTCGGTCGTCAACCAGATCTTCAGATGATCATTTTGGACTTGATGCTACCGCGCATGGGTGGGTTAGAGGTCTGCCAACGCCTACGGGCAGAGAACATCACCACGCCCATCATCATGTTGACGGCGCGGGGTCTAGATTCCGATAAGGTCTTCGGGTTGCGGTTAGGGGCGGATGACTATTTGACTAAACCTTTCAACATTGATGAATTGCTGGCCCGGATTGAAGCTATCCGCCGCCGGTCAGGACAACCCGAACATGCCCCCCGTCAGTTAAAAGTAGGGGATATCGAGATTGATTTCCAGCGGATGTCCGTGGTGAAACAAGAGCGCAACCTCGAACTTTCCTCGCGGGAGTTTCAGGTGTTGGAGTGTCTGGTTAAATATGCCGGTCAAACCGTGGAGCGCGAAAAAATCTACCAAGAAGTGTGGGGCTATGACACTGCTGTAACCAACCGGACGATTGATTTCCACATTGCCCGCCTCCGCCAGAAACTCGAAGACAACCCTCGTGAACCGAAATATATCTTGACCGTCCACCGTTCTGGTTATCGTTTTGTCGTCTAAATGCTGTATTTCTGCTGGGTGGTCGGTAAACTGACGACCACAGCTAGACTATTTGGACCGCTATTTGGTGTGCTGATGGGCCTAGGGCTCGTGTGCGGCTCATGCTAAAGCATCCCGATTGGCGAGGCTGACTCGGTAACCGCCATTAAATGAAGATCGAAAACCCGACTACACACGTAGAATCATTAACGGTGCGTGCGTCATGCCTGGGAGGGCGGTCATGGGTCAATTATTGAAACTGGTTTTGGGGTGGGTCTTGGTTCTGACGTGGGGGACGGCTGGGATGGCCCAGACCCTGACCACCCTCTATAACTTCGAGGCTGCACCGGGCACCCAGCCCCAGGCTGGCGTTGTCAACGGGACAGATGGCAACTTCTATGGGACGACTGTCAATGGCGGGACCTACGGGCTGGGGACCGTTTTCAAACTGACCCCCACGGGCGAATTCACGACCCTCTACGCTTTCAGTGGCGGTAGTGAGGGGGCTAATCCCCATGCACGCTTACGGCAAGGCGCGGATGGTAATTTCTACGGCACCACCGACCAGGGCGGGGAGGCCAATCTCGGCACGGTCTTCCGCATTACGCCGACCGGGAGCCTGACCACCCTCTACCGCTTCACGGGTCCCGATGGCGCGAACCCCCGCGCGGGGCTGGCCTTGGACCTCGACGGGACTTTCTTAGGCACGACTTTTGGCGGCGGGGCCTCGGGGCTGGGGACGGTCTTCAAAATTACCCCGGCGGGGAGCTTGACCACGCTCTATAGTTTCGGGGGCCTGGATGGGCGCAGTCCCTACGCTGCTTTGTTGCGAGGCACGGATGGGAATTTTTATGGCACTACTTACCAGGGCGGCGCGACTAACTTTGGTACTGCGTTCAGGATTAGTCCCACGGGTTTACTGACCACGCTCCATACTTTCACCGGCGTCGGGAGCGAGGGGCGGAGTCCCCGCAGTAGCTTGGTTGTGGGCATTGATGGTAACTTCTACGGCACGACCCAGGCGGGGGGCGGCACCTTCGGACTGGGTACGGTCTATCGATTGACCGCTCAAGGTACTCTGACGACGATCTACTCGTTTGTGGGGGCGGCGGACGGGGCGAGTCCCTACGGCGAGTTATTGCTTGCGACAGATGGGAGTTTCTATGGCACCGCGATTAATGGCGGTACCTCGGGTAACGGGACGGTTTATCAAGTAACCAACACGGGCACGTTCACCACACTCCACCTCTTCACAGGCACAGATGGGCGCAATCCCTATGCCGGACTGGTGACGAGCGCGGAGGGAACGCTTTATGGGACGACTTTTTTGGGCGGTGCAGCCAGCCAGGGGACAGTCTACCGCCTCATCCCCCAAGGCGACTTGAGTACCTTGACTACCCTCCATACCTTTCCGGGGGGACGTAGTGGTACCCAGCCCTTAGGTGAATTATTGAGGACTAGCGACGGAACTCTTTACGGCACCGGTTCGGCGGGGGGAGCGCGGGGCTTGGGTACGGTTTTTAGTTTCAGCAACGGGACTCTGGTGCCCCTCTATGGATTTAGTGGTCCTCCCGACGGCGCAACGCCCCAGGCTGGCTTGACGCGGGCGGGGGACGGTAACTTCTATGGGACCACTGTGGCGGGGGGAGCCAACAACCGGGGGGCCGTCTTCCGCTTGGTTCCAGGCGGCACGGTCACCACCGTGGCCTCTTTCACAGGAGGAGTGAACGGGACTAGACCCCAGGCTGGACTAACCGTCGGCCCTAACGGCAACCTCTATGGCACCACGGCGGGCGGGGGTCCGGCGGGACTCGGCACGATTTTCCGGGTAAATCTGGCGGGGAGTATCACGACGCTCTATAGTTTCGCAAGCGGCGGCAGTGCGGGGGCGACGCCCCGGGCGGGGCTAACCCTGGGCAGTGATGGCAATTTCTATGGCACGACGGCGGATGGTGGGACTAACGGCTCTGGGACGGTTTTTCGGATCACGGCGACTGGCGTGCTAACCAGTCTCTATAGTTTCGCTGGGGTAGATGGCGACCAGCCGGAAGCGGAGTTGACCCTGGACAGTGACGGGAATTTCTATGGCACCACCGCTTTTGGTGGGACGACCAACCAGGGCACGGTCTTCCAGATCACTCCGACGGGTAGCCTGGCCACCCTGCACAGTTTCACCGGGAGTAGCGGGGGGGCGACACCCTTCGGGCGGTTGGTCCAGGGCAGTGACGGGAATTTCTATGGCACGACTACGGCGGGCGGGGCTACGGAATCCGGGATTGTTTACCAAGTGAGTCCCACGGGCGTTTTCAGCGCACTCTACAGTTTCAATGGGGAAACCGATGGTGCTTTGCCTCTAGCCGGTTTGGTACAGGACCCGGCGGGGCCTTTTTATGGCGTGACGAGTGAGGGCGGGGCGAATAATACCGGGACGATTTATCAGCTAGACCCAGCTCCGTTCTTACTCAGCTTCACCCCCGTATCTGGCGCACCGGGGACCACCGTGACCCTGACCGGGAATTTCTTAAACGGGACGACCCAGGTGACATTTAACGGGACCGCCGCGAGTTTTACCCTCAACTCAAGTACCGAAGTCACCGCCCTAGTTCCGCTTGGGGCGAGTACCGGACCGCTTACGCTCACCACCGGGAATGGCACGACCACGAGTCCCACGGCATTTACGGTTTTGCAACTGGTGGTCCCCCTCGTGACGGATTTCACACCGACCAGTGGCACCGTGGGGACGTCCGTTGTGCTGACTGGCCTCAACTTCACCGGGGCGAGGGCGGTACAGTTCAATACCACCCCGGCTCCTGGGTTCATAGTCAACAGCGATACCCAGATCACGGTCAACGTCCCGGCAGGGGCCACCGATGGTCCGATCCAAGTGACCAGCCCCGACGGCATCGGGACGAGTTTGACCAACTTCGCTGTCCTCGGCCCCCCGGTCATCACCGCCCAACCCGTGAGTACGGTCATTGAGGTGGGTCAGACCGCAACCTTAAGCGTAACGGCCTCGGGCGGGAGCCTGACCTACCAGTGGTACCAGGGTCCTAGCGGGAACACCAACCGTCCCATCAGCGGAGCCACCGCCAGCAGCTACACCACCTTGCCCCTGACCACTGCCACGAACTACTGGGTGCGAGTCCGCAATAGCTTCGGGTCCGCCGATAGCACTACCACTACAGTCACCGTGGGCAGTCCCCCAGTGATCACAGTCCAACCCGCAAGCGTCACTATCACCAGTGGTCAGACGGCAACTTTGAGCGTAACGGCCTCGGGCGGAAGCCTGACCTACCAGTGGTACCAGGGTCCTAGCGGGAACACCAACCGTCCGATTGCCGGAGCCACCGCCAGCAGTTACACCACCTTGCCTCTGACCACTGCCACAAATTACTGGGTGCGTGTAATCAATACCGGTGGGACAGCCGACAGTAATACAGTCACGGTCCTAATTGGGACGATTCCCACCGTGACCGCCATCCGCCCCAACCCGGTCCGCGTCGGGACCACCGTGACCTTGAGCGGGACCAACCTGGATGCCGGGATTATTGAGATCCGCTTCAATACCGCTCTGGCTCCCGGTTTCATCGTTAACTCTAGTACCCAGATCACCGTCCAAATCCCCGCCGGTGCAACTACGGGTCCCGTCCTGCTCACCACTGCCACGGGCACGGTGAACGGGGGGAACCTCACGGTCATCCCCTATGCCATCAAAGCGGTCACTTGGCAGATGGTAGGAGCGGCGGACTTCAACGGTGATGCCAGCCCAGATATTATTTGGCGCAATTACACCACCGGCGAGAACGAAGTCTGGCTGATGGATGGGCCCATCTACCTTAGTACCGCGCCCCTCCCGCCCGTGACGGACCCCACTTGGCAATTGGTGGGGGCTACGGACTTCACTCAGGATGGACAACCGGACCTGCTCTGGCGCAACTACCAGACGGGCGAGAACGCCGTTTGGCAGATGAGTGGGTTTGCATTTGTTCAAGCGTTCTTCCTTGATGCAGTGACGGACCTGACCTGGCAGTTGGTGGGGACCACGGACTTCACCCAGGATGGACAACCGGACCTACTCTGGCGCAACTACCAGACGGGCGTGAATGCCGTCTGGCAGCTCAACGGGTTTACGTTTGTCCAGGCCCTCTTCATTGATGCAGTGAGCGACCCCAACTGGCAACTGGCGGGGACCGGGGACCTGACGGGTGACGGACAGCCGGACCTGCTCTGGCGCAACTACCAGACGGGTGTGAATGCCACTTGGCAGTTAGCCGGTTCCGCCTTTGTCCAAGCGTTCTTCATTGACGCAGTGACAGACCTCAACTGGCAATTGGTTGGGGCGGGCGACTTCACTCGCGACGGACAGGACGACCTGCTCTGGCGCAACGTTGCGACGGGTGAGAACGCCATCTGGTTCATGAACAGCTACTTCTTTAATGGGGCGGTTCTCTTACCCACGCGGTCGGCGCAATAGACCCAAATGGGGGGACTAGGGTTCCCTCATTTGGGGCATTGTGTAGTAGTTAATACCAAGCGCAAGGCAGTATACTTGCGTAGTCTGTTTACAGAAGGAATCGGTATGCGTTTCTCCCGTCGGCTCACACCCTTGGCCCACAATGTCTGTGCCCAAATGGACCAGGCCAAGGCTGAGGCGCGAGCGTTGGGACGTACCGTGATTGACCTTTCCTTGGGTTCCTCGGACTTGTCGGCTCCCGCCCATGCCCTAGCCGCCATTGAGCAATCCTTTCGGGACACCACGAGCCACGGTTATCTATTGTTCGCCGCCACCCAAAACTTCCGGCTGGCGGTGGCCCAGTGGATCGAGCAACGTTTCGGGCTCCAGGTGGACCCCCAGACGGAGGTTTTGCCCTTGATTGGTTCCCAAGAGGGGACTGCCCACCTACCCTTGGCCTTAATGGACCCCGGCGATATCGCCCTCATTCCCAATCCGGGCTATCCCTCCCACAGTGGCGGGGTGTATCTCGCTGGCGGTGAGGTTTACCCGTTGCCCCTCTATCCAGAAGCTGGGTTCCTGCCGGACTTGACTGCTATTCCAGGGGAGGTCCTGCGGCGGAGTCGTTTTCTGTTGTTGAGCTATCCCCACAACCCCACGACAGCAACGGCGACCCTGAGTTTCTTTGAAGAAGCTGTGGCTTTTTGTCAACGTCATGACCTCGTATTGGTCCATGACTTTCCCTACTGTGACTTGGCTTTTGACGGCTATCGTCCCCCCTCCATGCTCCAGGCAGACCCCAAACGCAGGGTCACGATTGAATTTTTTACGATGTCCAAGTCCTACCACATGGGGGGGTTTCGGATTGGGTTTGCCGTGGGCAATCAAGAGGTCATCCGTGCCCTCCGTCAAGTTAAAGCGGTGGTGGATTTCAACCAGTACCGGGGCATCCTCGATGGGGCCGCCGCCGCCCTCACCGGTCCGCAGGATTGTGTCCAAGCTGGGGTGGATACCTTCCAGGAACGGCGCGACAAAATGCTCTACTACTTAGATAATCTCGGCTGGTCGGTCCCCCGCCCCGAGGCTACCCTTTACCTCTGGGCCGCCCTCCCTACTCCTTGGCGAGAAGACTCCATCGGCTTTTGCACCCAACTAGTCCGCGAAACCGGTGTAGCTTTGGCTCCAGGCTCGGGTTTTGGCAGTCTCGGTGAGGGGTCCGTGCGCTTTGCCCTAGTGCACCCGCCCCGAGTTTTAGCCCAAGCCGTGACGCACTTGGGGGAGTTCATGAGGGTGAAGGTATAGGGTACGCCTACCTTCAGGGACGAGACGACTTCTACAAGACCGGGCTATGATATTCACAGAGAGATGTGAAATATAGGAACAAACGATGCTACACCCATCCACACTGCAAGGAAAAGTGACCCGGATCATGCCCGATGGTTTTGGTTTCTTGACGGAAGAGGGAACCAATCGTCAGTATGTATTTTCTTTGAAAGCCATCCCCGACTACCGTGGTGAGAGTCTACGTGAACTGAATTTACGTGCTGGAACTCACGTTAAATTTACGGTAGAGGGCGATCGAGTAGCGCGGTTAAAGATCCTTGAGGATGCTAATCCCCGCCCATGGATTCTGCCCAACTTAGGTAGGGCAATCAGGTAGTAGGTTGAAAATCTTTAAGGACCCGTGAAAAAGGCCGCCGATGCCCAGCCCCCAAATAGTTCTTGATCCCCAAGATAGGCAAACCAGTAATCAGTACACTTCCAGTTCCATTGACCTCATTTTGCCTTTGACTCGCCAACTGGGTTTGTACCCCAATACTGATGACTGGTTGCCGGGGGATTTACTATTGGTTGGGCAAATAGAACGGAATTGGACACACGAGCAGATTTTTAAATACCAAATGACCGGGGGGTATCCGAAAGAGCATGCTCGCTGGGGCCATGCAGCGATTTATCTGGGTGATGGCGAGATTTGCGAGGCGATGCCAACAGGCGTACAGCACCGGAGTATCGAAAATTACATTGATGGTAAGTGGTTGCTCCGAGTACGCCGGGACCCCCTATTGAACGACAGCGATCGTTGGCGGATCGTGATACGGGGCCTGACGAAATTGCGTATGGGATACGGTTTTTTTAGCTTGATGCTTTTGTACCCCTTAGTGAATCTCGGTTTTAACACCCTCAACTAAGCTGACACGCATCTAACTTGCATTTATAGAATTACCTTTATTTTTAATCCTGCGACCCCAATCAATCTTGAGTTCTCCGCGATTAAGTAATCTA
>NZ_JAAXLT010000209.1 GCF_013285555.1 Candidatus Cyanaurora vandensis | reverse complement strand
GTAGCCCTGGGCGAGAGCTGTCTCTAGGGTGCGTCGGACGAGATTTTGGATGGTAGAAACTTTAGTTGCGTTCTCGTTGTCAAGGACATAGACCCCAGAGCCAGCGCGGGCCTGGACCATACCGACCCCGACGAGTTGGTTATACACCTTACTAATGGTGTTGCGATGGAGTCCAGTCTGCATCGAGAGTTGGCGCACACTGGGGAGTCTGGCTCCGGGCGGCAGTTGGCGCGAGGCAATCGCAAAAGATAGCTGCTCGTACAACTGAGCAGAGGGGGGAACTGGACTCTCGGTGCTGATGCGGAAACGGACCATGAGGGGACCCGACCTGTACCCTAAAGTATGCCCATAGGCGCAACAATCCAATCCTAAAAGTTAGCATTAGAACTGTTTCATGATGATCACCGTTTTAAAAGGGTGTTTCAGGGGCACGGCGAGTCATGGCGGTGGGTTGGGTTTTGAGGTGGCGCAGGAAATCGCGCAGTTCTTCCTCATTGAGTTGGCGGCGAGTGGGTTTACCGTAGGTCCGGCTGAGATAAGCCTTACCCTGCGCGTTCTCCCAACCGATACGCTTGAGTTCTACATCCGTGGCGGCGATTAGTTCCGAGAGATCCAGGAAGGTTTCATCGTCTTCATTTTCGTAGACAGGGGGCGGGGTACCGTTACGGCGGGGGGCTTCTTCCGGTGCGGTATAGATGGGTGTGGGCGTGCCGTTGCGCCGAGCGGGTTCTTCGACAGCGGCAAGGGGAGCTTGCGCTTCACCAAAGCCCGCCAGTAACAAAGCCCGTCCCACCGCTTGGTCCTCGGCATGCTCTAAAGAATCCGCTGCCGCTAGTCCGCTACCTAGGCTCATCTTGTCCACCTGCACTTCGGCGCGAACAACATAAAGCCCCTGCTCGACGCGCAAGAGTTCTGTCAAAACCCCCCCGAGGGGATGGCGGCGGCGAAACTGGTCGAGGGCAGCATACATCGGGGTATCCAAATCTTTTCTAAAACATAACCCATCTATTTCCATGAATCACGGGTTACTAATGAAGGGTTACATCGCGTTGGACTTAACGATGACCACGGAAACCCAACGGACCATGGATTGGGTGTGGGACCCCCCCCATGCCACCCACGGACTTAGTTTTTGACGATGGAGCCCTTGGAGAGCAACCGCCACCGCCTTGCCATGAACGTCTTGATCGACTCCCTAGATGAATTCTGGTCTGACCGCCGGGACTTCTTTGCGGGGGGAAATATGTTTATTTATTACAGCAGTGCCCAAGCCCGGAACCGGGATTTTCGGGGACCAGACTTTTTTGCGGTTCTAAACGTGGATGGTCTGGTTGCGCGGCAGGGTTGGGTAGTTTGGGAAGAGGGGGGCCGCTATAGTTTTATTACCCAAAGAAGCAGCCCGTCAACAGGCCGACCAAGCCCGTCAAGAAGCTGACCAAGCCCAGCAACGAGCCGACCAAGCCCAGCAACGAGCCGATCGCTTAGCTGCCCGCTTGCAGGCCCTAGGCGGAGACCCCGGGTAATGAACGCGAGAACACCGCCGGGGTAGCTGGATTTGTGGTACCCTAACGGCGGTGTAACCAGGATGAGAGCGGTGATTGACCTAAGCAAGATCCCAGCCCAGCCCAAACCGGGCCTATTGAGTGTGATGATTGAAATCGCCGGGGGCAGCCATAATAAATTTGAGTTTGACAAGGACTTGGGGGTCTTCGCCCTGGACCGGGTTCTGTATTCCTCGGTCTATTACCCAGCCGACTATGGGTTTGTGCCCAATACCCTGGGTGATGATGGCGACCCCTTGGATGCCATGGTGCTGATGGACGAGCCCACTTTTCCCGGATGTCTGATCACAGCGCGGCCCATCGGCGTATTGGGGATGATTGACGGCGGTGAAGGGGACGAAAAAATCCTCTGTGTCCCAGTCAAAGACCCCCGCTACAGTAACGTCAAATCTCTGGCGGACATTGCGCCCCACCGCTTAGATGAGATCGCGGAGTTCTTCTTGACCTACAAACGGCTAGAGAAGAAGTCTGTTGAGATCACAGGCTGGAGTGACTTGGCCCGTACTGAGGAAATCATCGCCCGCGCCATTGCCCAGTACCAGGGTTAGGAATCTAGGGGAGTTTTAGGCTCCCCTGAGTTCATGGCATAGGATAATTGAATGTTGCGTACCATTTTGACGGGCAAAATTCACCGGGCGACGGTCACGGCTGCCGACCTCAGCTACGAGGGCAGTATCACCATTGACCAAAATCTACTCACGGCGGCGGGGTTCTTGGTGTGGGAACAGGTCCATGTGGTTAATATTACCAATGGGGCGAGATTAGTTACCTACGCTATCAGCGGGACCCCAGGCGCGGGGCAGATTATTCTCAATGGAGCCGCCGCTCGTTGCGCTGCCCCCGGTGATACCGTAATTATTTTGGCCTATGGGCAGTTTACCGCCGCTGAACTGGTCAGCCACAGTCCCCGGCTCGTACTGGTGGACCACCATAACCAGATTAAAGAAGTCCGTCGGCCCCAGTATCTAGACGAGGTTGCGCTTGTTGAGTAGTTGTTCTTCCAAGGCGGCGATCCGGTTATAGGCAGCAGTTAGCTGAGCCGTGAGCCGCTGGATCTGCGCTTCGGGGGAGAGCGGTCGTCCATTTACTCCAAAGGTATAGACTGGCGGTTCCTCCTCCAGGATGTCTTTGGAAGCCGTCATCACTGTATTCAAGCTGGGACGATGGGGTTTGATGACTTGGTCCTGTAAACGAGCCGTTAATTGGTCCGGCAACCCATCCAACGCCCGCTGTAACTGGTCTAATTTACGGTGGAGACTGCTAGAGGGCTCCTGAGCATCAAAAGAGGACATGGATGGAAATTCTAATGATCCCTGTTATTTTAGAAATCGAAGTTAAAAAAATAGAGAGATGTAAGGAATGTTTTAAGACTAACTAGACCTAGAGTCGGGGAGGACCCATGATAGGATGCCTCAAGCGTAACAAAGGCAGTCATGGCGAATCTGCGGGGTATTCGAGACCGGATCAAGTCTGTCACCAACACTCAAAAAATTACGAAAGCAATGCGTCTGGTTGCCGCCGCCAAGGTGCGCCGCGCCCAAGAACAGGTGCTGGGTGCCCGTCCTTTCGCCGATAAATTGGCAGCGGCTATCTACCGTCTCCAGACACGGTTGCGACTGGAGAATCTGGATTTACCGCTGTTGCGCCGTCGTGAGGTCAAGCGGGTAGCAGTCTTGGTCCTCAGTTCGGACCGGGGGTTGTGTGGCGGCTACAATGCCAACGTTTTGCGACGGGCCGTTGGTGAACTGCGCCGCCTGAAAGAAGAAGGCAAAGAGGTCCTAGTTTTTCCGGTGGGGACCAAGGCAGTCAACCTCTTCAAGCGTTCTAACTTCCCCGTCGGGACCTCCTATAACCAATTGCCCCAGGTTCCCCGTGCTCAAGAAGCGGTCATGATTGCCGAACGGCTATTGTCTGCCTTCCTAGCTGAAGAAGTGGACTCAGTTTTAATGGTCTACACCCGCTTTGTCTCCCTAATTGCCTCTAAACCCACGGTCCAGACCCTGTTACCCTTCGATCTCAGCCAACTAGCCCCGGAAGACGAGGTTTTTCGGATGACCACTAGGGGCGGCGACTTTCAGGTGACCCGTGAGCGCGTCCAGATTGAGTCCAAAGAGATTCCCTTGGACATGATCTTCGAGCAGGACCCCGTGCAACTGTTGGATACCCTCCTGCCGCTCTACCTCCAAGGCCAGATCCTGCGTGCCCTCCAGGAGTCCGCCGCTAGTGAACTCGCCTCGCGGATGACCGCCATGAGTTCCGCCTCCGATAACGCCAAGAAGCTCATCACCCGCCTGACCCTGGAATACAATAAAGCCCGTCAAGCCAGCATCACCCAGCAGATTATGGAAGTCGTAGGCGGTGCTGAAGCGATGAGTTAATCCCAAATAAAGAAGCACTTTGCGTCACTGCTCCAGTAAACTAAAATCCACACAACCGCAACGCTGGAGGCCAGCTTGAAGAAGATTGAAGCGATCATCCGCCCGTTCAAGTTAGATGAAGTCAAAGTCGCCCTCGTCAATACCGGAGTCATCGGTATGACCGTGAGCGAAGTCCGGGGGTTTGGTCGTCAAAAGGGCCAAACGGAGCGGTACCGGGGTTCAGAATACACCGTCGAATTTTTGCAGAAGCTCAAGATTGAAGTGGTGGTCGAGGATACTCAAGTTGACCTTGTGGTAGATAAAATCATGACCGTGGCCCGCACGGGTGAAATCGGTGACGGCAAAATCTTTGTCACCCCTGTGGAGAGTGTGATCCGAATCCGCACAGGCGAACGGGACTTGGGTGCCCTCTAGGATGTTAGGATCAGCAAGCGCGTAACCCTTGGCGAAGATGCAACCACGTCAGTTCCGTTTGGGGAGCCGGGATTCTCAGTTGGCCCTCGTCCAGAGTGAGTGGGTGATGGACCAATTGCGCCACGCCCGTCCCGACCACAAATTTTCCCTAGATTCGATGAAGACCCAGGGCGATAAAATCCTGGATGTACCCCTGGCCCAGGTCGGCGATAAGGGCCTTTTCACTAAAGAATTAGAACAGGCCATGCTCAGTGACCGGGCTGATTTCGCCGTCCACTCCCTCAAGGACCTGCCTACCCAGTTACCCCCTGGGTTGATTCTCGCCGCCATCACCCAGCGCGAAAACCCTGCCGATGCCTTGGTCCTCCACCCCAAATACCAGGGCCTCACCCTTGAACAGTTGCCTGCTGGGGCGGTGATTGGGACTTCTTCCCTGCGGCGGCTGGCCCAGTTGCGCTACCATTTTCCCCATTTCGAGTTTAAAGACGTGCGCGGCAACCTTAATACCCGGTTACGCAAGCTTGATGAGGGGCAGTACGACGGGTTGATTCTCGCGGTGGCGGGGATGCTCCGTTTGGGTTGGGAGGACCGGGTTTCCCAGGTGATTCCTGCCGCTATCTCCTTACATGCCGTCGGTCAGGGCGCGTTGGGGATTGAGTGCCGCGAGGACGATGTGGAGATGATTACCCTGTTGCAACTCCTGAATCACCAAGAAACCGACCGCACCTGTCGGGCAGAGCGGGCTTTTTTGCGGACGCTGGAGGGGGGCTGTCAGGTCCCGATTGGGGTGCGCTCCCAGTGGCAGGAGGGCACCATCACGCTTGAGGGAATGGTAGCGAAACTAGACGGAACTCTCCTCATCCGCGACCAATGCACGGGTTCAGACCAAGACCCCGAGGCGGTGGGACGGGAGCTGGCAGCCCGACTAATCAATCTCGGCGCGGATGTCATCCTCCAAGAAATTTACGCCCAACGCGTTTGACCCCCACAGACAGCGTTAGGATCATAATTTCTAACAACATTTGGGGTTAGACTCCTTGGCCCCTTGCTATGCTGGGAGGAGTTTTGGGAGCTTGCCCATGTTTCAACTTATCCTCTGGGTTGTGGTTGCGCTGCTGGCTATGAGTGTCCTCTCCACAGTACTTAACCTGGGGTTTTGGCTGGTGGGCACAGCGATGTTTTTACTGTGGGTTTATTCATTGGTAGATATTCTCTTGCTTAGTGGTATGTCCTTTATCCAAAAAGTCCTCTGGGGTTTGGCGGTGACCTTCTTCCCCACGGTTGGTTCCTTAGTCTGGCTGGCCCTCAAGCCCTCGACCCAACGGTTACTCTCCTAGAGGCGCGGGTCCACGGGTCCGCTCTCTAGGGCCAACCGGCCAAAGACGCACTCATGGACCCGATGGAGGGGCTCGCGGCGCACAAAACCTTCGAGAGCCTCCAGTCCGAGGGCGGACTCACACAGAGCTAAGGATCTTTTCCCCGCCAAATTACGGGGGCGCAACCGTTCTAGGTGTTCTGGTAACGTATATTCCGGGCCGTAAAGGGCGGCGAGTCCCTGGAGGCTAGTATCAAAGGGACGGCGGTCCTGGGGGGTGTCACTCATCTGAAATTAATAGCGTGGGATACTCAAAAACCCAAATCTGATCGAGCGAGTTCCGCTTCTTGAAGGACCTCGTTAGTGGGGCGGGTCTCCCAAAGTTCTGCCCCGATCTCGCGGTAAAGCTGGCTGTCGTAGGCGCGGGTACGGACAACGACGGGCATGGGGACGGCGTACCCGAGGACGAGGGCCTGTTGTTTGGGGTCCATCTGGGCGAGGACGGTACGTAAGGCTTGACCGCCAGACATCCCGGTGAAAACCGCTTCAATATCCTTGTCATCATTTAAGGCAGCGGTAATCCGGGTTCCTAACTGGGACATGATCTCGTTGTCAATCCCCGAGGGCCTTTGGTCTACCACGAGTAGGGTAACGAAATATTTACGCATCTCCCGGGCAATCGTCCCGAAAATCGTTGAACGCGCCACCCTGGGGTCCAAGAAACGGTGGGCTTCTTCAATCGTAATCATCAACTGGCGGGGTTTATCGAGGGGGTTCTTAGTCTGGAGGTACTTCTCGGATTTTTTGACGTAAACGCCGTGCAAGCGGCGGGTAATGATATTCGTGGCGAGCATATAGCCCAAGAGCGAACCCTGGGAGCCGAACTCAATCACCACATGACGACCAGCAGCGAGGGTTTGTAACAACTCACCAATGTAATCGTGGGGGCAGACCTGTTTCATGTATTTGAGGTCTTCCAAGCGGAGTAGTTTACGTTGCAGGGCCATAATTGAGGGCGCGTTGCCCATATTCTCCTGGCAAAATTCCTGAATCTCCCCGGAGGACATCCCGCCTAACCGCGAGATCCAACTGGGGCCAAAGTGATTGCGGAGGATAATCGCATTCTCTAGACTCGCCTCAGAGATATTCAGTTCGTTGCGGACCAAGGCTAAATCTTCAATCTCAATTTGGTCATAGCTAATGAACATCCCCTGGGCACGGACTCCCCGCCGTTCTGAAGAGGCCGGGTCGAGGCTGAAAATCTTCACTTGACCGGGGAAAAGTTGCTGTAGACCCTTCACGGTGGAGACATCTTTACCTTCTTTCGCAGCCTCCCACCCATATTCAGAGTGCATATCAAAAATTAGATTGACCGCTGCTTCTTTACGGATCGTGCCGCAGAGGATGAGCCGGGTGAGAAAGGACTTCCCGGTCCCTGACTTACCAAAAATGCCGTTGGAGCGTTCCACAAACCGTTCGAGGTCCAGACAGACGGGTACATCCATGTCGAGGGGCTGCCCGATATAAAAATTCTTGCGCGTCGGGTCGCTCTCCAACCCAAAAACCTTCGCAAAATCCGCCGAACTCGACTCATAAACCTGAGAAAAGTGGGAAGGCACGGTTTTAACGGGGCGCAACTCCGTGGCGTTACCGCCCTCTAACATCAACATCGGGGTAACTTTAATCGTGCCAAAGGTCCCCGTCCCCATCAAGATCTCACTGAGGAAATCCTCTTCAGGTTTGGGTGGGTTCATCAAGATCCGGGGACTCGCCGTACCCAGGACCACATCGGTCAACATGGAGAAGAATTGCGTGGTTTTACCTTGGATAATCACAAATTTACCGACTCTAATGCCCTCGACCCCCACATCGGGATGGAGTCTGACTTCTAAGCCTGTACTTAAGGACCCTACGACCACCACGCCCAACCCACGTGAGGGGCTAAGGAAAGTATCCGTGCTGTCTACCACGTTCTTTTGCCTTTGTGTTAGAAGACAGGCTAACACTAAATGTGAAAGTCCGTCTAGCCTTTCAGCGATCAGCCACACTAAATGTGAATTCACTTAGCATGGAAGAACGGCACGGTTACAGACATGACCAACTGGCAAGGCCAAGGAAACCAACTCGATCACCGACTTTCTAAACGGCACATCCCGTTGGACCCCCTGGGTTACTTCATTATTTTTGTGGACCCTGCCCAGGGTCAGATTGGGGCGCGTCACTTTACGGTCACGGTGAATGCGCGGGGGCTAGCGATTGATCCCATTACCGGCAAACCGCTCAACGCCAAATCGATCCTCCCGGACCCGCCCACCCAGGAGTTCCGCGCCCGCACTGCCAAAGAAATGTGCATCCAAATCTTTGAGGGTAAGACAGCCCTAGTCTCCTACCTAGACCACGCTGCCTATCTCGGACGCGAGTTCCAAAAAGCTGAGTACGCGCTCTTCACTGGATCGCCTTACATTCAAGACTGAGGGTGAATTCAATAGCATGGCTGGGCTGACCCGCCTACCATATTAAGAAGCGTATCGCAGTTGCCCTCATGCACCATCAAACCCGCCACGCCTGGGCACGGGGTTATGACACCCTCCGGGAAGAACACAACTACTGGATTGAGGATGTTACCGGAACCGTCCCTCCCCAGTTGGCAGGGACCCTCTGGCGTAACGGGCCGGGGCAACTGGAATTGGGCGGTGTGGATTATAAGCATCCCTTTGACGGGGACGGGATGGTTTGTGCCCTGACCTTCCAAAAGGGACGGGTCCACTTTCGTAACTGCTACGTCCAAACAGCCGGTTATGTGCAGGAACAAAAAGCCGGACGCATCCTCTACAAAAATGTTTTCGGGACCCTCAAACCGGGCGGACCGCTCGCTAACCTCTTTGATTTTGCCAACAAGAACGTCGCCAACACTGGGGTTATCTATTACGCCGAGAAACTCTGGGCCCTGTGGGAAGCTGCCTCACCCCACCGCCTCGACCCCCATACCCTGACGACTGTGGGCTTGGACCCTCTCCATCGTGGCTTGCCCTTCTCCGCCCATCCCCGGCTCGACCCGGTGACGGGCCACCTCTGGAATTTTGGAGTTGAGGTGGGACTCCAGACGAAATTACATTTGTTTGAAATAGACCCCACGGGCCGCACGGTCACGCACCGCACCGAAACCCTCGATAAGCTAGCTTTTATCCACGACTTTGTAATGACCCCGCGCTATGCAATATTTTTCCAGAATCCGATGGCCTTGGACGTCTGGCCCTTTGTTTTTGGCATGAAAGGCGCGGCAGAATGTCTACATTTTGCCAAGGGTGAACCGACTAGGGTGTTGGTTTTGCCCAAGGACGGGCGACCCATGTTTGCCTTAGAGACCGATCCTTTTTTCATCTTTCACCACGTCAATGCCTATGAGGACGGCGAACTGATTCAGGTTGACTCGGTGCGCTACGAGGAATATTTGAAGGCGCAAGAGGACCGGGATTTCCGCGAAACTGACTTTAATCAAGTGCCGGGGGGACGGGTCTGGCGGACTACGCTGGATCTTGCCCGTAAGCAAGTCCACACCAAGTCCTTCAGTGACCGGATTGGCGAATTTCCCTCGGTCCACCCCCAGCAGGTCGGGCATCATCATCGTTATTGCTACTTGGGCACGACAGATGAACTCGGCGTGAACGGTCCCCTGCAAGCCATCAGCCGTCTGGACCTAGACCAGGGCGGGGAGGAACGGTTCAGTTTCGCACCCGGTGGATTTGTCGGCGAACCCATCTTCATTCCTAGCGCGGAAATAGGGACAGCGGCGGGTTGGGTGGTAAGTCTGGTTTACCAAGCCAGTTCCCACCGGACTGAGGTGGCCATTTTCGATGCTGAGCGCATCAGCCAAGGTCCCATTGCCACCTTGAAATTGCCCCACCACATCCCCTACGGGCTACATGGCAGTTGGAGTCCAGGGTTTTTCAGCAAGGTCTAATTAGTCACGCGCCGATAAAAAGGCCGCTTGACCACGAGCGCGGGTACCGCTTGGTCCCGGATACGAACTTCAAGGGCGGTCCCGACTGAGGACAGAGCAATGGGCACGTAGCCGAGGGCAATATTGCAGTTGAGACTGGGGGCGGGACCGCCACTCGTGATAATGCCTACTTCTTGTCCGCCCTGGCTAATCTTGTAGCCGGGACGGGCAATCCCCCGGCCCACCATCTGGAGACCAACCAGCCTGCGTCCTCCGCCCTGAGCTTTAAGAGCTTCAAGGGCCGTGCGTCCGATGAAATCACCTTTGGTCCAGTGGACCACCCAACCCAGACCCGCCGTCAGGGGGTCCGTCGCTTGGTCCATGTCCTGACCATAGAGATGAAGCGCGGCCTCCAAGCGGAGACTGTCGCGTGCCCCCAAACCACAGGGGGTGACACCACGGGCTAACAACGCTTGCCACAACTTAAGCCCGTGGTCTACTGGAGCCATCATCTCAAACCCGTCTTCCCCGGTGTAGCCCGTCCGCGCCAGCCACACCCGCCCGCCCAGCACCCCAGCTTCTCCATGCCCAAACCGTCCCCAACGGCTCAAGTCCGCGTCACACATCGTCTGTAAAAGCGGGATTGCCTGGGGACCCTGGAGAGCTAAGAGGACCTGTTCGCTAGACTCATCGTGGATGGCCCCGAGCTGGGTTTGTAGCCAAGCCAAATCACGGGCACGGGTACTGGCATTGACGATGACCCGCCAAGTATGCTCTGCCTGCCGATAAAAAATCACGTCATCAAGTATTCCGCCCGTCTCATTCAGCAAAACCGTGTACTGAGCCTGACCGGGACCAAGCTTGCTGAGTTGAGAGGGGACCAGCCGTTCGAGACGGTCCAACGGAGCCGTGAGCGTGAATTTACCCATGTGCGAAATATCAAACATCCCCACGGCTCCCCGGACCGCCTGATGCTCCTTGAGGACCCCTTGATAAAAAACTGGCAATTGCCAACCCGCGAACGCAACGAGACGGGCTAGGGGGTAATGGGGCAACAGGGGAGTTGTCAACATCGGTTACTCCAAGGGGATTGTGCCTAGTTTAAGGTCCACTACATCGCTGCACTGAAAAAGACCCACCACATCGCGGGGATTGAACTGTTTACCCTTAGTGTCTTTGACAATCAAAACCCCATGCCCACCGCCACAGGCCCGTTGCGCCTTTTGGAAGTATTCGATTTCCGCTTGGTGTTCCAGGTCATCTTCCACATCCAACACCAGATAAACCCCCCCCACCTGGGTCACCGCGAGGGTAAAGTCCACCCGCTCCCCATCCACTTCCCGATAGGCAAAAACTATCCCCAAGAGATTCTCCGCCAATAGCTGGTCACAGAGCTTACGGGCAGCGCGGGCCTTGAGGGTGAGGATGAGCACCGGGCAACCCTCGGTTCTTATCGTCGAGAGTGCCCGGGGGGACAGTCGTGCCGTTGCCGCAGTGTGCTGGAGAGTATCTATTAAGGCCCAGGGCAAAACTTCATAGAGGACAGACATCCCATCGGGAAATAGGTCATCGCGCACCGCCCCGCCCCAACTGTCGAGAGCCGAGGTCGAGGTCGGGAGCGGGGTGTAGGCGAGTTGGACTTTCAGCTTTCCAGTGTCTTGGGGGTGAGCCACGGTGGCGACATATTTAATTGGGTCAAGATTACCCTCGTTGAGGGCACGTTTGTACTTACTCAAGAATAAATTCAGGGCCGCCAACGCGCTCTGGACCACCCAAACTTCGGTCTGGCCCAGGGACCGTAACCCCTGGTCTTTGACTAAACGACCCACATCGGTATAGGTATCGCGGTTGGGCTGGGGCCACCCGTAGGCCGCGAACTGTTGGACCAAGGCCGGGTTCACCTCGTCCTCCGCCAAGAAATGCACGTAGAGCGCGTCATAGCTCAACAATTTCAACCCGTCGTCGCGGGGGTCCTCTAGGAGACCATTGAAGTCCTCCAGGCTGTAATAAAATACCACCCCCACCAACAGACCGCCGCCGCCCAGGATACAGGCTTGGAGCGTCTTGACCCCCCATTGGTTGAGGGTGATGGCAATGGTCGGGTTCTCCTCTAGGTAGTCCCAGGGCGCACGTCGCCAAAGCGAGACTGCCTGCCGATAGAGTTCCTGGAGCAAAATCAGGTCATTGGGTTTGAGGATTTGGTCCTCGGGTAGGTCATCGGGAGGCTTACCCTGGGGCAAAAAACGCTGGTCCTGGCTCAGGTGTTCTGCCAGAAACAATAAAATATCGTCCAACAACCGCAGCTGGGGCCGATATTCCACCTGGATGCCGAAGGCTTGGAGTGCGCCGCGCAAATAAAGCTGGTATTCACGGCGACAAACAATAATTTGGCGGGGTTTGCCGGGGGTGCCCTGGACCGGGCTGAGTAAGGCCTCGACGAGACCTTCTAGCATTAATTCTGGGCGTTGGTGGTCCTGGGTGACAACGCAGGGATGGATCGAGCGGGGCGTGGCTGTGGCCTCATCTACCCAAAAAACCCCGGTTAGACCCCCGGCAATCCCCTGGACCGTCGCCATGGCATCCAGCGAGCGGAGGTCCCCTTGCCAGACTTGGGTGGTGCGGGGCAGGCGTTGAATCGCTTGGGTCTGGAGGTCCGTCAACACAACCTGGAGTGCCCCAATGAGTGAACTTGAGTCTAGGTTGACACTCCCCATGCCTAAAGGCAAGGAATTTTTAGAGCCGGGACGAGCTTAGCCAATCTGAACCAAGACTTTTTGCGTAGTCTATTTTCGCGCTCTAGTCCTAATCCCGTCCGTACAGGGAGAACCGGGGGTATGTTAAATCTACACAACCCCGCGAGTCTGACTAATGGCGATGATGGACTACTACGCCTGTTTGGGGGTACCCCTGACCGCCACGGGGGAGGAAGTCCGCTCGGCCTACCGTCAGGTTGCCCGCCGGGTCCATCCCGACCGTTTCCTAGACCAAGCGAAAGACCAGCAGTTAGCGGTCAGTATCTTCACTGAATGGGTCGCCCCGGCCTACCGGGTCCTCGCCACGGACCCCGTACGCAGCCAGTTTGACCGCAAGTACCGCGATACCGTGGGTTCCCAGGTCTCCTTGGGCTTGCCCCGGCATTTTTTGATTGAACGGCTCCAGAATGCCAGTTCCCCCGGTGTCTTGCGTCAACTCTACGAACGGGAAATCCAGACCATCGGCAGTGTCCTCTATACGGACCTCCAGCAAGCCACCGCTCAAGTGGAATTACTCAGTGCTCTCAACCGCGCCTATATTGTGGTCCAATTGGTCGCCCCCTGGCAAAAACGCCCGGTCAGCACCCGGACTACGGGGGACCGTTACATCACCTACGCCCGTCAGATGATTGACCAAACCAAAGTCGCCGATGCTTTTCGCTACCTACGGGCTAGTGAGAGCCGGATCACCGACCGGGCTGAGTACCACTATTTACTGGGCCTATGCTACCTCAAGCGCAACACGCCTACTGCAGCTCAAACCGAGTTCACCACCGCCCTCGAATACAACCCTCAACACACTGAAGCCCGCACCCACCTCCAACAATTAGCCGCCCCTACCCGCAGTCCAGCCCCTAACGCGCCTTGGTGGGAACGTATCCTCACCGCTCTCAAGCAGATTGTGGAGGGGCCAGTCCGCGATTTAGTGACGCGTTCCGTGCGGCGTGGTTAGCCCTATGACCGCCAGCGGTTAGAAGTAGTCTCTCTGCGTGAATAAGCCAGTGGTCATGAAGTTTATAATGAGTTTGGATTTTCTCAAGTTGCAAGTCAACCATTCAAACTATAAAGCTCCCAATTGGTCATTGGCATCGGCACTAAAAACAGTTTATCTTGTGATACCCATGACCTTCCTCTGAAAAAGTGGACCCTCCGCTAGAGTGAACACATCAGCAGAACGTCCTCATGACGACCAAGCAACGTCGCATAGCCGCGTGGATAGAAGTGTTTTACAACCGACACCGGTTACCTTCCACGGTGGGCTAGCTACCCCCAGTTGAGTTTGAGAAAATTTACTACGCGGTCGGCTCTCAGGTATTACAAGGTCTCTGTCCACTAATTTGGGGCAAGGTCAAGCACCGGTTACCCACAGTGTGGCACATGGCCCATTTAAGCCCGGATGGGGTTCAAGATGCGGCTCACAGCAGTTTTTTAACGGGGAGAAGCCATAACCAGTAAGGCTAAAGTGCCAGCCAGCTTTGAACTGTTGCGCTTGGAGATGGTGCGCGGTTATGCCGAGACCATGGACTGCCGCCGTCGTTACTTACTCAGTTATTTCGGGGAGGCATTTAGGACGACCTGTGATTTTTGTGATAAATCCCGCCTTGATACAGAGAAACCACATCACAACGGAAGCGGTCATTCTCCGCGCAGGCTTTTTCGATTTTGCTGAATTCGGCTTTTTGAGCATCGTTAAATTTCTGGTCACTGAGGCCCTGGGTAGCTTTGGTCACCCGTGCGGTCACATCGCTAATATTGACCAGCACATTGAGTTCGACATCGGTACACTTGATCTCGTCAGCGAGGGTCTTGGCGTAAAATCCCTGCTTCATATAGTCCTGATCCGGGGTGGAAAGTTGCTGAATACAGGTGGACATGCAGTGGTGGTTAGTTATGACTAGACCTTCTGGCGAGACAAAGGATGCCGAACACCCGCCGGCCAATCGCACCGAGGACAAGCGTAAATTATCTAACCACGACTGACTGGGCTTGAACCCATACTGTTGTTGTACTTTTTGGACCGGGAAATTATTGAAGGTCCACATCCCTTCCTCAGCCTGGACTGGGACTAGGGAGAAAGCGGCTAGGGCCAGCCACGAAGTAAGGCGTTTCATTGGCGTGCTGGGATAGATTAATTTTTTTAGTGTAAAGGATTTACGTCCTACAACAGTTAGGGGTTGACCGGGAGGATGGCTCCGGGGCCAATATCCGCTAAGAAACACCGTTCACAGGCAGGATGACGGGCATTACAGACGGCGCGACCGTGGTAGATAAGCCGTGACCAGTTCTCCCAGTCGGGTTGGGGGAGCAGTTTAATTAGGTCTTGTTCGATTTTCATTGGGTCCTGGGTGGTAGTGAAGCCCAACCGATTACTCAAACGGCGGACATGGGTATCCACCGTTGCCCCACCATTGATGCCGTAGGCGTGGGCGAGGACGACAATTGCGGTTTTGCGGGCGACATTGGGTAAGGTCAACTTCAACCTTATTGAGAATAATCAATGACATAGACAGGTTTTCAGGTCATCCTTATTGAGAAAAAAGTAATTGATCGAAGTACCCAATAGTTTAGCTAGTTCTAATCAAGAAACTGCAAGTAGTAAAACTCAGTGTGGTGCATTCATGTCTTCTATCTCGATTTATTATTCTAAAAAAATATTGTACTATCGAAAATGAGCATACCCAGTTCTGTCCCAATTACCCCAGCCATGATGCCATGTCTAACCGTGAGCCGTCTATCCTCGCCCGCTCCAGTCAACTCCTAAGTCCGTCAGAGCTACAAATCTTGAACGCTCGCTCCAACTGGCGGGGCACTGGGCAGTTAGCCGGACATTTAGCCGTGCTGGGAGTGAGTGGTTATCTCTGGGCTACTTATTGGGCATTACCCGCGTTGATTATCTATGGTTTCAGCTTGGCGGCTATGTTTGCCACCGTGCATGAGTGTGTCCACCGCACTGCTTTTGCCGACAATCGCTTGAATGATGTCGTTGCTTGGGGCGCGGGTCTCCTGTCGTTTTATAACAGCACGTTTTACCGCCGTTACCATAAGTGGCACCACCGCTTTACCCAGATCCCCGGCAAGGACCCAGAGTTGAGCGACCCTAAGCCGACCAATCTCTGGGAGTACCTGATTGAGATCAGTGGTTTGACTTGGTGGTGGGGGAAGGTGCGGGGTCATGGTCGGGTCGCCCTGGGTCAGTTGGCGGATTGCCCGTTTATTCCTGACACTGCCCGCCAAGAAGTGATTAACTCGGTGCGATGGCAGCTCGCTGTGTATCTTGCCGCCATTACTATTTCACTGGTAGCTCAGCAGCCCTGGTTTTTGCTGTACTGGCTAGTGCCCCTAGCGGTGGGTCAACCTATCCTGCGGGGGATTTTGCTGGCTGAGCATACGGGCTGTACCCAGGATGACAACCCGCTAACGAATACTCGTACCACCCTCACCAACTGGCCCGTGCGTTTCTTGATGTGGAATATGCCCTTCCATGCGGAGCACCATCTCTATCCTTCACTGCCCTTCCACGCCCTACCCGCCGCCCACCCCAAACTCAAGCCCCATTTGACGCGGGTGGCGCCGGGTTATCTACAAGTCAATCAGACGCTCGTCACGAAAATCTCACCGCGATGAGGATTTTCACGCTAGAGAATTTTTCACTCCAGTGCGGAGCGGTTTTAGCTCAGGCGGAGGTCGCGTATCAGACCTATGGTGAACTGAATGCCCGTCGCGACAATGTGATTCTCTACCCCACTTCTTATGGAGCACAGCACCCAGATCTTGAATGGTTGATTCGCCCGGAGGGAATTTTAGACCCTAGCCGTTGGTTTATCGTAATTCCCAATATGTTTGGCAACGGGCTTTCGAGTTCACCGAGTAATAACGCTGCCTGTGGTCTTGTCGGACCAAGTTTTTGGTTTAGTCACCTCGATAATGTCCATGCCCAAGAACAGTTATTACGAGAAGTTTTTGGGGTTGAGCAACTGGCTCTAGTCTACGGTTGGTCCATGGGTGCCCAGCAAGCCTATCACTGGGGAGCCCTCTATCCTGAGCGGGTAGCACGGATTGCAGCCCTCTGTGGCACGGCCCGCACGACGGATCATAACCGGGTCTTTTTGGAGAGTCTACAGGCGGCGTTGATGGCGGACCCCGCTTGGAACGGGCAGACTTTTGACGGTCTGCCTGAGCGTGGTCTACGGGCTTTTGCGCGAATTTATGCGAGTTGGGCGGTTTGCCCAGCCTTCTATCGGGTAAAAATCTATACTCAGTTGGGCTACAGCTCCCTTGAAGACTATCTTTGGCGCGGTTGGGAACTGAACTACCGTAAACGGGACCCCCGCAACCTCTTGACTATGCTCGATACTTGGCTACATTGTGATGTGAGTAATAACCCTACGTATCGAGGTAATTATCGTCTTGCCCTGGGCTCAATTCAAGCGAAAACCCTGGTCATGCCCAGCACCAGTGACCTTTATTTCACCCCCGAGGACTGCGCGGCTGAGGCTCAACTCATTCCTAACGCCGAGTTTCGCTCCATCTCCTCAATCTGGGGCCATCGTGCCGGGAATCCCTACCAAAATGCCGCTGATGAAGCTTTCATTCGTCAAGTAATCCAGGAATTGCTCAGTACCTAAAGCCGGTAGTCATTCCATGATAAATCTCGAAAACCTATCACTTTTAGTCCTGGCCCTCGGGTTGGGTTGGCTCCCACTGACGACGGGGGTATTTTGGCTCTTGACCGGGCGGGATTTGACTCGGCTGGGGACAGGGAATGGCGGGGTGTCAGCGGCCTTCCAGCAGGGCGGGATGGTTGTGGGTTTGGCGGTGGTTCTCGTGGAGATTGGGCGCGGGGTGGGGAT
>NZ_JAAXLT010000003.1 GCF_013285555.1 Candidatus Cyanaurora vandensis | reverse complement strand
CGACAGAGGCGCAATCCGATGTTGCAAGCTGACTCGTGGAACCAAGAGCTGGGCGGTAGCACCCAGCTATCCCCCGGCTTTAGCCGTGGGGAGTGTCAACCCGCCTCAAACCTTGAGGTCTTGCTTAGTCTCGCTCAAGCTCTGGTCCTCTTGAGCCCGTTCGCGGTCGGTCGTCGGTTCGCGGCTACTGTCGTCACCCAAGATACCCTGGGGCCGGATCAGCATCACCAAGACTAGGGCTGCCCCGAAGATTAACAAGCGATATTCCGAGAAACCCCGCAATAACTCCGGCAGGACGACCAGAATAAACGCCCCGAGCATCGCCCCCACTACCGAACCCATCCCCCCTAATACCACCATCGCCAGGACAATCACCGACTCAAACAGCGTAAAACTCTCCGGGGATACAAACGAGATCTGACTCGCAAACAACACCCCAATCACCCCGGCAAAGGCCGCCCCGCTCGCAAAGGCCAACAACTTGAGGCGCACCGTATCAATCCCCATCGCCGCCGCCGCAATCTCATCCTCCCGGATCGCCACCAACGCCCGTCCAATCCGCGAATTTTTCAGGCGACTCGTGATGAGCCACGCCCCCCCGACAAAGACCAGAGCTAAATAATAAAGTTGCACTGGCTGGTATAGCTCCAACCAAATCAACCCGCCATTACTCACCCAAGGCACCATCGGCGGCTTGATCCCAGCAATCCCTTGGGGACCACGGGTCAACCAGTCTAGGTTATTGAGCGTGATGCGGATAATCTCCCCAAACCCCAGGGTGACAATCGCCAGATAATCCCCCCTGAGCGGTAAGGTCGGTGCTCCCAACACTACCCCAATCCCGCCCGCCAGGACCGCCGCCACGGGCAAGACCATCCAGAAGGTCCAGCCGTACTGGGTACTGAGAATCGCCATACTGTAGGCCCCGACCGCAAAAAAAGCGATGTAGCCCAAGTCCAACAACCCTGCCATCCCGACCACGATGTTGAGGCCCATGGCGAGGACCATATAAATCCCCACGGAGACCAGGACATTCATGATATAGGTGGGTTGACTGGTCAGTTGCGCCAATAGAGGCACCCCCACCGCCGCCAAGACCACCACCAAGAAACGGACCCAGGCAGGACGAGTCGACCAGAAACCAGCCAGATTTTTGAAGATGTCCACGGAGATGATTAGCGAATTCTTTTTAGTGTAGGGTCCCCAGCGTCCAGAAATTGTGGTGATGGCAACATTAGGAATTCCCCACCGTGATAAACCAGTCCCCGATGTAAAAGAAAGCGGGGAAGAGCCCGCCCTGCAACACCCGGCCCCGCAACTGGAAGACCCCATCGTTGGACGGGTTACGGACTTCTTCGAGTTGGACTTCTGGCGATTCACCCTGGGGAATAGGACGGTTCATCTGGATGGTTAGGGCGCGGGCGGTGGTATCGAGGTCTATATTCTTGACGGCATAGCTCCGCTCGGCATTGCGCCCACTGACTACTGCTGCCTTGGTCGTGAGTTGCCCGGTGAAATCGCTGAAATAAAGAATCTGGAGACTCGTCGTCGGGAAGGGTAGGGGACTAAACGTTAAGTTATAACGGTCGCTCACGCCCGGTGTACCTTCCTGAAGCTTGTACTGGAGGACACTTTCTTGATTCACGCCGAGGGGGAGACCCTGGGCCAGCACGGGCGACCCCGCTCCCAACAGTAACAATAAACGGCGTTTCATCGCGTCACCAAGGCTTCTTCTAAGGGAGCACTGAGGCACTGGGCTAAGGGCGCACGACCGAGCCGCTTTTCCAAAAGGTCCATCACTGTCCGTCCGAAGTCATCGGGATTCATCTGCCAAGCTTCTAAACAGACTTGACCTAGGAAGGACCCCAAGGGTTCTGGGTTCCAGAGGAGTTTGCGGGCAGACCAAGGGGTCATCTCCATCGGGTTGTAGTCTTTTTCAAGGAGATTGTTTTTGAAGGCATATTCCTCAAGTCCTGTATGGGGTTGAAGGCCGATGAAGAAGATGGCTGGGTCCACTTTGTCGCGCCCGAAAATCGCTTCGAGTTCGCGGTGGTAGGTAATCGTCTCGCGGATGGTTTCGTGGGTCTCATCAATCACATTAAAGGAGTAATTGACCGAGATGATGTCGTTGTAGCCCGCCGCTTTGAGAGCACGAGCGTTTTCGAGGACAATTTTGAGATTGTAGCCCAACCGCATTTTACGAATGAGCTTCTGGGAGCCGGTGGTAATGCCGATTTCAAAGTAATTCATGCCCGTCTCAACCATCAGCCCCGCCACCTCAGGGGTGACGTTATCAGCACGGATGTAGGCCGCCCAATGGATATCCTGCATCGGGGAGGCTTTAATTTTCTCCAGTAGCTCGATGCAGCCCGGTATGTACATTTTTGAGGGGATGAACTGAGCGTCAGTAAACCAGAAATTGCGGATACCCCGGTTATAGAGTTGTTGCATCTCATTGACAATCTCATCCGCCTCATTGACCCGGACCCGCTTACCTTCAACCACGGTATAGATGCAGTAAATACAGTTGTGAGGACAGCCGCGCTTGGTCTGGACCCCAATATAAAAATCTCCGCCTAAGTAATAGCTGAAATCAGGCCAAATCCGCTCGATGTAATCATAGTCACAGGCGGTTTTAATAAACTCAACGGGCTTCTCATCAATGAGATGAGAACGGGGCTGCTCCACTCCCGCCACATAACAGCGTTCTCCGGTGATAGGTTGATGGCGGAGTAACTTCTCTAATAAAAACTCACCCTCACCTACAGAAATAATCGTGCCCCGGGGGACCTGAGAGCCGAGTTGTTCATAAAACACACTCACCGCCCCGCCACCAATCACGATTCGGCACTGAGTTTGGTACTGACGGGCTTTTTCGTAACCCAACTGAATCAAGCCCAAGTTACGCCATAGCTCGGTGTAGTAGTCCACCGTCAAGCGCAGCCCCCCGACCGCTGCCCGTGCTTTCACCCAGAGGTCCGGTGAATAAAAGAACTCAAAGGCATTTTGTAAGGGGTTCCCGGCCCGTCCGCCCACCGGAGCATAGACCTGGATATCCCGCCAGGAGAAACATAACAATGTTGGTTGGAATTCATCAATCTTGCGCGACAGGGCCACCCGGTAATCCAAGGGCGGCACCACGCCCAAGTCCAAAAACTCCTGGACTACCTCAGGGAAAACCTTGTGGACGTAATCTGCCAGATAGACCACGCCGACCGGGAAGATCGGATTGCAGGGAAGGCGCACGTAGAGAATTTTTTCTGGCATGAGTAGTTGACTAGAGCTTGACTTCCAGCGTAACACTGCCCCCCGGTTCGGGAGTGGTCAGGGATTGGGCCGACCACTGCTCACCCCGAACGAGCGTATGGACCTGCCAAGCGTCCAGGGTCTCAGGATAGTCCGCCCGAAAATGTGCCCCCCGTGATTCCTCGCGCCAGAGGGCCGAGCCCAAGACGAGATTCGCCACTAGGAGTTGGTTCCGGGCCTCCAAGCTAGCCCGGTCAGCCCCCCAGTCCCCGGTCTCAAGCCAGGTTTGCCAATGGTGGAGCTGCGCGAGTCCCACGGTCAGCCCCGCCCGGTCCCGGACAATCCCGCAGTGGTCCCAGCAGAGTTGGGGGAGTTTCTGTAAAATAGTTGCCACATGGTCAGCAGCAGGCGGGAGTTCAGGGGTTTCAGGGGCGGGGGTGGGATAGGTGAGGGCTGCCTGCTCCGCATGGTTGCCGATGCGATGGGCAAAGACCAGACATTCCAATAAGGAATTGCTCGCTAACCGATTGGCCCCATGGACCCCAGTGCTCGCGGTCTCACCCACGGCCCACAACCCGGTCAGACTCGTCCGCCCCAGCAAGTCCGTCTGTACCCCGCCCATACAGTAGTGGGCCGCTGGAGCCACGGGGATTGGTTCCTGGCTGATATCGAGGCCCCGCGCTTGACACATCTGGTCAATATTGGGGAACCGTTCCTGCATCCGCTTGGCACCAATGGGCCGAAAATCAATGAAGACCCGCTCCTCACCCTGTGCTTTCAGGTGCAAATAAATCGCCCGCGCCACCACATCGCGGGGAGCTAGCTCTCCCTGGGCATGGTAACGGCTGAGGAACCGTTCTCCCCGGCTATCGAGGATATGGGCTCCCTCCCCCCGTACCGCCTCACTGATTAAGAAGCGCGGGGTATCTGGCAGAGACAACGCGGTGGGATGGAACTGCACAAACTCTAGGTCCCGTAACCACACCCCGGCTCGCCACGCCATCGCCAGTCCATCGCCCGTACAAACTGGCGGGTTGGTGCTATGGACAAAAATCCGGCTGGCTCCCCCGGTGGCAAGGACTGTGACCGGGGCACCAAAATATTCCACTCGGCCCTCATGTCGGCTTTTCACCCCCCAACAACGGCCTTGGTCTACCCAGAGGTCCAGAGCTAAAGTCTTCTCAAAAATGGTGATATTGGGTTGACTGAGGACTTCTTCCATCAAAGCGCGGACCAATTCCCGGCCTGTGGCATCGCGGGCGTGCAAGATCCGTTTACGGGAGTGGGCAGCCTCCAAGGTCAAATCCAACCGGCCCTGATAGCGGTCAAAACCCACACCGAGATGGACCAGTTCATAAATACGCTCAGGGGCTTCTTCAACTAGAACTTCGACAGCAGACCGTTCACACAATCCCGCCCCCGCCACCATCGTGTCCTCAGTGTGTAACTGGAAGGAATCCGTGGGGTCTAGTACCGCCGCAATTCCGCCCTGTGCCCAATCACTGGAGGAGAGGGCCAAGTCTTCTTTGGTGATGAGCGCGATTTGCCAATGCCCCGGTAGGTGGAGGGCTGTATACAACCCGGCAGCCCCACTGCCCACAATCAGCGCATCAAATTGTTGCATCGCCGTCCATCAGGCTAAGGTCTTTGGGGCTTACGCCCATGGGATGACCATGATGATCTATCCTACTGCCCTCCGGTTAGGACCGCGTTGACCTATGGGTTATTCACCTCCCTAGGGCTTGCGGCATTCCTAATAACCCAAACATCCCCAACCGCCTGTGAGGACAGGAACCTTAGGTTCCGTCCTCGTGCTCCCGCCGACCCGTAGGGGCCGCGCACGGCCCCACGTGCAACTAAAGCTCGCCACGAGGACGGGCGGGAATTTATCCGGTTTAACTACTGTTTAAATAGTTCAACTGTCTATTACACCCCGCCCTCTAGACGGTTCTTCTGCCTTTTTAGCCTTGGTCCCCACTACGCCTGTGCCCGGCAGGGTATGGGGCGGAGGGGCCTTCTTACTTACGGCGGTTCTGGAGTTCTTGGTAGACTTCGCGGATATCAATGTGATGGTGGGCCAGCAGGACGAGAGTGTGGAACCAGAGGTCACTGACTTCGCTGATGATCCGGGCGCGGCCTTCACTGGCGGCGGCGATGGCGACCTCGACGGACTCTTCGCCGAGCTTTTTGAGGATTTGGTTCTGGCCTTTGGCGAAAAGACGGCTGGTGTAGGAGTCGGGGCTGGGGTGGTCGCGGCGGTCGGCAATTATCCCGGCGATTTGGGAGAGCGTGTCGGCGGGGGGGGCGGATTTTGCATTAGTTGCGGTTTGGTGAAAACAACTGCGTTCGCCTAGGTGACAGGCGATCCCACCGACTTGCTCCACGGTGATGAGAAGTACGTCTTGGTCACAGTCGTAGCGTAATTCACGGACCCGTTGAGTATGACCGGAGGTCGCGCCCTTGTGCCAAAGCTCGCTCCTGGACCGACTCCAGAACCAAGTCTCCTGGGTGGCAAGCGTCTGGGCAAGACTGGCGGCGTTCATCCAGGCCATCATCAAAACGGTGCCATCTAGATAGTCTTGGACGATGGCGGGGATGAGGCCCTGGTCATTGAAACGGAGGGTTGTGAGATCCACGGAAACACCTTGGGGTAATCTGTCTTAAGTCTTTAATTTTGGGGGAGCCATGGCCTATTTTAAGCTGTTGCGTGGGTTGGTTCTGGTCTGGATGCTGGCTCTCCCTGGTTTTGCTCAAACTAAAACCCTGCGGGTGGCGACGGAGCCAGCTTTCCCGCCCTTCGAGTCTCAGGGGGCCAAGGGTGAACTGGAGGGGTTCAGTATTGACTTGATGTACGCCATTGGCAAAGCGGCGGGGTTTCAGGTGGAGTTTCGGAGCTTGCCCTTTGATGGGATTATTCCTGGACTCCAGGCAGGGACGGTCGATGCGGCGATTAGCTCGCTGACGATTACCCCGGAGCGGGCCAAGACAGTTGACTTTTCGGAGCCTTATTTCAAAGCGGGGCTGGCGATTGCGGTCCGGGCTGAGGACCGAACGATTACGAGTCTTGATTCGCTCAAGGGTAAGACGATTGCGGTCCAGATTGGGACGACGGGGG
>NZ_JAAXLT010000026.1 GCF_013285555.1 Candidatus Cyanaurora vandensis | reverse complement strand
TTAGGATAGCCTTTCTTACCTGAGACTTTCTTCTTGCAATTATCAAAGAACCTAGCAACTGCTGCTCATGCTCTCTCCGCCGCCGACTGTCGCGCCATCGAGTTTAGCTTTCCTGCCCATTCAAACTCTTTGGCAAGAATCGCACACTGTTTATTTAGATCATACTTGGTAGCTCCTTTGGTATCAATCCAGTAGCGCAAAGCTTTATTGCGGATGAATTGGAAGGTGCGGATCGCCTCATCAATTAAGGCGAACTGCTCAGAGGTGGCGACTAACTTTGACTCAAGGACTAACATGCTACTATTGTAGTTTATTTAAGCTGAAAATTGTCGCTCAGATATCCTATTCGCCATTGGCTCATACGGCTTATAGCCCCCTAGCTTTAGCTAGGGGGCTATAAGCCGCTCTTGATAAGAGAAAGCTTTGCTCTCTTGCCTCCTCGCCTCTGCCTAACTGACTGTGGGGGAGAGACCTCACACACATTTTGTAAAAAGCCAGCACTGTTTTGGGGACCCATAGACGAGACTTGGACTGCTTAAATTTTTTCTAGAGCTATTTTGTGCACTCAGGATATGCTGTGATATTTTGCGTAAAAAGAAAATGGGCACCTCAATTAATGCACAAGATAGACTGAAATCAAATACTTAGAGTTATGGCTCTTATCGCAGACATAGGTTATGAAAAAGTCCTGTCCTTGCTGGCTCATTTCACCCGTTTTTTCCAGTTTTACTTACACTGCTCCGGCACTTCGTCAATAAATGTACCGTGTCAGGTTGTAACTTAAATTCACTTTTGCATCCCATTTTCGCCCACGCTATAGCTTCACGCCGCTATGCGCGGTCCGCCCAAACCGCAGCAGATGCATTTTCTATAGCTAAAACTTCGCCAAACGTTCGAGCATCAGGTCTCGCTGCATGCATTACTTTATAGCGACGGATAAAAACATACTTACTAGCTATACAAAGGAGTTTGAACCTTAGAATTCGGCCAAGGGCTTGCCACCAGCCTTACTTTGTCGAGGACGCTCATGTACTTTCTGAAAAAGAGGGCGCAATGGCTCCCAGGGCAGCAGGGTGTCTAACGGCGTTAAGCAATTTTTCGGCTCAGCTAGTTTTTGCTGACGTTGTTCCCAATCCCACAGGCCTTGTGGTCCCATCCTAAGGATTGGTCGAGCTGTTCCTTTATTTTCTCATTTTTATCTAAATCAAGATGCCCTTTAGAGCGGGACCGGGGCATTCTGGGAGACCGTGGGATGAGCAATGACCGGGCAGTTGATGACCACCTTGGTCGGTCTTAGACCAGCAACGAAGGCATTGCCCGGTCCCGGTGGGTTGATGACCGCACTCTCCACATCGCCAGCCTGTACTAGAGCTATCAGGTCAGCGAAGGAATTGATCCGGCGTACTTTGTTCGCCTGTATCGCCGCTGCTGTCCATTGGTTTACGTGAGCATCCCATAGCGGACTGTAATTATTGTCCTGCGAACGGTTGTTGTTATCAGGCTCAATCGGAAAGACATTGACCGGATCGATGCCATTGTTGGCGATGGAAGAGGCGAAGCCTTGCTCCGCACCCCGACCGGGCTCCAGGGGACCATTTAACGTCGGAGAGAAGCCAAGGAGTGCGGAGCGGTCACTGGGTCGGCTCTGACCAAAGCTCAGAATGTTCGCCAGTCGTGGCGCGTAGACACCGTTTTCTAGGACTGCCGGGACTTCAGCCGAGACATCGGTGACCAAATGATAGTAAAGCGGCTTACCGTCCTGCATCCCGTCCAAGAGCGATAGGGTCACAGTCCGCTTAATGAGGTCCAGTGCCTTCAACCGGTCATGGGTGCCGCTGGCGTTGGCGATGACCTGAGCGTTCAGGATGATCCCACTGGGCAATACAATCGCTGAGGACCATTCAGCATCGGCAATCGCACCGGGCTTAGCCACCAGCGGTGGGAAAGGATTAGGCGAGCCGCCGACAATCTGGCGGATGGGTGCAAAGTCAATCACGCCCCGGAATTTCATCAGGCCGTTATCGAGCGTAACGGCTTGTCCGCCCGCCATGGCGGTGATGTGCCGCAGTTTGGGTGCGTAGTTGATGCCGAGCGTCTGGGCCGTAGCGTAGTCGGAAGCTTCGGTGATGATGTAGTAAACAGACGCGCCATTGGGGGCGAGGCCCCGGTATAAAGGCAGGGTCACGGTCGCATTGCGGGGCGTGAAGTCAATGGCTAGGGCACTCTTCAGGAAGACGTTATCGCTGGTCTTGAACTTAACCGCCGTGCGCGGAGAATAGCTGGGTTGTCCTGATTCACGGGCTGCTGTCGCCAGTAAAGCATCAATTTCGCCGGTGGACTGCGCGAACACCATTGGTGCCGAGCCGACGGTGAGTAAAAGTGACAGCGTCAAAGCCAATTGCTTCATGTTCTGGTCCTTTGCATCTATTAGTCAATACGTGGAGGGGTACTGACTGGATGACGAGATGGTAGTCCATCCTGTAAGCTGAGTAGCCAATGTAGTAGGGGTGAATTTACTCCCGGCTTAGAGCTTCAAGGAACCTCAGCTTTGTTCAACGGTCTCCCCTCTAGGGGGCGGCGACGGGGTGAGAGCATTGGGATAATGCTGTCGCTCAAACGAGAGTTAGTCAGCCCAGAGCAAGGGCAAAGTCGGGCCACGGCTGGTACAACCATCGGCGCGTGGCTAGAAGTATTTTACAACCGACACCGGTTAGCTTCCACGGTGGGCTAGCTACCCCCAGTTGAGTTTGAGAAAGGTTACTACGCGGCCGGCTCTCAGGTAGCACAAGGTCTCTGTCCACTAATTTGGGGCAAGGTCAATCAGCTCAAGGAGGGGCTGTGCTCTGGGTGGTTGATGCAGTAACTGAAGCACCCTGCTATTTCGATGGCTCTTGCGTAAGTCTTGGAGCTTTTTGCTTAAGGCAACTCAAATAGATTCTTTCCCCCCTTTTAAAAGGGGGCTGGGGGGATCTTCTAAGGCGGGCCTTAGAAGCGGACGGTCAGACCCACAAAAAGCTCGGTATCGGGGGCGGCGGGAGTGAGGCCGAAGCGTACGCCTGTATCGAGGAGGAGGTTTTGACTGAGGGCGTAGGTCAAGCCAGCATTAACTGTTGCCATCCAAGGAGCTTCCTGTTCAGTACTGAGCATACTGACGAACTCGGCAAAAGCTCCCAACTCCGCTGTCAGGTCGTGCCCAAGCACCAGACTATTGACGAACTCGGTGTGGTACCCGTCATCTATAGTGTTGGGCACAAAGGCGACCACGACCATCGTGCCTAGTCCCCAGCCCTCACTGAGTTCCACGGCGAGGGGGAAAATGAGGCCCCCATCTACTCGTCCGGCTCTCGTGGGAATTGTGATAAACGGCATAACCGCAAAAGCTGTCGGACCCCCATCGTTTCCCCAGAGGTTAACCTTTACGCGGAGTGTTACATCGGGGATAACGGCGGTCTCACGGCTGACCACGCCTTCTACATTGCTATCACTGAGACTATAGGGGGTCAGGCCCACTTGAAAATCCACATTTTGGCCTAGCCCCAACTTAAAATTCAAGGGGGCAAGGGTCCAACTCGTCCGCCCGTCCTCGCGACTGAACCCCAAAACATCGGTCTCAAGCTGCAACCAGCCCGCATCTACGGTGTAAGCACTCTCCGTCACATCGGGACGGTCAGGACTCAAGGGGCGCAATAACTCCTTGGGGGTCCGGTTGGTCAAGGTGTACTGACTCTTATCCGGTAATGGCTGGGCCAGCACGGGCAATACACAGACAAGTAACCACAGCACAAAACCAATCCCACGCCCCACAGCCACCTCAAATGTGAAATAAAAATGAAATCTTCTCTGTTGTACTGCTCCATCTCCTCAGCGTCAAGGGCAGCGACGATATTTTTCACTATTTTTTCATTTTTCATTAGGACGCCTTGCTACGGCTTAAATAACGGTGCCTACCGTGCAAAAACCATTCCTACTGCGTCAGCAGTAATTTTTCACTAACTAGGGTTTGGCGTTAGCGGCTTATCCTGGGTTTGTACCGTGCCTGGGCCAACCGCGATGGCGCATAACCATAGTCACCATAGCCACAGTCACAGTCACCATGCCACCAATTACAGCCAAGCTTTTGCTCTAGGGATTGCTCTGAACCTGGGTTTTGTCGGGGTGGAATTCGTATTTGGGCTTTTGGCCCATTCCCTCGCCCTGGTTGCTGATGCGGGGCACAACCTGAGTGATGTGCTGGGCCTGTCACTGGCTTGGGGGGCAAGTACCTTGGCGCGTCAGCAACCCTCAGTCCGGCGCACCTATGGCCTACGTCGCGCCTCAATTCTGGCGGCTCTGGGGAATGCAGTCCTGTTGCTGGTCGCGGTGGGGGTGATTGTCTGGGAAGCTCTGCGGCGATTTACCGATCCGGGCGTGGTGGTGGGTGAGACGGTCGTTTGGGTAGCGGCAGTGGGGATTGCGGTCAATGCGGGTAGTGCTTTACTTTTTCAGGCTGGACAGAAGCATGACCTGAACCTGCGGGGGGCTTTTTTGCACCTGATGGCGGATGCGGTTGTGTCCTTGGGTACAGTCTTGGCGGGCGTATTAATTCTGGTCACGGGCTGGTTATGGCTAGACCCGATGATGAGTCTGGCGATTGCGGTGGTCATCTCCTGGGGAACCTGGGGTCTTTTGGTGGAATCGCTCAATCTCGCCCTCGATGGGGTCCCTGAACAGATTGATCCCCAAGCTGTCCGCACCTATCTCGAAGCCCTACCTGGTGTGAGCGGGGTCCACGATCTACACATCTGGGCGATGAGTACCACGGAGAACGCCCTGACCGCCCATCTCGTCCTACCAAGTGGGTCCCCAGGGGATCGCTTTTTAGCGGAAGTCTGTGCCCATCTCCACGTTAAGTTCGCCATCGAACACACGACACTCCAAGTCGAAACTGGGGACTACCTCTGCGTGCTAGCCCCGCCGCCGCAAGTTTAATAGGCGGGTGTAAGCTGATAGCATCTTTCCCCGGAGGCGCGGGTGGAACAACGGATTGCCTTAGTAACGGGAGCTAATCGGGGTATCGGCTTTGAAGTATGTCGCCAATTGGCCCAAGTCGGGCTCGCGGTAATCCTAACTAGCCGCAACGAGACTGAGGGTAAACAAGCGGCGGCAGAACTAGCGCAAGAAGGTCTCCCAGTCCATTACTATCCCCTAGACGTCAATGAACCGACCAGTATTGAACAGTTGGGGACCTACTTACATGCGGACGTGGGCCGGGTGGATGTCTTGGTCAACAACGCCGGGGTCTTCCTGGATGAACCGACAGACCAGGCTCTGACTGCTCGTGTAGAGACTTTTGAACGGACCTTCCTCACCAATGTCTTTGGTCCCCTGCGCTTGGCTCAGACCCTCATTCCTCTGATGCAAAGGCAGAAGTACGGGCGGGTAGTGCATGTCTCCTCCGGCGCGGGGCAACTGTCGGATATGCTCAGCGGTTATCCCGCCTACCGGATGTCCAAAACCGCCCTCAATAGCCTGACCCGGATGCTCGCCTACGAAGTGCGAGGGACGGGTATTTTGGTCAACAGTATGTGTCCAGGTTGGGTCAAGACCGCCATGGGTGGTCCCGATGCGCCACGGACCCCGGCGGAGGGAGCCGATACGGTCCTCTGGCTTGCCACCCTCCCCGAGGATGGACCGACCGGGGGTTTCTTCCGCAACCGCGAACCCATCCCGTGGTGATACTCCTCTACAGGCATGGAAAGAGACCATCAGCGGTCATCTTCCGCTTACACTCAGGGCCATGAGCATTGACCACGACCAATTCAAACAATTACAGGACTTACGTAAGAGCCATCGGCCTAGCCGGGTGCTTCAGTTGCTGCATCAACCACCCAGAGCGTAGCCCCGGCTGGAGTTGATAGATGGTTTGGGTACCATAGGCGACCTCGTTAAGCCCTACCCACACCAGCCGCGCACCGCCGATATGATTGCGTTGCCTACGCTCCTTGCGACATTGACACGCTTCAAGCCCCGTCAGGGGTTTGATTTCGCGGTGAAACTCTGCCACTTGCCAACGGACGCGCCAGATGGTCCGCTACATAGGTCAGGGTCTAGTGGAGCTGGGCAGTTAACCGGTCTTGGCAGTCGTCGAGTTTAGTAAAACTCATCGGCTAAGAGGCAGGTCACGGCGTCGAGGAAGCGGCACTCTGTTACGTAAAACACATCCGCAAACTTTGCCCTGAGGATATTCTGAATCTCGAAACTCGCATTCAACCACGGTTGGAGACGTTTCTCAAGGGGTGATGGACTCAGGACAGGTTCTTGTCGTCCTCCTGAGCAATCACCGCAAGAACTTTAACAAGGCTTCCGTCACGACCTCGGGGTATTCTTGTTGGCACCAGTGCCCACAGGCGGGGATACGGACCTCTTGATAATCCGAGAGAATATAGCGGTCCAGCCGATACACAAAATCTGGGGTAATGGCGAAATCATCCTCACCATAAATAAACAATGAGGGCACTTGAATCGGGGTCATCAGGTCCGGGGCCAGCCCAGGTCCGAAGTTGGCACGGTAATAGTTGAGCATTGCCCTTAGTGAACCTCGTTTAATTGCCGCCACGAAATACTGGATATCCTCCGCCGTGATTTTCCCTGGTCGCACCGTGGGGTCCGTGAAAATGGAACGCACCAACCGATAGTCCTGGTCACTCAGGTACCACTCCGCCAGCCCCGGTATCTGGAATAGGGCAATATAGCGGCTGGCCCACAGTTGGCGGGGCGTGAGGTTATCACGTAGGGCCAAGGGGGGCGGGACCTGGAGCGCGGCAACCCGGGGCACCCGGTAAGGATGACGCAACGCCGTCGCCCAAGCAATCAAGGCCCCCCAGTCATGCCCGACCAAGCGGAAACGCGATTCCCCCCAAGCCCGCGCCAAGGCCACCACATCCTCCACCAGATAATCCAGCAGATAAGCGCGGGTGTCTGGGGGTTGACTGGAGAGGTTATACCCCCGCAGGTCTGGGACCACGACCCGAAAATGTTGGGCCAAAGGGACAATCTGATGCCGCCAACTGTACCAGCACTCCGGGAAACCATGGAGCAGGATTAGCAGCGGACCCTCGCCGAGATGGGCGCAGTGAAAAACTAAACCGTTCGCTTGGACATCCTTAAACTGCCATGGAAACTCCGTCATCCCGGTCCCACCAACCACATAAAGATAAAGCCCAAGGCCGCCCCCGCAAAAACCTGGACGGGTGTATGTCCCAGTAACTCCATCAGCCGCTCCTCAAGAAACTGGGGCTTTTCGCTAAATAGCTCTTCAATGATGATGTTCAAAACCCGTGCTTGCTTACCCGCCGCCCGGCGGACCCCCGCTGCATCGTACATGACAATAAACGCAAACACCGCCGCAATCGCAAACTCATTACTACTCCAATTGCTAGTCTGGCCCACGCCCGTTGCGAGGGCCACGACCAAGGCCGAATGGGAGCTTGGCATTCCCCCCGAGGTAGTCAAAACGCGGAGGTTAATTTTTCCGGTTTGGACGAGGGCGACCACGAGCTTGATGGATTGGGCAGCGAGTCCGGCGAGGAGAGCGACCACTAGGACTTGATTCTCGAAGACATTGCTGAGTGGGTACATACGCCTCAGTGCTCCCGCTGGGTAATAAAGTCCGCGAGAGCGAGAAGAGGGACCGCCCGTTCACCAAAACCGATCAACTCGGTCTTGGCCTCAGTAGTGAGTTGTTGGGCTAGATTCTGGGAGCATTCCAGTCCTAATAGGCTTGGATATGTGGCTTTTTGGACAGCAACATCCTTGCCAATGGTTTTACCAATTTTCTCAGGCGTACCCGTGATGTCTAAAATATCGTCCACAATCTGAAAAGCCAGCCCGATTTTTTGTGCGTAACGGCTGAGTCGGCCCAGTTCCTCGGTGCCACCGCCCGCGAGGATACCGCCACTGACCACGGCTACTTCGAGCAGAGCCCCGGTTTTCTTGGCATGGAGGGTCTGGAGCGTCGTCAGGGGAATGGGTTTACCTTCGCTCTGGAGGTCCATCACCTGACCGCCCACGAGTCCACTGGCACTAGCCGCCCGTCCCAACCGTGCCACGACAGCTAAGACTTGAGCAGGCTGGACCTGCGCCGGGGTCTGGGTCGCCATGACCTCGAAAGCGTAGGCTAAGAGTCCGTCACCCGCCAGGATTGCCATGGCTTCACCATAAACTTTATGGTTGGTGGGCTGGCCCCGGCGCAGGTCGTCATTGTCCATCGCGGGTAGGTCGTCATGGATTAAGGACATCGTGTGAATCATCTCTAGGGCACAGGCGGTGGGGACGGCCCAGGCGAGCCTACCGCCTAGAAGTTCACAGCTTGCCAAACAGAGGATTGGGCGGAGACGCTTGCCCCCGGCGAGGAGGGAATAGCGCATGGCCTGGTAGATGGTCTCCGGTTCAGCCAAGGGAAGGAACTGCCCCAAGGCTTCCTCGACCAGGACTTTGCGTTGACTCAAGTATTGGACTAGCTCAAACCCAACCATGACCCGCCCATAAACCTTCCCTTATTTTAGGGGTATTGCTGTCAGGTCCCTGATACTCCCTTTCCTCACCCGGAGGTTTCTAGGACAACGAGAGATTTTAAAACTAGGACGGCTCTAGGTCCTCTGACCCGAAATGCTCGTTCTGTTTACTATCGCCACCGGATTGCTCACCATCAGTACTGGTCGCTTTTGCTTTGAGATGAACCCATCCATCTTTAAGGAATCTGGGGCAGGCCGGGGTTATATTCCTTTTCGTAGTTGGGGTGAATCCAAAGGAATTCTCGGCGGTTGTTCTGGACTCTCACTAACCCCCCAAAACCTGGGTCTTTAGTCCGCAAGAGGTGTTCTAGCTCTCTGAGCATTCCCCCGTAGGTGGGCGTGGGTTGACCGAATTGGCGTTGATACTCTGGAGTCTCGAACTCCATAGTTCTCTCGCCAGAGAGTCCTGGTCTATCGTCATGACCCAGCCACTCGCCAGCTTGACCGCCTACATCTAGGAGGGCCTTGGTTGATTTTTCAGAGAACTCTAACTGCTGTTTATAGCTATCGTCTACCACGAGTTTGGCGGCTGATGCTGCTACGGGCAACACAAGGCTCAAAGCTCCAGTTACAAGCCGGACATAGGGAGCTACCTTCACTAACCATTCACGGGGTTGGTCAAACTCGTATACCCCCCGTTTATCTCCCCACAGGATCGGCAAAGGTAAACGCGAATGTTCACACCAGAGGGTCAGGCGTATCTTTTGGCTCATCCATCCTGGTCTGTCCCAAAACCCCGGATCAACTGGGGTCCAACTAATTAAGCGAGGCCCATCCCGGCCTTCATCAAGTAGGGTAGTCATTACCGCAGCATAATGTTCATCAGCCTTACTCATGAAAGCCTGGACCTCAATTCGAGAAGTCTGCACCTCAACCAAAATCGGTTGAATTCCCTGTTGTATAGCTTGTATTATCTCTGCTGTTTGTTGATTCTGATGGGATGCAACGTCAGAATTAGGTTGTGAGATATTGACCATCAATTCATCAATATTCTGCCATTGGTTACAGCCAGGAATTGAACAAGGATAATCAGAGCGGCTTTTACGTCTACTCTCAATCAATTTCTCAATTTCAAACAAGCCCCGGCCTGGATCGTCCACACCACAGGGTCCACGACAAGGCACCATGATCTGACAACGCAAGCCTTTCCAAAAATTCTCGACTAGCCATTTTACTTCGCTGCTTAGCTGGTTAAGGAAGACAATTGGATAGGCGGCTCGAACCGTGATGCGAATATCACCCCCTTCTAACACTAAGAAAGCCCGACCATTGTAACCATCCTCCAAGACTAAGCCCTGCTGCCAGTGACAGCTCTTCCTGTAATCTTCTCGACCAAGAGAGTAGCGATGGAGCCGCACAATCAGTTGATAAAAAAGACCTTCGGCAGGTGCGTTGATGCCAGTGCTTGCATCCACAATCCGACAAACTTGCACTTGTTCTTTGTCCCCAGATGTTGGTCTCTCATTCCAGTCTTCAGCAAATCTCTCAGGGCGGGCACCAGGGACGAGTTGGGCGATTAGACTAGTGTGGTTGGCAGGGTCAGGCAGAATTACTCGATAGGACACATCGAACCGCTCCATCAACCGTAGGAAAATGGGATGTAGTTCAGGGGAATAACGTTCTTCTTTATTACGTGCTGGATCGTTCCACAGTTCCCTTAGGCGACTGTGTTGAATCAGGCCATACTGTTCCTTAATTTGCTTATCTTCCAGAACAAAGCTAATTGCCTTGGTCAACCAGTCAGGTTTGAGAATTACTATATCCTTCAATCCTTCATCCTGATTGTAGTAAATCAGTTGCCCGAGTGTGTGGCAAATAGTGATAAAGAGATTAGTTTGTTCGTTGCTCAAGCCTTGACCGTAACAAATTTCTTTTAATTCTGTGAACAATAGGTAAGGTTTGGATTGACGAGCTAGTATTTCTCTGATTCTTTGCCAGCGACCAGGATAGGGACGGCCCACATCAGGAAGACCACTAGCTGTTCGAGCAATGGCCTGTTTTAATTCCTTAATTTGATCACCCGTTTGGCTGTCCACATGCGAGAAGTCTACGATGAAGTCTGGGAAGCGTTTACGTAAAGCCTCCTCATCTAAAAATGCTTGCCGTTCTTTAGGACCGCCGTGGGTTGCGACGATTAACACTCGGGGTCTTTGGTGAGGACGTTTTTCGTCAAATGCTCTGTGCTTAATCAAATTGGTCCAGTATTCTACAAAGCCTTGTTCGGGTCCCTCACGGGGTTTCCACACGACTAAGTAAATAGCAGCCTCACTAAAGAAAAGTTGATGGGTCGGGCGATAAATGGGTTGACCACCAAAATCCCACCCGTTCAGTGTCAATGTGTCTTCTGTATCAGGGTTAGTCAGAGATATACACTTAATCTCCACCCCATGCGTCGTATCCCGACCTTCTATAAACTGCTCTCCTCGAAGAGCAGCTAGTAGACTACTTTTACCCACTTCACCTTCACCAACTAAAACCAGTTTGGCTTCATGAAGAATTACTTTATCATTTGCTTGTTCCCGGAAGAATTGCAGAAGTGTCTGTATACCCTGTTCACAAACAGCTCTTATTAAAGGGTTTAGGGGATTATCTCGGAAATCAAGATAGCGTAATTGAGTAAGGTTACCTAGAGACTCCGGTAGATCGGTTAATTGATTATTTAAGAGGATAAGATTCTGTAGTTGAGCAAGGTTACCTAGGGACTCCGGTAGATTAGTTAATTGATTGTCTGAGAGGTCAAGCAAGTGTAGTTGAGTAAGGTTACCTAGGGACTCAGGTAGCTCGGTTAAGTAGTTGTTTGAGAGGTAAAGATTTGGTAGTTGAGTAAGGTTACCTAGGGACTCCGGTAGATTAGTTAATTGATTGCTTGAGAGGTCAAGGAACTGTAGTTGAGTAAGGCTGCCCAGCCACTCTGGTAGATTAGTTAATTGATTGTTTGAGAGGTAAAGATCCTGTAGTTGAGTAAAGCTGCCCAGCCACTCTGGTAG
>NZ_JAAXLT010000208.1 GCF_013285555.1 Candidatus Cyanaurora vandensis | reverse complement strand
TTCTAGTTTTCCGTCAAGTTTCGACTCAAGGACAATCATGACACAATTATAACCTATGACACTTTACTTATCGTTGTTAACTTTATGACTCCCTTCAGTGGTGGCGGCTTATATCCCCATAGCTAAAGCTAGGGACTTTACGCCGCTTTTGGTAAAGACCTCCGCGCTGACGGCAGGATTATTCCACTCTACCGCTGCCCAATTTTCTGTCATCTCTTCCTCTATCATCCCTGCTGTGAGCTTATCGCACCCTTAGCCAGCCACTAGCCACGGTCCCTATCCTTCTGCCTGGTCCCCCGCCCCATGGGGTGGAGGGGCCGCTTCAAGGCAGCTAAATCTGAAGGGATGTTAATACTCCGTGGATAGAAGACCTGAATGTACCTAAGCTAGGGTTGAACAGATTGACCGAGATGAGGCATCGCCATGGTTGGATTGGCAAAAATTGGACTCATCGGCTTAGCCGTAATGGGTGAGAACCTAGCTTTGAATATCGAACGTAATGGCTTCCCCATCGCGGTCTACAACCGGACCGAAGCCAAGACCAAGGAATTCATGGAGGCTAGGGGCAAGGATAAGAACTTTATTCCTACGTTTTCCCTAGAGCATTTCGTCCAAGCCCTTGAGCCACCGCGCAAAATTATCATCTTAGTCAAGGCCGGGAAGCCCGTGGATGCAGTCCTGGACCAGTTGAAACCGCTCTTGAGCCCCGGCGATATCGTGATTGATGGCGGGAATTCACTTTTTACTGATACGGATCTCAGGACAGAGGCATTCAGCAAGCTCGAGCTCCAGTTCATCGGCATGGGCGTTTCCGGGGGCGAGGAGGGAGCTTTGTGGGGGCCGAGTCTCATGCCCGGTGGTCCGGCAGCCGCCTATGAACAGATTGCGCCGATTGTCACCAAGATTGCCGCCCAGGTTGCCGACGGCCCCTGTGTCACCTATATCGGTCCCAAGTCAGCGGGCCATTACGTGAAAATGGTCCACAACGGCATTGAGTACGGAGATATGCAACTCATCGCCGAAGCCTACGACCTCCTCAAAAATGTGGTCGGCATGGACGCGGAGGAACTACACCACACCTTCAAAAGCTGGAATGAAGACGATGATTTGCAGTCATTCTTAATTGAAATTACCGCCGACATCTTCACCTACCTCGATCCCGTCCTGAAAACACCGCTCGTTGAGCTAATTCTCGACAAGGCCGGACAGAAGGGTACGGGTAAATGGACCGCTCAAAATGCCCTAGACCTCGGCATCACGATCCCGACGATCAATGCAGCGATTGAGGCCAGGATCATCTCTTCCTTTAAAGAGCAACGGGTGGCAGCTTCGCGGATGCTAACGGGGCCGCGTTACAGCTTCAGTGGGGACCGGGCGCAGTTCATCCAAGCAGTCGCCCAAGCCCTCTACTGTTCCAAAGTCTGCTCCTACGCTCAGGGGATGACCCTGTTGCAGGCCGCTTCCACCGAGTATCGCTATGAGCTGGACTTAGCTGAGATTAGCCGCATCTGGAAGGGCGGCTGTATCATCCGCGCCAAGTTGCTCGACCGCATCCAACAAGCCTTTAGCACCAACCCGTTACTGGCGAACCTCTTGGTAGACCCCTACTTTGCCCAGCAGCTTGCCGACAAGCAAGGACCCTGGCGCGAGGTGGTGGCAGTGGCGGCTCAGGCCGGGGTGCCCTGTCCGGCGATGAGTGCTTCCTTGGGCTATTACGACAGTTACCGCAGTGCCCGTCTCCCCCTCAATCTCACCCAGGCCCAACGCGATCTTTTCGGTGCCCATACCTACGAGCGGGTAGACCAAGCCGGGACCTTCCACACCGAGTGGCACACTACCTAAGGAACGCCGATGACCACCCTCCTGCAAAACCCACTCCGCGCCGGACTCCGCATTGACCGCCTACCCAAGCCCGTCATCATGGTCATCTTCGGGGCCTCGGGGGACTTGGCCCAGCGCAAACTCCTCCCGGCCCTCTACGATCTAGCGCGGGAACGCAACCTGCCCAGCGAATTCACCGTGGTCGGAGTGGGCCGTTCGCCGATGAGCGATGACCAGTTCCGAGACCGGATGCATGAGGGGGTGCAGGGGCACAGTCGGGACTTCGTACCTCAAGTGTGGGAAGACTTCGCTCGTGGCCTGTTCTACTTCGCTGGGGACCTCAACCAACCGGAGTTCTATGGCGAGTTACGGACCTACCTAGAAGAACTGGACACCAAGCGTGGTACCCAGGGCAACCGGGTCTATTACCTCTCAATCCCGCCGAGTTCCTTCCCGGTCCTCCTAGAGAGCATGGTCACCCAGGGCATGGCGGGGACCCCAGAGACCGTGCGGATTATCGTCGAGAAACCCTTCGGGCGTGACCTCAAGACGGGTCAGGAACTCAATGCCATCGTCAGTCGGGTCTTCCACGAGGACCAGATTTACCGGATTGATCACTATCTCGGCAAAGAAACCGTCCAGAATATCCTGGTCTTCCGGTTCGCCAATGCCATTTTTGAACCCTTGTGGGACCGCCGTTACCTAGACCATGTGCAAATTACCGTGGCGGAGACCGTGGGCTTAGAGGGCCGGGGCAAATATTACGAGGAGGCCGGGGCCTTGCGCGATATGCTCCAGAACCATCTGATGCAGGTCTTAACACTGGTCTGTATGGAGCCGCCCGCCGCCATCGAAGCTAATACCGTGCGTGACGAAAAAGTAAAAGTTCTGCGCTCGATGGTCGTTATGGACGCCAAAGATGTCGCCCTCAACACCGTCCGCGCCCAGTACAGCCGGGGTTTCCTGGGGGGTAAAGCGGTCCCCGGTTATCGCGAAGAGGGCGGGGTGAACCTGGAATCCATTACCCCGACCTACGCCGCCGTGAAGTTACACATTGATAATTGGCGGTGGAGCGGGGTGCCGATTTATCTACGGACTGGGAAACGGCTAGCGAAACGGGCCAGCGAAGTCTCTCTGCACTTTCGGGAGTCTCCGTCCCATCTATTTCGCAGGTACAGTACCCATCCCACCACCGATGTCCTAGCTCTGCGGATTCAACCCGACGAGGGAATTTCGATTCGCTTTGATGCCAAGGTCCCCGGCCCGGATATCACGATGCGCCCGGTGAACATGGATTTTCGCTACGGCACGACCTTTGCCAAAAAAAGCCCCGAGGCCTACGAACGCCTGCTACTCGACTGTCTCTACAAAGACCAGACCCTCTTTGCCCGCGCTGATGAAGTGGAGTACGCCTGGAAAGTCGTCACCCCGATCATTGAGCAGTGGACCCAAGGCACCCCCGCCGACCTTGCTAGTTACGAAGCGGGGACCTGGGGACCCAAAGCCGCCGACCAACTACTAAACCGTGACAACCGCCACTGGCGACGACTCTAGGAGCCATCATGACCCCAGACCCGACTGTCTATGCCATCCGCGCTCCCAAACAAGTCCCGCTCAACCAAGTAGACCAGGAACTCAGCCGGATCTGGGCCACCCAGGACGACGGACAGCTCAAGACCCGCGCCTCCACTTTCAACTTGATTGTGTTCAGTGGCGGTGTGGCCCTGGATCTGGAAAACACGATTGGCGCGGTAGCGGTCCAATACCCCTGCCGGACCCTGGCGATTATGGATGACCCCACGGCCCCCGCCGATACCGTCGCCACGGAAGTCACGGCCTACTGTCCCCTCGGTTCTGGGGGCCAGCCCGCCCCGGTCTGCTGTGAATATGTCACCCTCCGCGCCACCGGAAATGCCCTGCACGAGTTGTACACGACGGTCTTGCCGCTCTTGATCCCCGACCTACCGACCTATCTGTGGTGGCAGGGGATCTTCATGCCTACGGATTCGCTCTTCAGTAATTTACGGGTGTTGGCGGAACGGTTGATTGTAGACAGTGGGACCCCAGGGACGGCAGCAGACCTAACCACTCTGGACCAGTTACCCACCGACCAGGCTATCGGGGACTTGAATTGGTGGCGGTTGGCTCCCTGGCGGGAGTTGACGGCTAAAGCTTTTGACAACGAGGGCCGTTTAGCAGCCTTGAGTGAAGTCCACCGCGTCGAACTGGAGTATGTCGGCCCGAATTTAGCTCAACCTTTACTTTTTCTGGGGTGGCTCTCCAGTCGGCTGGGTTGGCAGTTCCAAGAGCAGTGGGACAACGGAGCCGTAGTTTTCAGTGGACCCCAAGGTGAGATCGAAGCGGTCTGGCGGGAAGTCCCTGGTACGACCGTAGGCGCGTTGGCAACCGTGCGGCTCTTGATTAACAACGAACGGTACCTCTTGATCCGCTCGGGGGTGATTGCCGATTGCGTACAGTTACAACTCGAAGAAGAGGGCCAATGTACCTTCGAACAAGTGACCGCCTTGGGTGAATTGCGACTGGATGAACTCCTGGCCCAGGAGCTCCAGACCAATAGTCAGACCGATCCCTATTACCGCGAAGCCCTAGCCATGGCCTGTACCCTGAGCGCACCATGAGCCCCGAAGTCCACCCCGACTCCACGGCCTTAGCCCAGCGTGTTGCCCGGTGGTTGATGGACCAACTCCAAGCCAACCAAGGACCCTTCAATATTGGTCTGTCCGGCGGGTCCACCCCCGAAATACTCTACCGGACCCTAGCCCAATCGCCCTTTCGAGAGAGCTTCCCCTGGGCGCGGGTGCATTGGTTCTGGGGAGATGAACGGTTTGTCCCACCCACGGACCCCAACAGTAATTACCGAATGGTCAATCAAGCGTTACTCAGCCATTGCCCGGTGCCTGCCGACCATATCCACCCCATCCCCACTGAGGGCATGGCCCCCGAAACAGCGGCCTTGGCCTATGAACAGGAACTCATTGCTCATTACGGTGCCCCTACCCTCGAGCCAGCGCGGCCCTTCTTTGATGTGCATTTCTTTGGACTCGGACCCGACGGACACACCGCCTCACTATTCCCTGGTAAACCCGTCCTCCAAGAGCGCGACCACTGGGTCCAAGCCGTCTACGAACCGGGCCTCAAACCCTTTGTCACTCGCGTTACTATGACCTATCCCTTGCTCAACAGCACCCGTGCCGGAGCGTTCCTCGTCGCCGGAGCCGAGAAGCAGGCAATCCTTCATGAACTCTTAACCGGGACTAGCACCACCCCCGCCGCCCGTATTCAACCTGTGGGCAATCTGTACTGGTTCGTGGACCAAACGGCTATGGGTTAGTCCAACTAGAATCAGCGAGAAATTGTCAAAGATGAAGCTAGTTTTTGTCCTAAAAATAGCCTAACATGAGATTGATTCCTGTTATCAAAATAGAACTTGTCATCATCGTTAACCTCTCGTTAACTTAACCCTCGTCTTCTCTTAACCTTGCTGGCCTAACATCAAGTGACTTCAAGTTTTGAAGCTCGCCCAAGGGGTTGGTGGAGTACGCACTAGGACTGATACCTCAGTGCAGCTTCTGTGGAGCAGGGATTTTGATTGATTAGATTGTTTTACCCAAGGGGATACACAATGACTCGTTTTTGGCTAAATCGTTTGACCTTGTTACTGTCAGCTACCCTCGTCTTGACCGCGCCTGCGGTCCAAGCGGGACCCGATGATGATGCCCGTTTTAAAGGCGATGGCGTAACCCGCAACAACCTAGACCCGATTCAATCCGGCGGTCTGCTGGCTGATTTCGTGACCAACGCCGAACCTACCACCGGCCTGCGGATCATGCCTCCCACCAATACCCAGATCCTCGTGGGTCAGTTGGCGGACCTCCGCATCGAGACCCAGATCCCTGGAGCCACGCCTCCGGTCCTCAAACAGTTGGTAATTAACACTCAGGACCGTACCCAATTCTTTAATGCCACTGTTGCCGCCCAAGGCACCGGGCTTGAGAGTGGGAACCCGGCTTCGTCCTTGCTCTACGGCGCGACCGCCCGCAACTTGTCCTTTAGCACGCCCGGTCTCTACGATGTCACCGCTGTGGTCACCGTGGACGGTGTGGACTACACCATCACCAACACCTACCAAGTCTCGGGTTTCGCGCTCGGCGGCAAGGTCCAGCACCTCGTATTTTTCCTAGGTGATGCCATGGGTCTGCCGGTGCGCTCTGCCGCTCGGTTTGCTGGTCGCGGACTTTTTGAAGGCCGTAGCCGTAGCCGCCTCAACATGGACCAAATGGAATCCGTCGGTCTTGTCGGCACCGCTTCCTATGACAGTTTGATCACCGACTCCGCACCGGGGATGGCAAACTACGTGACGGGCCTCAAACAGCCCAACAATGGCCTTAACGTCTCGGCTGACAACACGCCCGAGACCGTCCTGGATAATCCCCGCATTGAGACTCTCTGGGAATTCCTAAAGCGCACCCAGGGTTGGAAGATTGGCGTAGTGACGGATGCCTTCGTCACCGATGCCACCCCCGCCGCCGTCGCAAGCCACACCCGCTCTCGTGGAACCCGGACCGCCATCGCTCAGCAATACCTCGACTTCTACCAAGACGGGACTGCCCAGCCCCTCACCGGCTACACGTCCTTGCAACAACTCACCCAGCCCGTGGATGTCATCCTGGGCAGTGGTGCTTCTGACTGGCTCTTGTCTACCAACCCCGAAATCAAGACCTTCTATCAGTACGGCTCTGGTGGTCGGACCGATGTGGACCTCTTCGCCAACATCGCTCCGAGCCTGGGATACAGCACCGTCCGTAACCTCAGCGAACTCAATGCTGCCCCTAACAACCAACCCCTCTTGGGCATCTTCACCGGGGAATTCCGCACCACCTCCAGTGGTCTCGGCGTTGACAACATCCCTGGTACCCTAGACCGGCTCGTCGCCCGTGGTAAAGCCACTATCGGTGGACAGACTGCCAGCAACCCGGCTTTGGGCATGACCGTCGCTCCCCCGCAAGGGACGGGCTGCGGGACCTTGATCCAAGATTGTTTCGCTGCCGTCCCCTCCAAAACCGAGATGACCAGCAAGGCAATCCAAGTCCTCAACACCCTGGCTGGACCCTCCGGCGGTTGGGCCTTGTTGGTGGAGCAATCCCAATCCGACAAACTCGCCCACACCCTGGAATATGAGCGGGTCATTTACGAAATCCTGGAACTCGACAATGCCATCGGCTTCGTGATGAATGGTCAAGCCCAAGACGGCAAGACCCTCAGCCTCGCGACCGCTGACCACGCCCAACCCGAGACGATCGTCGGCGTTGTGGTCCCCAGTGCCATTGCTGCCGGCGGCGCGACCCCGGCGGGCGGTTGCTTCACCCCCAGCACCACCTACCCCATCACCATCGGTTCAGCAGCAGATACCACCCGGCCTTGTCCGCTCCAAGACGCGATTGGCACCTTCAACGACGGGACCTTCCCGACCTATCAGGACCTCAACAACGATGGTTTCCCCGATGAAGCCGACCCGACCATCAAGCTGGTGTTGGAGAATGGCGGTCGTCCCACCTACAGTCAGAACTATCTGACTAACTTCCAACCCCTCAGCCCCTCCGGGTCCAACGCTTCATTCCCCAATCCCGCCCGCGACCCTGACGGGATTTTGCTGGTCGGCAACATGCCCACCCGTAACGTGTTACCCGCCCAGCCAGCCCCCGGTGCTCCCATCAGCAGTGCCAGTGCCAACAAAACCAACGGCAACACTGGCGTTGCGCCCCACTCCGGTGAGGACGTACCCCTGAGTGCTTCTGGTCCCGGTGCCGGTCTGTTCGCTGGCTCCTATGAGAACACCGATGTCCACATCCGGCTCGGTCAAGCTCTTTCCGGTAAAGCGACGCTCAGCAGCTTGAAGCAAGGTTCGCCCTTCTTGGCGGTCCCCAATGTCAAGCCCGATGCGAGTGCCGTTAAGGGCTTCAAGACGAAGTCCTAGGTCCTCCTGAATTAGCGGGGGGCCATGGGGCCTCCCCTTTTTACTAGCAATGGCTAGGCAATTGCGCTGTCAATTGCTATACGTAGTGAGTTATAAGGTTGGCGTTGAATCCAACCACAGACCCGTCGAGGAAACATCATGAAACCTGTGTGGTCCAGTGCGGTGGCAGTCCTGTTGCTAGCAGTGCCCG
>NZ_JAAXLT010000207.1 GCF_013285555.1 Candidatus Cyanaurora vandensis | reverse complement strand
CGCCGCCCGGGCGGCGGTGCGGTTAGTCAATATGTTGTTGGCGGGTGAGACCTACGACCTCGAAGAGGATATTCAGGAACTGCGCGAGATCCGCGAAGAAGTCCGCTTCGGTCCCTCCACCGCCGCCATTGTCGAAGAAGCCCTCTCTCGGGGCATCCCCCACCTGCGGCTGAGTGAAGCTTCCCTGGTCCAGTTGGGCTACGGGATGTACCAAAAGCGCATCCAGGCCACCACGACAAATAACACCAGCATTATCGCCACCGAGATTGCCTCCGATAAGACGATCACCAAGAGTCTCTTGCACCAAATGGGCATCCCGGTTCCTAGGGGGCTGAAGGTCCGTCGTCTCGCTGACCTACCTGATGCCATCCAAGAAATTGGTGGTTATCCCGTGGTGATCAAGCCGCTGGATGCCAACCACGGCAAGGGGATCACAATCAATATCACTGATGAGGCCACGGCTGAAGCAGCCTACGACGCAGCCAAAGAGTTCTCGCGGGTGGTCTTGGTAGAGCGTTTCCTCCAGGGTAACGATTACCGGATTTTGGTCATCAATAACCGGCTCGTGGCAGTGGCCCTGCGCGTCCCCGCCCATATCGTCGGCGACGGCGAACACACGATTCAAGAATTGATTGACCGGATCAACCAGGACCCGCGCCGGGGTTTCGGGCATGAAAAAGAACTGACGGCGATCAATGCCGACGAGATGACCCTCAGACTGCTGAAATTACGCGGGTTAGTACTGGAGTCAGTCTTGCCCCAGGGCGAGACCTGCGAACTCAAGTCCACTGCCAACCTCAGCACCGGCGGGACCGCCCTCGACTGCACAGATATGATCCACCCAGACAATGCTTTTATGGCGGAGCGGGCGGCGCGGATTGTCGGCTTGGATGTGGCAGGGATTGATGTCATCTGCCCGGATATCTCGATGCCGATTGCCGAGACGGGCGGCGGGATCGTCGAGGTCAATGCCGCCCCCGGTTTCAGGATGCACTTGGCTCCCAGTCAGGGGATGGCCCGTAACGTCGCGGAACCCTTGATTGATATGCTCTTCCCGCCCGGTTCGCGCCACCGTATTCCGATCATGGCAGTCACGGGTACCAACGGTAAAACCACAACCACGCGCCTCATCGCTCACATTATTAAGGGCACCGGGATGCGGGTGGGGTTCACGACGACCGATGGCGTTTATATCCAGAACCAGCTAGTGGTCCGGGGCGACATGACGGGACCCTACTCCGCTCACCTCGTTCTCAAGGACCCGACGGTGGAGTTTGCGATTTTTGAGACCGCGCGGGGCGGGATCTTGCGCGAGGGCCTGGGCTTTACCGAGTGTGATATCGGGATCGTGTTGAACGTCACCTCCGACCACCTGGGTATCCGCGACATTGAGACTTTAGAAGACCTAGCAAAAGTTAAGTCCGTGGTCGCTGAAGCTGTGCAAGTCAGTGGACACGCCATCCTCAACGCCGATGATCTGCTCGTAACGGCGATGGCGGCCCACGTCAAGGCCAAAGTTGCCTACTTCACTATGGACCCCAACAACCCCGTCGTGGTCGAGCACCGCGCCCTGGGTGGGGTCGCCGCGATTCTTGAAGATGGCTACGTTTCAGTCTGCAAAGGAAGTTGGACTCTGCGGGTAGAGAAAGTCATCAATATTCCCTTGACCCTAGAGGGCCGCGCCGAGTTCATGGTCCAGAACGTCCTCCCGGCAATCCTGGCCTGCTATCTAACCGGGGTCAAGATGGACGATATCCGAGCCGGTCTCAACAGCTTCATCCCCTCGGTGGGCCAGACCCCCGGTCGCTTGAACTTCTTTGATCTGGGAGATTTCCGGGTCTTGATTGATTACGCTCACAACTCAGCGGGCTTCAATGCCCTAGCGCAGGTCTTGAGCAAACTGGAGACCAAGCGCAAGATCGGGGTTTACGGAGGACCAGGGGACCGTCGTGACGAGGACCTACATAAGTTGGGCTACCTCGGAGCACAGATGTTCACCAGCATCATCTTGAAGGATGACGACGACCTCCGGGGTCGTCAGCCCGGAGCCGTACCTGAGATTATTGCGGCGGGTTTCAAAGACCACGACCCCAATTATCCCTACGAAGTAGTATTGTCTGAGGCAACGGCGATAGAATACGGTCTGGCCCAAGCTGAGAAGGGCGATCTATTGGTCATCCTGCCCTCAGACGTGACCCGTGCCATTGCCTTAGTCAACGGCTTCAAAGAGAAGCACAGCCCCTATCCCTATAGTCGCCTGCCCATACCTACGCCGGCGGTTATCTCGCCTTGAAGGAGTACACGTTGAACCCGACCCAAACTTCAACCCGGTTGCAGGTCCGCACCGCTGCGGAAAAGCTAGACTACCCCCAACTCCAACGCTTGATGGACCTGACTGCACCCTGGGCTAGAGACCGCACGGTGGCGGACCTAGAGCGGATGGTCCAAGGCAGTGAACCCGTGGTTCACCTCTGGGACGGGGATTTTCTGGTAGCCTTTGGGCGAGCAACTTCCGACGGGGTTTACCGGGCAATGCTTTGGGATGTGATGGTCCATCCCCGTTACCAGGGTCAGGGCATCGGACGGCAACTGATTGGACACCTCCTCGCCCATCCCAAGCTCGCTACCGTCGAGAAAGTCTACCTCGTTACCACCGACGGTCAGGGCTTCTACGAACGCCTGGACTTTAAACAAAATCCCACGACCACGATGGTCCTGGTCCGCTAAGGCTCCTCCGCCCCGTGGGGGACCAAGGCAAAAGCATCCCCCCTAATTGAAGAGCTTGTGGAGCAGGTCGACGCTAATATTCCCGCCAGTGTTGGCGGGAAACTTCCCACTTAAGTTGAGTAAGAGGTGACCAAAAAATTGGGATGCAAGCCCCGTCCTTCTAGGACGGCTTTATCCCCTGATATGCTAGGATAATATCATGTTCATCCGAGAAGCCAAGCTAACTTGTTCTGAATCT
>NZ_JAAXLT010000206.1 GCF_013285555.1 Candidatus Cyanaurora vandensis | reverse complement strand
ATTCGTGACCAAGCGATACTCACTCCTAGTCTGGATATCGCAAAAATTAACGACTCTATACCAACCAGAATCCTTTCCTCCCCCTACTTTTATCAGGTTCCCCTCTCCATACTCAAGCTTATAATTCATGTTTATACGTAATACATAATACTTTTTATCCTCTTCTTTCTACATGGTCATGAGCTTAAGGTAGCTGAGGCTAGCAAACCCCCGAGCCATTACGCCGACTGCATTTGTGGGAATAGCTTCTGTCATTTCATCTATTTTCTGGGCGTCATATCCATCACCAAAACTAACCAAGCTGTCAAGGGTCTCTCCACTTAGAGAATTCAAGTAGGAGAACAATTTCACTTGATAATAGCCCGAGGCCCAAAGTAATGTGCTGGTTAGCGTAATCGTGGTGGAATCTATGGGACAAATTTCAAAGTTCTTCTTGGCTGAATTATGATTAATCTTTGACAAGAGCTTTCCATAGACTTTGATGAATACAGATTTGTTTCTAACCTTTGAAGCTTTTGAGAATGTGCTTATGTCCACATCAATCCCCGTATTATTCAGGCGTTTAAATAAATCCCGCATACTTATTAGACTTTTATCCATGGCAAAAGCAAGCCAACACCCGAAGAAAAGGCGAGTGTTTAGCCCGGGGTAGTCCGTATCGCACAAATCAGAAAGGATTTCTTTGAGAGCTTTGGGTAAACTTTCTAGCATGAGTTTGTTTTTGATTGGTTGCTGCAAGTCTAAAGTATAAAAAACTTTGGACTGGCTTTTCAGTCTTATTTCTTAACTTTCAACCCTTGTGGGTTTTAGCATGATTAGCAAAATGCTTGAGTACAAGTTGGCTGAGGCAGGGGGCTTCTATGTGAAGTCTCCAACTCGTCAGCTCAAACCGTCTCAGCGTTGTGCCAAATGCTGGGAAGTCACGCCTAAAACGCTCAAGGATAGAGTGCATATCTGCTCTAACCCGAAGTGCGGTCATACCCAAGACAGAGATGTAAATGCTGCTCAAGTCAATTTGATTTGGGTAAAGAGGGCAGGAACTGTCCTCTCAGGCGCAGAGTCGCCAAGCTCTACCAATTGCGGAAGCATGAGGCAACTTGGGGCGAAGAAGCGTCAAAAATCTCAAGGCAAGGTAGATGGGGATTTAGAAACCCCATCCGCCTATGCGGTGGGGTAGTTCATAATTCCTTAACACTGGTTAATATTGAGATATGTTGGTTCTCTCCCTAGTCCTCGTCCTACTGTTGAGTTGGTGGCTCTTGCACCTACTCGAACTGAGTTATGAAAAAAAAGACGGTTCGTTCTTGTTTGCTGCTTCTCTGGTCGGGGTAGCCATCGGTGCGTTCCTAGTCGTCCACCATCTCTTATTAAATTTTTATCGGTACTTCAATCCCTAAGCAAAAAGCCGGGAGCAGGACCCCCGGTTTTTATAAGAGAAAAGCGCAACAGGACTACGCTGCGGTTGTCAAGGTCCGGCGGATGGTTTCAGGAGAGATAATCCCCACAATCCGGCCCTCCAGAGAACGGACCATTAGTTTGGGCGTCTGTTCGTCGAAGCGGCCCACGACTTGGGAGAGTGGGATATCGATCCCGACACTGGGTAATTGGCTATCCACCGGGGTCATCAGTTGGCGGACTTGGTAGTAACCCCACAGGTTCGGGAGGAGGTTAGCCCCGTCGTTAGGCGAGATGATCCCTACCACTTCGTCCTGCCACAAGACGAGATGTTGCACACTCAGGTCGCCCTTGGCGGTCTCGTGGTAGGTGCTGAAGGGCAGATTACCCGAAACCGTACCGTTGATTTGCAGAGAATCGGCTACAGTCAGCTTTTCGAGACGTTGATTCAAGCTCTGTACTTGGACGTTCGTGCGGGCTGAGGACTGGATAAACCAACCCAGCAGGGCCAAGAAAAGCCCGTTAAAGTTGCCGGAGACCCCGACGACCCAGCCACCGAGGGCAACCAAGGCCCAACCGATAATCTGCCCGGTCACCGCCGCAACCTGGACCCCTTTGTTGAAATCCTTGGTCACGCCCCAGACTAGGGCCTTGAGCATCTGACCGCCATCGAGGGGCAGACCAGGGAGGAGGTTAAACAGGGCCAGCATCAAGTTTGTATTCTGAGCAAGACTAAAGAACCCACTCAACACCGAGTCCTGAGGCACGGTTTGACCCAACAGACCAAAAACGAAGTAGAGGGCCACACTCACGAGGGGTCCCGCTGCTGCCGTCACAAACCCCTGCCAGGGTTTAGCTGGTTCTTTGTCAAAAGCCGCCATCCCGCCCAAAAGGAACAGGGAAATAGACTTGACCTCAATCCCGAACCGCTGGGCGACTAGAGAATGCCCCAGTTCATGGGCCAAGACCGAGCCGAAGATCACCACTACACTCAATAACCCCAGAGTAAGCCCCATCAACCAACCCAACTCCGTCGCAAAGAGCAAGGTGTAGGAGATGGTCATCAACACAGCAACCGCTACCCAACTGAAGTCGAGGTAGAACGGAATGCCGAATAGGGTACCAATCTGGAAGCCACGTTTCATGTCGTACCTTTGTAACGACTTCCTCAATTCTAGCACTAATTTTTAGTGCAGCAATCTGCCTGAGGATTACCGCTAGCTCAGGAAGTCCAAGCTAATATCCAACCATCGCGCTCGGGTAATCGGGGCACTAGTGGCGATGAAATCAACCCCAGTCTGGGCCACGGCGGCGATATTGGCGAGGGTGACATTGCCGGAGGCTTCAAGGGGGACGCGACCAGCGACGAACTGGACCGCTGCTCGTAATTGGTCAACCTGCATGTTGTCGAGCAAAATCATGTCCACTCCACATGCCAGAGCTTCCTCAACTTGGGCGAGGGTCTCACATTCCACCTCAACGGCAATCAAGTGGGGGAGGCGGGGACGGATGCGTTGGAGGGCTAGATGAATACTACCGGCGGCTTGGATGTGATTGTCCTTGAGCAGAACCGCGTCATCTAAGCCCAAACGGTGGTTCGTGGCCCCGCCGATCCGGGTGGCGTATTTCTCTAAGATGCGTAGACCCGGTGTGGTCTTGCGGGTATCGGTAAGGCGAGCAGTCGTGCCTTGTAAGGCCTCTACATAGGTGCGCGTCAGGGTAGCGATCCCGCTCAGGCGTTGGGTCAGGTTCAAAGCAACACGCTCTGCCATCAGGAGGGCCGGAGCGGGTCCCTGGAGTCGGGCAATTGCCGTGCGGTCTGCACAGTAGGTCCCTTCTGCCACTAGCGGCGTGAACTGAATATCCGCAGTCGTCAGGGTAAAAACCCGCGCTAGCACCGACAGACCACAGATTACCCCCGGTTCCTTCAGTAAGACTTGGGCACGGGCTAGGGGCGTCTCTCCCCCAAACAGCCCCAAGGTCGTCAGGTCCCCCCGTCCCCACTCCTCGCGCAACCACGCCAATAGCAGCGGGTCCAGGACTAACCAAGGCGGCAACATTAGTAGAGGGGCTTACAACTGCCCTTGGCCCGGAGGCTGGCAATTGTTTTGAGGTATTCCGGGCGCGAGGAGAAACCGGGTTTGAGAGTTTTGGCGGGGTAACTGTAAGTGAGATAGGGTTTCCCGGCTAGTTTCTCGCAATCGGTGGCGGCGGCAAGGTCAATCCAGACCGTGATTTCATCAACTTGACGGGCTTTGGCTTGTTGGGCGGCGTAGTTCGCAGTAGCTTGAGCAATTTCGCGGTCGGTGGCTTGGTCAGGGACGCGCACGTAGAGGATGGTCCGGGCGAGGTCGGTACTACCCACATCACGGGCGCGGATGAGATAAATCGGGACAGGTTTGGCACTGACGGGCAAGGCCACCAGGAGTGCCAAAAGTAAACTACGTTTCATACCCCGGCACCCAGGGCCAGCCCAGTCACGAGCATCCCTAGAACCAGAAAAGGCTGGGCACTGGCTTGGTAGCGCACGTCATTTTTGAGGGGGTCAGCGAGGAGAGCTTTTTGAAAGTACATCTGGGGCAGGATCAAGGCCAGGAGGATGGCCCCGTACCAGTAGAATTTCCCGGTGGCAATCAGGTAGACCAACACGCCCACCTGAAAGACATCAATCATCAAGACACAGATCCAAGCCGCCTTGGGAATGCCAAACATCACCGGCAGGGACTTCAGGCCCAAGGCTTGGTCGCCTTCTACACTCTTAAAATCGTTGACAATCGCAATTCCTAGCCCAGCAAAACTATAGAACAGGGTCAAAATAACAATCGTCGGGGTCAGGGTACCGAAGAGGGCATGACCACACCACCAGGGCAGCGCAATATAGGAAGCTCCCAGGGCGTAGTTGCCCAACCAACCATTCTGTTTGAGTTTGAGCGGAGGCGCGGAATAGATGTAGGCCAGGATGGTACCCCCGGCGGCGAGGACAAAAATAGTCGGGAAGCTGTGACCCACGAGCCGGTCAAGGGTATAGGCGGTGGCAAGTCCTAGCCCAAGCAGGAGGAGGATCTGTTCCTTGACTTGGAAGAGGCTGATGGCCCCGGAGGGAATGGGGCGGTAAGGTTCATTGATAGCGTCTATTTCGCGGTCGTAATAATCATTGACCGTCTGGGTATAGCCCGCCAAGAGGGGACCGGACATGACCATGGCAGTGATGACCAAAAGGACATTGCCCACGGACCAAGTGAAACCCCCAGAGGCAGCCCCGCACAGAACGCCCCACATCAGAGGAATCCAGGTGACGGGCTTCATCAGTTGTACCCGGAGGGCGAGGAGGGACCGGGCTTTGGTGTCGGCCCCGCGCATCCCTAACAATTGGCGGGTCCGCCGTTGGTTTTCTGAGGAACTCGTCATACTGCTACCGCACTCTGATCCCCATATCTTGCCATTCTCAGGGCCTAAATACCAGAGTTTTGCGTTGTGGGTGATGCTTAGTCCGCTTGTTAGCAGTGTGGTCTATTCGTTCTATGACAAGGTTAAGGTACTCGGGCTAACCGACTGGACCTGTCGTGGGGTCAGATCTAGAATTGCCACGATTTCGTTCTCGCAAAGGCACGGGTATGTGGGCCGACACAGCTTCTAACTTGCCTTTGGCTTGCTCCGTGCTTTTTACTCGAAACTCCAACCTATTTGCTCAGGACTCCGTGCTTTTTGCTTGAAGCCCATGCCTAAAGCTCACTAAAAAACCCGCCGGACTTGTGTGATGGCGGGTTTGGTATTGTAGACGGTGAATTGTAGAAGGCCCCTCCGCCCCGTACCCTGACGGGCACAGGCAAGCGGGGGACCAAGGCAGTAGAGGGTATTATTCTCGCTCCCCTACCCTTACAATCAGCACCATGCATATGGACCACGACCAACTCTTCAAACGACTGCTGTCCACCTTCTTTCTGGACTTCCTCGACCTCTTCTTCCCCGAAATCCTGGCTTGTCTGCAACCCGACTCCCTGGTTTTCCTCGAACAGGAGTTCTTCACCGATATT
>NZ_JAAXLT010000205.1 GCF_013285555.1 Candidatus Cyanaurora vandensis | reverse complement strand
GTATGGGCACAGCAGAGAATTTTGTTTTGGGCATCCGCAAAGATGAGGTTGCTATATTTGCCCATGATCTCCACGTAGAGCCGGAAGGTAACGGGAGCCTGGGGCCTGAGCGCGAATTCGAGGGTGGCGACCCGTTCCCACAAAGGCTGCTCGATATTGATGAGGACTTGACCACCGAGATGTTGGAATAACTGTTGGGCGAAGGGATAACGGCTCCCAGACTTGCCCCGGATCTTCTGGGTCGAGAGGTGAATCCGGGCCGCGACGGGATGACAGGAGACCTCTAGGCCAGCCTGTTGGGTGGCATTACGGAGGATGAGCCGGACAGTATGGGGGTTCTCCTGGCGTGCCCCCTCGACCCGCGCCGGGACCCACTGGCCTCTTAGCTCGTGGAGGATTGCCCCCAGCGTCGTCACATCAACCCCTTGCATCCGTATCCTGCGATAGTCCTGCTTTCATCATAGGTAACGAAGATGTAAAGAAATGACTCAGGATGGGTACTATGGGTGGCGACACTCCTCCCCCCGGTTGCCAATGGCAAGGACCACTACCGAAGGCTTTGACAATCCCGTCGCCCGCCGCGAAGAAGACTTTTTGGATCGTTGGAGTTTTGCCCGCGAGGTCTTCAATATTGCCGATACCACGCCCGCCGATTGGTCCGTGCGGATTGGCGTCTATGGCGAGTGGGGCGCGGGGAAGAGTTCGGTTATGTACTTCATCGAGTCCATGGCCCTGGCCCAAAAACACCTCGTCGTCCGCTTTAATCCCTGGCAGTTCAATACGCCCACCGAGATGTGGCTGTCTTTTACCGATGAACTGCACCACGTCCTCACCGCCGCTGGGGTCAATGTCAAGGATTACGTCAGTGCCCGCAACAGTGTCCGCATGAACGGGTTGGCCCGCCGTTTCGAGTGGTCCAACGGCGAATCCGCCGAGAAACCCGCCCCTGAACCCACCAGCACCGCCAGTGGCCTGACTGTCTTGAACCAGTGGCTCTTGGGTAATAGCAGTGGCCTAGCTAAACTCAATCAGAGCCTGGGGCAACGCCGGGTGATCATCTTGGTCGACGACCTCGACCGCACGGACTTGAGCCTGCTCCCCGAACTGCTCTATGCCATCCGCGAACTGCTCGACTTACCCCGCTTCGTATTTGTGCTGTGCTTTGACCCTAATGTGGTCGGGTTAGCCCTCAAGCGGCATCATCCGGGTTGGGGTGACGGTACTCGTTTCCTCGAAAAAATCGTGGACTTCCCGCGCTGGCTCCCGCCCTTGACCCGCCGCGACCTGTTGGCCCTGGCCCGCAATGATGTTTTACGCTATTGCACTTTTATCAGTACCGAGGCCCTAGAGCGCAACTTTCACCTGTTACCTGAGAATCCACGCCGACTACGGATGTTTGTACGGAGTCTGTGGAGTTTAAAGGGTGAACTCGAACGCTACGAACCCCAGGAAATAGACTGGGACATCCTTTTATTAGTGAACCTCCTCAAATTCACCCAACCCCGGCTGGCGGAGGCCCTATTCAACCGCCCGGACCTCCTAGATGAACTGGGGGCAACGCGCCTTACCCAGTCCACGCCCACTGCCCCTTTTACCCAACTCTGGACTGCCGAAAACCTGGAGGGATCCAGTTGGGCCATCTTGCTCCGGTTGAATGAATGCGTCTACCTCCGGGATGGTCAACTAATCCGCCTCCATGCCCTGATGACAGAACACCCCCCAGTCATCACTGGACAGGAGTTCGCCCACTGTTTCAGCGCTTGGCAACAAAATCCCGACGACCTCAAAAGCTGGACCGAGCGACACAAACTCAAGCACGAGTTCATGACCAAGCCGGTCATCACCGAACTGTACACGCAGACGATTAAGTTCCGGCTAGAGCTACTCACCCGCGCCGCCGATGCTGTCTCGGCTGAGGAAGCCCAAGCCCGGCTGAGCGATGCGGCCCAAGCCCTCCACTTACTCGATGCCCTAGCCTTCAAACTCGAAGGTTTCGTTGGACCCCAGCCGCTCCTGAATGCCCAGCATTTTGCCTTGACCCTGGCGATGGTCCTCAAGGGGATGCAGGGCGACCAACACCCTGACCAAGAGACCCAGTTCCTCGAAGAAATCGTCCACCGCGCCGTCCTGCCCCCCGACCAGCTGCTAGCCTGTCTGCGTCCCTGGGAACCGGCGGTCGTCTCCTGGCAACGCCCCGCCCCCGCCCAGGCTCTCATCGCCCACATTGCCCAGCGCATTGCTCCCAGAGTCGCCCAACAACTGCTAGACCTAATGCCCATCCCCGCCGGTCTGCAACCCCTGCTGACCCCCGACCACCGACTGGCCCAGAAGTATGTCCTCCTTGACCGCCATAGCCCGCTGTGGCAACAAGACCACCTACGGATGCAGTTCATCTACCTCTGTCCCCGCGCCCAGCATGAACCCGCCGTCCAGCGTAACCTCCTCCACTTCCTAGAACTCGTTATCCAGAAGCTAGAGCAAGACTTCGTGCGCGACATTGAAGAAGTGGTCTGTCAACCCGAAGTCATCACCGCCGCTTGGTCCGGGGTCCTCGCCCACCCCATCAATTCCCGGCTTTTCCTCAGCTTTAAAGAGACCCGCGATGTCCTGGAAGACCTCATCGAACAAACCCTCCCTGTTCCGCCCTGGTGGGAGCGCATGGCAAGGGAAAGCTAAGCGTCAGCTCTGAACCTAGTCCACTCAGTAAAAAGCCCCGTTGACTGGGCTCTGAGCCTCGTTCACTTAGTAAAAAGCCTCAGGCGGAGGGGCTTCTTCAGGGCTAAGGTGTGGCTACTTAATCTGACAAGCTAAGGGATGGATCTGGAACGTGTCCAAGCAATGCTAACTGCTCTTAATTGGTGGTTACGCTTTGATCAAGCCTTATCCTTGATTCATCCGGCTTAGTCCTCGGATCACCAGCGTTTTAGCCGTTGGGTATCTTAAGGGATTGTAAATTATCGTGCTGATCGGAGATTTTCAGAGCCACTAGTTCCCGCTCGGGGACCCGTAGGACGAGGGGCGCGGGCTGTTCGATGAAGGCGGGGGATAGGGGGAGGGTGGCATCTAGCTCATCGAG
>NZ_JAAXLT010000025.1 GCF_013285555.1 Candidatus Cyanaurora vandensis | reverse complement strand
GGCGCGGCGGGAATTGGGGCGGGTGCGGGGGGCACGACTTGACGGGCCGGGGCAATCGTCACCGGGGCAATTGGGGGCGCAATCGGTACGGGGACCGCCGCTACCACAGGCCGGGGAGCCGGGGGTAAAGCCGCTTTAGCCTTATCCTTGGCTTTCGCCTCAGCCACCGCTTCCACCGTCAGGGTCGGCGATTTACCAGCATGGCTGATGGTCGAGTTCTTTGGACGGGCCGTGCCGCCGCTGACCATCCAGACCGTCGCGGGTAGTTCCGGCTTGCGGGTCTGTTCTACCAAGCGGTTGAGATCAAGCAGTTTTACGGCCCGGTCCTTGAAAATCAAGGGCAATTGGACTTCAACGCCCTGGGCCAAGAGGGTCCCCAGACTGATCAACAAACTCCGTAAACCCTTCGGTCCATCGAGAGCCACAGCGGTATGGGGGCTGTCGGCGAGGATCTGGCTTACCAACTTGGTCAAAATGTTACGCGGACCAACTTCAATAAAGACCCTGGTACCGTCCTCGTACATCGCCTTGATCTGGCTGACAAACTCCACCGAATGCAACAGGTGCCCGGAGAGTTGTTCTTGGATGGCCTGGGGATCGGGGTTGTAGGGACGGCCTGTGGTGTTGGCGTAGACCGGGACCTGAGGCGATTGGAACTCAATGGCGCGGATTGCTTCTGCCAAAGGAGCCTGAGCGGACTCCATCAAGGCCGAGTGGAAAGCCCCCGCCACCGGGAGCATTGTCGCGGTGAGCCCTGCTGCGGTTAGGTGTTGGACTGCCTTCTGGATCGCTTCTTTAGTCCCGGAAATAACCGTCTGTTGGGGAGCATTGTGGTTCGCCACCGTCACCCCATCCAAGGTCTGTAACCGACCCAGGACCGTATCGCGGGGAGCTAAAACCGCTGCCATCGCCCCATCCAAGCCCGTCCCTGCCATGACCCGGCCTCTGGTCTCCGACAGGCGGAGGAAGTCGGTACGGCTGAAGACTCCGGCGGCATGGAGCGCGGCGTACTCGCCGTAGCTGTGCCCCGCCAAACGTTCGGCCTTTACCCCCAGTCGGGTCAACAGGTCCAAGTAGCCCGTTGCTACCGTCCCAATCGCGGGTTGGGCGATGTGGGTATCGGTGAGCCGGGCGCGGTTCTGCTCCTCGACGGCCTCGGAGTAGGGACTCGGCGGATAGATAAACTGGCTCAACTGCTGTTCAAAACAACCATTCAACACCCGGTCTGCCGCTTCCACCGCCCCACGCAACTCATTGAGGAAGAGGGCGGGTTCTCGGCCCATATCGGGGTACTGGGCACCCTGACCAGGGAACAAGAAAGCCACCGAGGGCGACTGGGCCAGATCTAAGGTCAGTTGCACATGGGCGGGGAGCGTCTTGCCCCGGCCTTCGAGTTGGTCTAAAGCTTGCGTCAGACCTTCTTGGAGCTCAATCAGGCCGTCCGCCACGATGGTCAAGCAGGCTTTCGGGGCACGACGGTCGAGGGCACGACGGGCCAGACTGTAAGCTAGGTCACGCATCCGGGGTTCGGCTTTGTTTGCCAAATCTTCCAGGAGTTTGCGGACTTCTTTGGTAATCGTGGCCTGATCCCCACGCCAGACAAACAGTTCACAGGGCCAAGGGTCCGCTCCCGGTGCGCGGGTGTCCTTGAGACTGCCCTGATACTCTTCCATGACCAAGTGGAAGTTGGTACCGCCAAACCCGAAGGCACTACCGCAGGCGCGGCGGGGATGGTCGGGATGGTCAAACCAGGGACGGGCTTCTTTAAGTAAGTAAACCGGACCTTTGGGGTCCACAATCGGGTCGTGAGGATCGTCCACGTTCATGTGGGCGGGTTGGACCTTGTGGTGAATCGCCATCGCGACTTTGAGTAAGCTCGCAATCCCCGCCGAACCCTTGGCATGACCGAGCATGGTTTTAATCGAACCCATGGCGCAGTTCTTGGCTGGGGTTTTGACATCGGTAAGGCAGGTGATCACGGTTTCCAGTTCGGCCCGGTCTCCGGCGACGGTTCCGGTCCCGTGGGCTTCATAGAAACCCAGGGTCTCCGGGCCAAACCCGGCTTGACGGTAGGCCCGTTTCAGAGCACGGATCTGACCGATGGAGCGCGGGGCGGTCAGGCCTAAGGCCCGTCCGTCACTGGAGCTACCCACAGCCTTAATCACGGCATAGATCGTGTCCCCATCGCGTTCCGCATCGGCGAGCCGCTTGAGGACCAACATCGCCACCCCTTCACTGATGACAATGCCATCGGACTTCTTATCGAAGGCCCTGGATTTGCCCTGGGGCGAGAGCGCGTGGGTTTTGCAGAAGGACATGAACCCGAAGGCACTCATGCCCGTATCCATCCCGCCCGCCACCGCTAAGTTACAGCGTCCGTACTGGAGTTCCTGGACCGCCAAGGCAACGGAGGCCATGGAAGAAGCACAGGCCGCATCCACGACATAGTTAGAGCCACCGAAGTCGAAACGGTTCGCCACCCGTCCGGCGCAGACGTTGAGCAGCGACCCGGCAAAGGTTTCCTCGGTCCACTCGGGCATCCGGTCCATGATCTCCGGCCCCGGCTCCGGCACATACTGAGGGATCATCGTGCGGACAGCGTACTGAATCCCCAAGTCGCCCCCGCCACTGCCCGAACCGATGATGACGGAAGTATTTTCTTTATCAAAGTTGCCCGACCCATAACCCGCGTGTTCCAACGCCTGCCCAGTCGCCTCTAGGGTCAACATCTGCACAAAGTCAATCGAGCGCATGGACTTGGGCGGGATACCAAAACGCATCGGGTCAAAGGGGATCTCTTCTAAGAACCCGCCCCAGCGCGAATAGATTTTGTCCTTCGCCGAACGCTCGGGATCAAAGTACAACCGCCAGTCCCAACGCTCGGGCGGGATCTCGGTAATGACATTGACCTTGCGTAAAATATTGTCCCAGAACGTCTCCGCCGTGTGAGCTCTCGGGAACAGGGAAGCCATCCCAATAATGGCGACATCGGCGGGGACCAAGGGAATACCACCGGGTAGTTCCGCCTCTGCGTCCACCCGGGCTAACCACTGAGCACTGTCCTCACTGATCTCTTGGTGCAGGCTCGCCACGGTGCAGACTTGATCCCGGAGCGTCGCCACCTGACCAATCATGTACATCCCATCGCGCAGTTGTTCGTCCTCGGGAACAGTGATGACCTTACCTTCGGCGTTGCGGACCATGCCCTTAGAAGCCACTCGCAACCGTCCTAGGGTCAAGCCCTCCAGGGTGTCGCGGACCTCTTCATGGGGACGACCCGCCGTGAGCATCTGGCGGCGGGTGCCGTAAAATTCCTGGGCAAAGGGCGTAACTGCACAGCGGCTAGCGTGTCCCGGCCCGGTTTCCAGGTTGATCGTCCGTTCACAGCGCAGAGCCTCATCCTGATAGCCCTTGACAATCGCCCCACAGGAAACCGATTCCGCCGTAAAGAGGTAGGCCGTCCCGACGAGAACGCCAACTTTCATTCCGCGCTGGGTCAAGGGAGCCGCCATCGCGCTGACCATCGCTGCTGAGCGTGCGTCGTGGATTCCCCCAGCAAACAGGGCATGGATTTCTGCCTCACTGCCCTTGGGGGTCTTGCTAAGAAGCGTGTCCACCATCGTTTCCCAGAGCACGAAACTACTCAAGGGACCGACGTGTCCCCCGCATTCGCGCCCCTCAAAGACAAATTTGCGGGCACCCTGCTCCAGGAACATCTCCAGTAACTTGGGCGCGGGTACGTGGATATAGGTTGCAATCCCGTCCTGTTCAAACTTCGCCGCTTGGTCTGGTCGGCCCCCGGCAATCAGGGCAAAGGGCGGCCTAATTTGTTTGACAATGGCGGTCTGTTCTTCGCGTAGGGCATGGGGCACAAAGCCCAAAATCCCGATCCCCCAGGAACGGTTGCCCATCAGTTGTTTCGTTTTTTCCAGAAGCTCTTTGACCTGAGGACCGCGCATCAAGGCCAGGGCCAACATCGGTAAACCCCCCGCTTCGGCTACCGCAAAGGCAAATTCCGCCCGGTCACTCACGCGGGTCATCGGTCCTTGCACAATCGGGTAGCGCGTCCCGTGGGAAACCGCCAAGGGCGCACCGGGTTCCAGCGGCCCGAATTCCTGACTCAACCGGATATGCTCCGCGCTCTGCTTGACGAGCTCTTGGACTAGGCGGTTGATGGTAGCGAACCGCTCCTTAAAGCCCGTCGCCAATCCTACCCCTTGACCCACGGGCCAAGCGACGACACCGGGTTCACCCCAACCGATGAGGGGTTTAGCGGCGGCTTGCCACTGGGCCATGGCCTCCGCCGAGGTATCCCCAGCCAAGTCCGCCCGGTCTGCCAACTGTTGCAGTTCGGTCACCGCCGCGAAACCAGGCCGAATCAGGACCCGACAGGCCACGGGCAACCGTTCGCCAATAACCCCGGCCTCCTGACCACTCAAGTTCAGCAAATACTTCTGCCAAGACTCGGGCAACGGGGATTCGGGCATCAATAAAAGCTGGTCATCCAGGACAACGCCCATGGCCCCTGCTGCCCGACAGGCTGCTGCCGTGTGAATCCCCACCCCGCCTTGGACATACACCGGGAATTCCACCTGAGCCAGTAACCGCTGCACCAGGATCAAGGCCGGGTCCTCACCCACCCAACCCGCGCTCTCATGGCCCTTGGCAATCAAACCATCAATCGCAAACCCGTCCAGGGCCACCGCTTGCGTGATATCCGTCACTTCCAGCAGTAATTTTCGTCCTGCCACGACGGGCAGACTCGCTAGCACCTCAGCAAGAGTCGCTGGTTCCCAACTGCTCAAGACGAGCCAGTGGGGTTGATTCAAGAGCGCGAGTAGTTCTTGACTCGTGGCGATTTGGTCGGCCCGTAGCCGTAGCCCCGCCCGGTCACTCCCTACCACAAGCTGCAAAAGTTTCGTGAGGTTGTCTTGGGCAAGGGCGTCATTGTCACAAAACTCTCTATCCAACAGGCCCACACCCCCCGCCCGGATCGTGGCGACAGCAATACCAGGGTGGGCAAGACCAAGGGGGGACAGGGAGAGGCATGTGAAGCTGGACATGGGGTTGACCTTCGCGAAGTGGGCTTGCAGCAACCGATACTCGACCACTAGTCGTCCCCACTGAAAGAGGACCACCCTAGGATGAAGCATGTATACCTTACCATCCAAAACATGGAAAAGCGGTATACACACACACACTTGACCTAACAATATCGGGAACACTTGCAAATTGTAAGTTTTAGATAGTATTTCACAAAGATTTTATAATTCATCCCCTAATGTCTGATGCTGGTGGCTTCTCAGGAACAATTAATAAATAAGAAATCATTAAATTAACTCGGTTCAGTAACGAGAACCGAGCAGACTTTCTAATCAGTGTGCCCCGATTAATTTATGAGAAGGCCATTGCTGGCCTCCAGCTAAAGCTAAGGCTTCCTACCTAGTGGGGACAGAAGCCTTCAATGAAAGGGACTTCAAAGCACTTCTCGTGCATAACGGGTCCGTGCCCGAAGTAGCCGCCTTCGCCAAAGAGTTCGCCGTGGTCCGCTGTGATGATGAAATAGGTATTGGGTGGGCACTTGGCGTAAAGCTCTGCCAGCAGACTGTCCACGTACTCCACACAGGTAATTTGCTGTTTGTGGAGTTGCTGCATCTCTTCATCGTCAAAAAACGTTTTTTCGGCAGGGTCGTTTTCTTTTTTGAGCGATGTATCCAGGTCCTTGAAAACGCCGTGGACCCCAGAGATATGGGGCAAATTCTCCCCCGAGAGCATATAGGGATAGTGGGTCTCACCCAGATTGAAAAAATAGAAACGCGGCTCTTCCTCAAAAAATTCGACTTCCTTCACCATCGAAACAAAGTCATTATGATTGGACATCAGCTTGTAGTCATCGAAATAACGGTTGATGCTAGTGAGTTGGTTGAGAACGGGCATCGAGACCCGCGCAATCGTCTCATAGCCCAAGTCCTGAAGCACTTTCGGCAACGAGAGATGAGGCACAAAGGTCTTAAAAGAAAGCTCTGGGATGCCCAAACGGTCAATCCACTTGGCGAAATCCTGTTTGTACACTTCTGAAGCAAAGACACCCTTGGGGCTGGTGTGGGGCACCATACCCATCAAGAGTGCGTAGTGGGAAGGCGAGGTCCAGGAGGCATAGCTGTAGCGGCATTCCGCCATACCTAAACGATCCATGTTCGGGGTTGCCGCCGACCGATAGCTGTCAAAGCGGCAACTGTCCATGATGATGTACACGAGATGGTTAGGCATAGCGGAATGGGACCTGTGGTGAGTGGGACTTAGTTGAGGCGGCTGGCGACGAGGGAGGTGGCAGACTCACGGTAGCTGTCGGCCATTTCTTCCCAATCAATATCTTCAACCGTTTCCATATCCAGTTCTTCTAAGGCACCATCGCCTTCCTTGGCAAGCAAGGTGGCAGCGCGGTATTCCTCAGCAGCTTCCTTGGTCAGACCCTGGGCGGTGTAGATATCGCCCCACAGTTTGTGGACGATGGGAGCTAGGCGGTTGCTCTGGTTGACCTGTTTGAGGGTTTCGGTCGCTTCGCCTAGCTTCTCTTCGGCAATCAAGGCTTGCACCAGACCGAGGCGGACCCCAGGTTTGGCTTCAGGTTTGAGCTTGAGGGCCTCTTCGAGGGCTTCACGGGCAGCGCCGTAATCCTGTTGGGTCAGGTAGATCCGACCGAGTTGGGCGTAACCGGAGAAGTTGTCCGCTTTGTAGTTGATAGCGGTTTTCAATTCGGCAGTGGCGTCATCGAGCTTACCCATCTTCACGTAGGCTTGGGCCATCACTTGACGAGCTTGGTTGAGCCGGGGATTGAGCATGAGGGCCTTGCGGCACTGTTGGACGGCTTCTTCGTACTTTTCTTTGAGGACAAACGCTTGACCGAGACCGACAAAAGCTTGGTGGGCTTTGGGGGAAACCTTGAGGGCGTTCTGGAACTGAGCGGTCGCTTTGTCTGCTTCGTTCTTCCGCAAGTAGGTGACGCCGGCCTTGAGGATGGCTTGGGGTTTTTTGGGTTCGATCTGGATTGCTTTTTGGTAGTGGCTCAGGGCCTCATCGTAAGCTTTCTGCCGATAGAGCAAATTGCCGATGGCGACATGGGCACTGAAAGAAGACGGATTTTCTTCCAGCAGGGCTTCTAGTTCAGCCATGGCCTCAGCCAAGCGGCCTTCTTTGGCTAATGAGAAACTCAGCTTGATCCGACTCTGTTCACTCTTGCCCAGTTGCTTCACCTTGGGGGTGAATTTAGAGGATGTAGTCATCCTGTGCGCTCCTTCATGACGGATAGATAGTGACACACAACCTTGAAGCGGTCAAGTTATTCCCATGGGTGATTCCACTGACAGCACCCTACTTGGGGATCTGTTGCAGGAGGTTGAGCACCGCCGGGGAGAACTTATCGAGCTTTTCGTTCTTGGGGTATTCACGACCGGGGGGCTTTTTGAAATCAATCAAGAGGACCACCCGCGTCTTGTCCGAACGGTTCCAGACCTCATGCTCAAAGGTGTCGTCGAAGATCAAACACTTACCTTCTTGCCAAGGCCGGATCTCCTCGGCAACCCGGATCACGCACCCCTCCGGGACCACCAAACCGAGGTGGCAACGTAGCACTTCATCGGAGTAGCCGACATGAGCCCGGATGTGGGTCCCCGGCTCTAGGGCCGAAAAAGAAGCCGTACTCATGTCGGGGATCGCCTCGACGAGCTTGGTGGTCTCTGGGCAGAGTTCACAGTTGGCATTGACACGACTACCAAAGGCATAGAAGGGCAGGACTCCCCAAGTGCCACTATCGTAAAGTTTTTTGTCGGGCCAGGGCTGGAAACCCCCGCCTTCCACGTTCGCGACCTGCTCGAGTTCAGCTTTGATGGTCAGCCAGTTCGCTTCTAGGTGCTGGGCAAATTCAAATTCCGAAGATTCAAAGAACATGGTGTTGAACCGCAACGGGGCTAGCAAGACGGGGCAATAATAGCCTATCTCTCCAGAGAGAATCAATGCTCTAGGATACAAACCGAGTATTTTACCCGTCGTCGCCAAAATTCCCTGTTGATCCCGGAAAGCTCCATCCCAATGTTCAGCAGGGCAAGCGCATTGGGCAACGCTCAGGCCGCTTTTAGTTCAGGCGTAACCCTGTCTAGCAGAGAGTTAGCCCACCAGGAGCCTGTATTAAGATATATGTAAAATTCTGAGGAATACCCCATGAACCTAGCCGAAGCCATTTATAGCCACAGCCTCAACTTCCTAGAAGCCGCTACCCGTCAAGCCCTAGACTTTATTGAATTTCTAGAACAACGTTATTCAATATCCACTGACACACAAAACAATACAGAAGCTTTTCTCACCACTTTAGTTGGAGGACTAAGAAGATTTTCCTAATGACATTAACGACGAAGATCTAACTGAGTGGAGTTAGCTTTTTGCTCAATAAACGCGGCTTTTTGCTTGGCGAACTAGGCTCGGGGCGGCGGTCACAGTCACTCAGTGCGCCCGACCAACTGGGCAATCACCGTCACCAATTCCTCGGATTCCACGGGTTTACTGATGTGGGACTGGAATCCTGCCGCCAGTGCGCGTAGGCGGTCTTCGGTACGGGCATAGGCAGTCAGGGCGACAGCGGGGACCTGACCGCCCTGTTCAGGGGAGCGTTCGCGTACCTGCCGGATCAAGGCGTAGCCATCTTCCACGGGCATCCCGATGTCACTGACTAAGACATCTTGGGGAGAACTCATCAGGGTGGCAAGAGCTTCGAGGACTGAGGACGCAGGCGTGACGGTGGCTCCGCACTGCTCCAACATCAAGCTCAACAAGTCACGAGTATCGGCCTCGTCTTCTACAACCAAGATGCGTAGACCTTCGAGGTCAAAGCCGTTACAGGACATTTTCTGGTCCTGGTTACGCTGAGCAGGTTCCGCCAGCGTAGGGAGGGTGATCGTGAAGGTCGCCCCTTGGTCCTCACCGGGACTCTCAGCCTTGATCTCACCTTGGTGCAATTCGACCAAGTGGCTCACGATGGCAAGCCCCAACCCCAGTCCCCCATAGCGGCGAGTCGTGGTGCTATCGGCCTGCCGGAACCGTTCAAAGATATGGGGCAGAACTTCTGGCATGATCCCCTGGCCCGTATCCTGCACCGTAATCGCAACCTGACCCGCTTGGGGGACCGTCAAACTCACCGTCACTTGACCGCCCGTAGGGGTGAACTTGATGGCATTACTGAGTAAGTTCCAGAGGATCTGCTGGAACCTCACGGCATCGGCTGAGATCTGGGGCGGGTTAGCTGTGAAGTGGGTGGTGATTTCAATCTGTTTGGCTTGGGCCTGGGGGCGGATACTCTCAATGGCTAGCTCTAGGACCCTGGTGGGGACAAGGGGATAGCGTTCGAGGTTCAGCTTACCGCTGATGATCCGGGAGACATCCAGGAGGTCTTCAATCAGTTGAGCTTGAAGTTTACCGTTGCGCTCAATGGTCTGGAGGGCCCGCTGGGTCGTGGCTTCGTTTTGTTTGCCCCTCAGTAAGAGGTTACTGAAGCCAATAATTGAGTTGAGGGGGGTGCGTAGCTCGTGGGATAAGACAGCGAGGAATTCATCTTTGATCCGGTTGGTCGCTTCAGCCTCGCGTTGAGCCCGTTCGGCGATGGCCCGGGCTTGTTTCTCCAGAACTAAGATGCGGGCACGTTCTTGTTCTAGCAGCCGCGCCCCCGTGATATCCCGCATGACCTTGGCGAATCCCCGCACGGTGCCAACTCTGAGCGGGGTGACGACACTGTTGGCGAGAAAGCGACTGCCATCCTTGCAGACTTGCCAGTATTCGCTGTGGGTTTGACCGTTGCTCAGGGCAGTCTCTAGTTCACGCTGGGCGAGGTGGCGATCCTCGGGGCTAAAAAATTGGGTGGCAGGCATACCCAGAGCCTCGGCCTCGGTGTAACCCAAGATCCGCTCGGCTCCCCGGTTCCAACTGACTACTTGACCCGCCACATCCAACGAAAAAATAGCATAGTCCTGGACACTCTCCACCAAAAGCCGGAACTTCTCCTCACTCTGGACCAGTTGTTGGTTGGCGAGTTGGGCGGTCTTCTCCGCTTGGTAGAGGCGAGTGACCCGGCGCAGGATCTGCGAAAGATTTTCGGGGGAGACCCGTTGTTTAGTGAGGTAATCAGCGGCCCCGGCTTTCATCAATTCCACTGCCAATTGCTCATCACCTTGCCCCGTCAACACGACTAAGGGCGTTTTAATCCCTGCTGCTTGGACCTCGCGCAACAGCAGTAACCCATCCCCATCGGGCAACAGATAGTCCAAGAAAACACAGTCGAAGTCCGTTTCCCCCAGCCACCGACGGGCAGTCGCCAAGTCCTCAGCTTCTTCGAGCTCCATCTGGACCCCAGCCGCCTTGAGAGCACGGCGCACCATCAGACGGTCTACCGCATCATCATCTACGACTAATAACTTGAAGGGTTTTTCCATGAGTTAGGGCAACTCGTTGAGCGTCCAGTATTTATTGAGTGCCGCCATGACTTCGACAAAGTTCGTAAATGTCACGGGTTTTAAAATATAGCCCGCTACATTTAGCTCATAAGCATCCACCCGGTCACTATCTTCGGCTGAGGTCGTCAGAACCACGACCGAGGTGGCGCGTAGTTCCGGGTCAGCTCTGAGTTCGCGCAGGAACTCAATCCCACCCATGCGGGGCATATTCAGATCTAAGAGGACTAAGCGGCGGCCTGAGGGGATTTGGTGGCTCCTCAGCAAATCAAGAGCTTCGATCCCGTTCCCCGCCACAAAGAGCGGATTGTTAATCTTGTTCTTTTGGAAGGCGCGGCGCACGTTCATCACGTCCACCTCATCGTCATCCACTAATAAGACATTGAGCATGGTACTTTCCACAGTTACGGGGAGGGATGACAGGCCTGGGTTCAACTTATCACTATTCCGTATGGCAGAGACATCAGGCTCTACCCAAAGATGGATGTAACCCGTGTAATCCCTATGGTCTTTTGAATACAGCGATTCTAAACCGATATGATGGGGGATATTCTTCAGGAACCGCCGTGCATTTCACTTGCACCACGCCACTCTATTACGCCAACGCCGCGCCCCACATGGGCAGTGCCTACCCAACGATTGCGGTAGACTGTCTGACGCGTTACTACCGCTTGCTCGGCTACCAAGTCTTGATGGTGACGGGGACCGATGAACATGGCGAGAAGATTGCTACTGCCGCCCTCAAACAGGGCCTTGATCCCCAGACCCATTGCGACCAGATTGCCGCTGAGTTCCAACGATTGTGGCAAGTCCTCAATATTAAATATGACCGTTTCATCCGTACTAATGATCCCCGCCATGCCCCAGTAGTCCAGGAGTTTTTCCAGCGGGTCTGGGCACGAGGTGATATCTACCGCGCTGCCTATGAGGGTCTGTACTGCGTGGACTGTGAGGAATACAAGGACCCCAAGGACTTGATCCAAGACCTATGCCCCATCCATCGTAAACCTGTCTTCCTCCGGCAAGAAGAGAATTACTTTTTTGCTTTGTCCAAGTACCAGACCGCTCTAGAGGAGCATTTCGCCCGTCACCCAGACTTTGTGCAACCCGTCATCCGGTTCAACGAGGTCAAGGGCTGGCTCAAAGAGGGACTGCGGGATTTCTCCATCTCACGGGCAGCAGTCCGCTGGGGCATCCCCCTCCCGCCGGACCCCGAGCAGACCATCTATGTCTGGTTTGATGCGCTCTTGGGCTACCTAACGGCTCTTTTGGCCCCGGACGATGAACCCTGCTTAAAGAACGCCCTCGCCGGAGGTTGGCCCGCTGTCCATGTGGTCGGCAAGGACATCCTGCGCTTCCATGCCGTTTACTGGCCCGCGATGTTGTTGTCTGCCGGGTTGCCCCTACCGGAGCGAATTTTCGGGCACGGCTACCTGACTAAGGACGGGCTCAAAATGGGTAAATCCCTGGGTAATGTCCTGGACCCCTTTGCGCTGGTCGAGGAATTTGGAGCCGATGCAGTGCGTTACTACTTCCTGAAAGAGATTGAATTTGGACAGGATGGCGACTTTGTGCGGACCCGCTTCATCCATACCTTAAATGCCGACCTTGCTAATGACTTGGGCAACCTCCTCAACCGCACCCTGGGTCTACTCCGCAAGAACTGTAATAACCAGATCCCCACCGTCACCATCCCCCTCACGGACCCCCTACGCCAGCAGACGGAGGCGATGACCCAGCAGACGGCCCAAGCCTATGAGGGTCTCCACTTCCCCCGCGCCTGTGAGTCAGCTTTAGAAATCGCCCGGTTCGGCAACGGCTACATTGACCAGAGGGCTCCCTGGAAACTCTTCAAAGAAGGCCACCGCGTTGAGGCTGAGGCGGTCTTATACGCGGTCCTCGAAGCCGTCCGCATCGCTGCTGTCCTACTCGCGCCCGTGATCCCCGAGTTGAGTGGACGGATCTGGAGCCAGCTGGGTTTTGCACCTGCTGCCTATGCTCAACTGACCTGGGCTACTACCGAGTGGGGCGGTCTCCCCAGCGGACAAACCGTTGCTCAAGCCGTACCTATCTTTTTGCGGTTAGAACAGGAAACCCTCGCCTAGGGTTACTGGCAAAGCTGAGTAGCTTCAAAAACTACTACAGGCGGAGGGACCTCTTACGACCACCAGTAAAGCTAAAGTGCCAGCCAGCGGCTAACTCTGGCTCCTCCAGGCTTCGTTTTTTCTGATACAAAGTGTGCTGGCTATTTCTTCCTTAGGGGCTATAGACTGTGCGTAAGTCCTGTATTGACATACTCACCGTCCTGAAGGAGCGGTGATTCTTGACAGCTCAACGGGCTGTGCTGGCGAACTAGTCTTACCTGCCCTCCCTGTCCATTTAGAGTC
>NZ_JAAXLT010000204.1 GCF_013285555.1 Candidatus Cyanaurora vandensis | reverse complement strand
GTTCACATCGACGGGGAGGTTTGGCACCTCGATGTCGGCTCGTCGCAACCTGGGGCGGTAGTACGTCCCAAGGGTTGGGCTGTTCGCCCATTAAAGCGGCACGTGAGCTGGGTTCAGAACGTCGTGAGACAGTTCGGTCCATATCCGGTACAAGCGCAGGAACATTGAGAGGAGCTCTCCCTAGTACGAGAGGACCGGGAGGGACTGACCGCTGGTGTACCAGTTATGCCGCCAGGCGTAAACGCTGGGTAGCCATGTCGGGAGAGGATAACCGCTGAAAGCATCTAAGTGGGAAGCCCACCTCAAGATGAGTGTTCCATGAGGCCACGGGAAGATTACCCGTTCATAGGCGGCAGGTGTAAGCGCAGTAATGTGTGTAGCCGAGCCGTACTAACAGGCCGAATGCTTAATTTGGTTTGTGTAATCTGACTTCTATCTATGCAGTCTTCAGGGTGTTTCACCCGAAGAGCTTTCCTGGTGTTCAGGCGCTGTGGAACCACGCCGATCCATCCCGAACTCGGACGTTAAACGCAGCAGCAGTGACGATACTTAGCGGGCGACTGCTTGGGAAAATAACCCAATGCCAGGGAAATAATTGATGAAGCTCTCCGTAAGGGGGGCTTCATTATTTTTTTTGGCACGAGGAGAGTTAACCTTGGACGTGACGAATTTGGTAACAGCCTAATAGACGTAGGCCCTCAGTCAGGGGCGACAATTGGGCTAGGGCTTCTTGAACGAGGGGGATCTTACCTTCCGCATCAATAAAAAAGACGTACTCACCCATTAATTTCTTAGAAGGACGGGATTCAATACGGGTCAAGTTGATCCCGCGTTGTGCAAATAGACTTAAGGCTTCCATCAAAACTCCTGGTCCACGACGGCGGGGACTAAAAGCGAGTGATAGACGCTCCCCGACTAGGTTTGGTAATGTACGGTTTACTATCCAAAAGCGGGTGCGGTTGTCGGGATAATCCTGGATGGCAGTTTGCAAGATTGGAATATTTTGTAGGTGTGCGGCTCTGGGAGAGGCGATGGCTGCGTAATTGTAGTCTTGGGCGAGATATTGAGAGGCTTCACTAGTGGAGGCTGAAGGAATTTGTTGAGCTAAGGGTAGATTGAGTTCGAGCCAACCCTGACATTGGGCTAAAGCTTGGGCATGGGAGTAGACTCTTGTTATTCTGCTCATCTCTGGACTAAAGCTTAAGAGGGCTTGAGCGATAGGGAGTTCAATTGCGGCCTGCACGGTGAGATTTACCAAATTCCACATTACATCGAGGGTCAAACCGACACTACCCTCTACTGAGTTTTCCACCGGGACTACGGCATAGTCCACTTTGCCTTGGTCTACGGCTCGTAACGTTCCTTGGATGCTGTGGTGAGGGTATAACTGGGCGGGCTGCCCGGCAAGGTAGGCCAGGACTGCTTGTTCCGTGAAGGTTCCCGGGGGTCCTAAATATGCAATATCCATGGGTCAATCCTAAACCCAATGATTGCTAAGAAATAGCACAATAGGAAAATACTTCTGGTCCTGCCATGCCACCCCAGCTAATTGATACCCATGTCCATATCAACTTTCCCGATTATCGTTCTGATTTGTGGCAAGTGGCTGAACGCTGGCGAGCCGCTGGGGTTGTACAGCTCGTCCACTCCTGTGTCGAGCCGCAGGAATTCCCTGACCTGCAACGCTTAGCTGATCAATTCCCCCAGGAAGTTTATCTGTCAGTAGGTTTACACCCGCTTCATTGTGAAAATGCGATTCCGGTGAACCAATTGACCGAACAACTTTATACCTGTGCCCGTGATCCCCGTGTGGTTGCCTTAGGAGAGACGGGGCTGGATTTCTTTAAGGCGACTAATCAGGAACAACAGATTGAGCTTTTTCAAGCCCATATCGCGGTAGCTCAAGCTCTGGACTTGCCGCTAATTATTCACTGTCGGGAAGCCGCCGATACTGCTCTTGAGGTCCTAGCGGCGGCGGGGCGGATTCGGGCAGTCATGCACTGCTGGACAGGAACCCCGGAAGAAACCCAACGCTTTGTAGACTTGGGATACGCCGTCAGCTTTAGTGGGGTCGTTACTTTCAAAAAAGCCGAACTTATTCAACAATCACTCCAGCTTGTCCCGCTGAATCAACTCCTAATTGAGACTGACTGTCCTTATTTGGCCCCTGTGCCGATGCGGGGTAAACGCAATGAACCGGCGTTTGTTGCCCATACCGCTCAGAAAGTTGCTGACTTACGGGGTCTGGAATTGGCTGACTTGGCTCAGCTTACGACCCACAATGCCCGCCAATTTTTCCGGCTACCCTAGTCGGCGTGGGGACGGATGAAGGCGAGGGCTGACCGCCAGAGAATCGTCTTCTGTTCACCTACCATAAGACAGAGACATTCTGGGTCTTGCCATTGGAGGCAACCTGAAAACTGGTCCCCAGTCGTCAACCTCACTTCAACCAGCTGGCCCTCAGCAATCAGGCGTTGGAGGGCACGGGTACTGGGGATCGTGGTATCTAAGGCCATGGGTTAGACTTCGGGAAATAACTGACGGACGGTTGCGGTCAAACCAATTTCTTCATAGCGTTGTAAGCAGCCTTTGAGATGGTCGAGGGCTTTAGTCCGGTCTTCCCAGTTGCCCTGGGTCTCTTCGCCTACTTTCGCGTCTTTTTTGGCAGGGGTATAGCGACCAAAGGTCTCTAGAACCGTGCCTGTGCGTTGATTCCAAACCTTGAGTTGGAAGGGACCGCCTTTTTTGCGCCTTCTGGTATCAACGCTATCGAGCGAGACCAGGATCGGGGGACCTTCCATCTGTGATAACTTCATCCGGTATTCTCCTGTCCAAATAGCTATCTTATCAGAAAGACCCCTTGATCGGACTGGATGCCATTTTGGGGTCTGTCAATACGAAAAATAACGGAATGTAACAATAGAGGCGATAACGTTCTTGCTGGGTTGAACAACCGTGTTTTTACGGCTATAAAATATACATAAATGCCCACGGGAGGTGAGCATGATCTCAGCTAAGCCACAAACAGGTAAGGCCATGAATAAAAGAGTCCGTGATACGATTTGCCAATTAGTTGCCGAACTATGTATTGCTGATTACCGTCAGACTAAAAAACTGCCTAGTGTCAACACTATGCTGTCTAACTTCCTGGCGGAGAACTACCTAACCGTGAACTCCCCCGATGTTTTTGCTGAACTTGTCTATCAGACCTCACAGACTTTCCAAAACTTTATCCTGGAGCAGCAGACCAAGAGCTAACCGCTGAGGACTTTATACTAAGTGAGGGACTGAGGGCGGTAATGGAAGACGGGTGGTTGACGCGCCTAAACCGTGCTTTAGCGGTTGAGGCGGAGCAGGGCTACCCCAATCTTCAGGGCAGTCGTTACCGGTTTGGCGAGTTTTTGACCTTGGCTCTCGCGGAAGTCCCCCCAGTCGCTTTACGGTTGGAAGAAAAGCAACTCTGGTATCACCTCGCCCAGTACTACCGCCGCTATGACCAACTCCCTCTAGAAGAGCGGACCCAACTGGTTCAACGGACCCAGCATCTGATTGCCGGGTTACTTCCGCCGCCAGCCCCTCCTGCCTGCACTCCGCCTTTAACCGCGCCCCTCTTAGAGCTGCGGGGGATTGGTCCTAAGCTTGCTGCCCAACTCGCCCAACTGAACCTGCACAGTATCGGGGATGCCCTGCGCTATTATCCTCGCGATTATTTGGACTACAGCCACCGCACTACGCTCAAACAGATCAAAGAGGGCCAGACTGTGACTTTGATGGCAAAAGTCCGCCGGGTCAACTGTTTCACTAGCCCGCGCAATCCCAAACTTACATTATTGGAACTGACGGTAGGCGATGGTACGGGTCAAATGCGGGTCAGTCAGTTCTTCATGGGGCAGCAGTTCGCCAATCCGAGTTGGCAGGCGCGGTTGAAAAAGAACTATCCACCCGAAGCCATGGTCGCCCTGAGCGGTTTAGTGAAAGCGGGGAAGTATGGACTGACCCTGGATAAGCCGGAAATTGAGGTTTTGGCTCTTGCCGGAGAAGTCCAATCGAATACCATTGGGCAAATTGTCCCGGTTTATCCCTTAACGGAGGGCGTGGGGGCGACGACGGTTCGTAATACCCTCAAAGCTTGCCTTCCGTCGCTCCAGTATTTAGACGAGTATTTACCGGGAGCTTGGCTGGCGGACTTGGCCTTGCCGACGGTCCAGAACGCGCTAAGAGCGATTCACTTCCCGGAGAACACTGCCCAACTGGAGCAAGCCCGCCGCCGGATTGTATTTGAGGAGTTTTTCTTTTTGCAATTAGGTCTGTTAACCCGTCGTTACCAGCGTCGTCAGCAAGCGCAACCGACCGGGACTATCTACCAAATAGAAGGTGAACTAGTCACAGAGTTCTATAAATTGTTGCCCTTTAGTTTTACCCAGGCTCAACAGCGGGTGGTCCGGGAGGTCCTGAGTGATTTGGCCCAGCCTGCCCCGATGAACCGTCTGGTCCAAGGCGATGTCGGTTCTGGGAAGACCGTAGTCGCGGTAGTGGCTCTGTTGGCGGCTCGTCAGTCTGGATTTCAGACGGCGTTCATGGCCCCGACAGAAGTTTTGGCGGAGCAGCATTACCGCAAGCTGTGTGAGTGGCTGGCTCTTCTCCATCAACCCGTCGCCCTTCTGACGGGCTCGACGCGTACCAGCCAGCGTAAAGAAATCCTCCGTGCCCTCACCACCGGGGAACTCGGAGTGATCGTGGGTACCCATGCTTTGATCCAAGAACAGGTGCAGTTTCAAAACCTCGGCTTGGTGATCATTGATGAACAGCACCGCTTCGGGGTGGCCCAACGCGCCCAACTCCAGCAGAAAGGTCATAATCCGGACATCTTGACAATGACCGCTACCCCCATCCCGCGCACCCTCGCCCTCACCCTCTATGGAGATCTCGATGTAAGCGAGATTGACGAACTCCCGCCCGGTCGCCGAGCTATTCACACCCAACTCCTGATCCCTAAGGAACTCCCCCAGGCCCAGGCCCTCTGTGCTCAACAAGTCGCCTTGGGCCATCAAATCTATGTTGTTCTCCCCCTAGTCGAAGAGTCAGAGAAAGTTGACCTGCGCTCTGCCATTGAGGAGTACGAGCGTTTACAGACTGTCTTTCCGCAGTTTCGGATTGGACTTCTGCATGGGCGGATGAAGAGTGTGGATAAGGACCAAGTGTTGACCCAGTTCCGGGAACATCAACTTGATATTTTGGTAAGTACGACGGTGATTGAGGTCGGGGTGGATGTCCCTAATGCTTCGGTGATGCTGATTGAACACGCCGAGCGGTTCGGACTGGCTCAACTCCACCAACTCCGGGGGCGAGTGGGCCGGGGGGCGGCTCAGAGCTATTGTCTGCTCCTCAATTACACCCAGTCGGAGACGGCTAGCCAACGGTTAAATGTGTTGGTCAACTTCCAGGATGGTTTCGCGATTGCTGAAATGGATTTACGGTTGCGGGGTCCGGGTCAGGTTCTGGGTACGCGTCAATCTGGTTTACCGGACTTGGCTCTAGCCTCCCTCTCAGAGGACCAAGAGACCCTTAACACCGCTCGTATCTACGCCCAACGCTTAATGGAAGAAGATCCAGAACTCAAGAACTACGCCCAACTCCACGCCGAATTGGTCCGTCGCAACCAACGCCTGAGTGCAGAAATTTTGACTTGAAGATAGACCTTCTTTTAGTAATTGAGAGGGGACTGGGGGATCAAGTTGCTACCAAATCCGCGAGGGCTTCTTGCCAAGTAGGTAAGGTGAACCCAAATTGAGCTTGAATTCGCTCGGTATTGAGGACGCTGTAGGCAGGACGACGGGCGGGCGTCGGGTATTGGTCAGTGGTTATGGGATAGACCGTCTGGACTTGACGCTCAGGGTCCTGGGTTTGACTCAGGATGGCTCGGGTGAAGTCATACCAAGTCGTCACCCCCGTGCAGGTGAGGTGATAAAGCCCGCCCTGGGTCTGGAGAAATCCCGCTGGGTCGCCTTGACTCTGCTGGAGAATCTGGGTAGTGGTCTGGGCGAGGAAATTACTGGGGGTCGGGATACCCACTTGGTCCGCCACAATTTTCAGTTCGGTGCGCTCCCGGGCTAGGCGGAGGATAGTCAATAGAAAATTCTTGCCGCGCCGACCGTAAACCCAACTGGTTCTGAGGATGAGATGGGGAATCCCCATAGCCTGGATTGCTTCCTCCCCAGCACGTTTGGTCTGACCATAAATTCCGAGGGGACTGGTCGGGTCAGTCTCGGTATAGGGGACACGCTGGGTACCGTCAAACACATAATCTGTAGAGTAATGGACTAGGGCCGCGTTGAGTAACCGGGCTTGCTGGGCGAGGATTTCCGGGGCTAGCGTGTTGATGCGGTAGGCGAGTTCTGGTTCCTGTTCGGCCCGGTCTACGGCGGTGTAGGCGGCGGCGTTGACGATTACCTGAGGACGCACGAACTGCACTACGGTACGGATGGACTCCGGTTCTGCTAGGTCCAACTGGCTCCGGTCAACTGCGACGACTTCACCTAGGGGCAAGAGAGCACGGCTGAGTTCGTGGCCCACCTGTCCCTGTTTGCCGAGTAAGAGAATTTTCATGGATAGGTCGGTAGGTCAGCGGCGGGAATCGCGTTCAGGGCCGGATTCTGGCGGTCTTTATCAGAGAGAATTGGGTCAGCCATGCCCCAGGTAATCCCCAAGGCCGGGTCATCCCATAAAATCCCTCGTTCATCCTGGGGATAATAAAACTCGTCACACTTATACATGAATTCAGCGGTCTGAGATAACACCACGAAACCATGGGCAAACCCACGGGGAATATAAATTTGACGTTTATTCTCTCCGCTCAAGACTACCCCCACCCAGTGCCCAAAGTTGGGCGAACCCTGACGAATATCCACTGCCACATCGTAGACTTCTCCGGTCAGGACCGTACATAACTTGGCTTGGGGATGGTGGAGCTGGTAATGTAACCCGCGCAGACTGCCCTGTTTGGAATAGGAGCGATTGTCCTGGACAAATGTACTGGTGATCCCCATATCGGCAAACTTCTGTTGTTGGTAGCTCTCAAAAAAATAACCCCGACTATCAGCAAAGAGCTTGGGTTCCAGTAGATAGACACCCGGTAGAGCAGTTTCTAGAGGCTGCATCTTAACGATTCCCTCGTTCAATCAGGTTATACAAATAACGTCCGTACTCAGTTTTGTCAAAGTTCTTGGCCTGCCGGAGGACCTGCTCCGCTGAGATATAGCCCAACTGATAGGCAATCTCCTCTAAACAGGCTATTTTCAGCCCTTGGCGTTGCTCAATCGTCTCAATGAAGTTACCCGCCTGCAACAGCGATTCGTGGGTCCCAGTGTCTAGCCACGCCATCCCCCGGCCCATACGCTCAATGCGTAAACAACCCTGTTGCAGATAGTAATTATTCACATCGGTAATCTCCAACTCCCCCCGCGCCGAGGGCTGGACTTGGCTAGCAATATCGGTAATCTGAGCATCATAGAAGTAAATTCCGACCACGGCATAGTTGGACTGGGGTTGTTGGGGTTTCTCGATGATGGAGAGGACGCAGCCTTCCCGGTCATACTCCACCACCCCGTATCGTTCCGGGTCGCGCACCCAATAGCCAAAAATCGTTGCTCCCGTCGTCTGACTCGCCGCCCGATGCAACATTTCACTCAGCCCATAACCATAGAAGATGTTATCGCCCAGGATGAGACAGGCCGGCCCCCCATTTAAAAAGTTTCGTCCCAGGATAAACGCTTGCGCCAAACCGTCGGGGCTGGGTTGAACACAGTATTCCAAGCTAATCCCGTACTGACTGCCATCCCCCAACAACTCCCGGTACAAGGGCAGGTCACGGGGGGTCGAGATGAGCAAGATCTCCCGGATACCCGCCAACATCAAGGTCGAGAGCGGATAAAAAATCATCGGTTTATCGTACACGGGCAAAAGTTGCTTGCTAACGCCCAGGGTGATGGGGTAGAGCCGGGAACCTTTACCGCCAGCGAGGATGATGCCCTTCACGACTGTCCTTGGTATTGGGTGGCGACCCAGTGCTGATACTCTCCACTGATGATACTGTCCACCCAGTGCGGATGCTCCAGATACCAGCCCACGGTCGCCCGGAGTCCCTGTTCAAAAGTCATCCGGGGCCACCAACCCAACTCCTGGGTAATTTTGGTGGCATCAATGGCATAGCGCAGGTCGTGGCCGGGTCGGTCAGGGTCAAACTGGATCAAGGCTTGGTAATCGCGGGGTTTGATTTCAGCGAGGAGGTCACAGAGGGTATGGACGACTTCTAGGTTTGTTTTCTCGTTATTGCCGCCGATGTTGTAGGTCTCACCGACCCGTCCTTGGGCCAGTACGACTTGAATGGCCTCACAGTGGTCGGTGACGTAGAGCCAGTCACGTATGTTGGTCCCATTCCCGTAAATAGGCAAGGGTTTCCCCGCCAAGGCGTTTAGCAAGAGTAAAGGAATTAATTTCTCGGGGTACTGGTAGGGACCGTAATTGTTAGAGCAGTTAGTCGTGAGGGTGGGTAGACCGTAGGTGTGGTGATAGGCCCGGACTAAGTGATCAGCGGCGGCTTTGGAGGCGGCGTAGGGACTGTTGGGACGGTAGGGCGTGGTCTCGCTGAAGGCCGGGTCTGTGGGGGTGAGGGTGCCGTACACTTCATCCGTGGAGATTTGCAGAAACCGGAATTGGTCACGGGCTAGCTCAGCCAGCCCTTGCCAATAACCCCGGACTTCCTCTAATAAATTAAAAACCCCGACGATATTGGTCTGGATGAAGGCACCGGGACTCTGGATGGAGCGGTCCACATGGCTTTCTGCGGCAAAGTTAAGGACAGCGGTGGGTTGATGGGTGGTGAGTAAGTTGCTAACTAGGGCACGGTCGGCAATATCGCCGTGGATGAACTGGTAGCGGGGGTCTGTTTCGAGACCCGTAAGATTGGCGAGGTTCCCGGCGTAGGTTAGTTTATCTAGGTTAATCAAGGTCTCGCTATGGCTCCCTAGCCAAGAGTGCACAAAGTTAGCCCCGATGAACCCCGCTCCCCCCGTCACTAAAATTGTCACATTTCACCCAGACCTGCTTAAACAATGTACCAAACCTGGGTTACACATCTCGCAGCCGGTATCTCTCCCCAGACAGAAGCGATGCCCTACCTAAATTCGGTGTGATACTAACGGAGAGCACTGGAGATGGTATGCCCCTCGGGATGTTGGTAGATGGACAATGGGTCAATGAAGAGCGCGACCGCGATGCCCAAGGCCGCTTCAACCGCACACAGACCCAGTACCGGCAACGGGTGGGGAGCGCGGACTTCCCGGTGGTGGCAGGGCGTTACCATCTCTACGTATCCTTAGCCTGTCCGTGGGCACACCGGACCTTGATCATGCGGGCACTCCAGGGTTTGGAAGATATCGTCGGAGTCTCGACAGTAGAGCCCGTAATTCACGATAACGGCTGGGAATTTAGCCCAGACTACCCAGACACCGCCCAGGGCAAGCGTTACCTGTGGGAGCTCTATACCCAGGCCAAGCCTGATTATTCCGGGAAAGTGACCGTCCCGGTCCTATGGGACAAACAAACCCAGACCATCATCAACAACGAATCCCGCGAGATTCTGCGGATGTTTGATACTGAGTTTGGTAGTGCAGCGAAGCAGACTGGGGCTTTTTATCCGCCGGACTTGCAAGCCCAGATTGACAACACTATTGACGCGATTTACGAACCGATCAATAACGGGGTCTACCGCTCTGGTTTCGCCGCCACCCAGACCGCCTATACCGATGCCGTGAAGGAGTTGTTTGAGGCTTTGGACCACTGGGAAACGGTATTGAGTCGCCAGCGGTATCTGGTCGGGGCGACGATTACCGAGGCGGATTGGTGTTTGTTCACGACCCTACTGCGCTTTGACCCGGTGTATCACGGACATTTCAAGTGCAATCTGTGCCGTTTGATGGATTACCCCAACCTCTGGAACTACCTCAAGGACCTCTACCAACAACCAGGAGTCCGGGCCACCTGTGATCTAGACCAGATTAAACGCCACTACTACCAGAGCCATACTCACATCAACCCCACTGGCATCGTCCCCCTCGGACCCTTGCTTGACCTAGACTCTCCCCACAACCGCCAGTAATTCTGCTCGGCAGGAGAAGCTGAACATCTTTTATCGAATCTCGGTCTTGGGCATAGCGGTCTCGAAACTCTTGACCATCCGCAAAAGGTTTCGGCGGGCTAAACTCTTCCAGAAGGGAAAACTGGGCGGGAGACACTTGAGGACTTCCATGATCCAGCGATTAGCCCCGTCCACGGCGGCACTTTCACGAATCCTAAGCAGAGTTGTCCACTCCAAGGTGTAGTCTGTGAGCGGGCTGAAGGGTTCTTGCTCCAGCAGGATTTGGCCTTGTTGAGCTAGCAATAGACTTAATGGTTGGTTCTCTATCTGGTAGAGACGGGCTAGGGCGATCAGGACCTCGGGGGTCTCTTGGGCCGTACTGCTGCTCTGATAATACGTAAGTGCCTCAGTAGAATTACTCTGTAGTTCAGCATTGAGGCCCAGTTTGAATAGAGCACGGGCCTTGTATTCCTTCGCCTCTGAGCTACCAGCTAGAGCAACCATCTGACTTAACTCGCGTTCGGCGGCTTCGTGTTGGCCCAGGTGGATGTAGCAATAGCCCAAGTTATCCCAAACTGAGAAATTATCCATCAACGGTACAGCTACCACTGTGATGGCCTCAAGCAAGTACGTGACCCCTGCTTGCCAGTCCTCACGGATGGCAGCAATGACAGCTTTCCCCTCCAAAGAACGACGATAAATGAGCTTGGCATCCACTTCACGACCCACCAGCACCGCTGCTTCGTAGGACTGTTCAGCTTGGTCAATCCGGCCTTCGCGAATCTCCAGATGACCCAGGTTTACCAGAAGCCGCGCTTTAAATAAAGGATGATTCAGTCCAGCTGCTTGGTAGAGATTGAGGGCTGTGTGGTACCACTCACGGGCTTTATCCGTGCCTTGGGGGATGAGGAACTCACAGTTACCCAATTCGATGAGGAGGGCACATTCACGATGCGTATCACGGATGGCGCGTGCAGCAGTCAAAGCACCTTGAAACTCGAAACGGGCCTTTTCGTATTGGCCCAAGTTCACGTAGGCTTGGCCTCTTTGCTCAAGCAAGGCGCAAATATCACGCTGTACAGATTCCGGTTTATTTTGCATATCCAAGTCTTTCAACCTTCCTTACTTCAACTTTTTTCAAGAACCCGATGGCTTTTTTGCCTTGGCTCCATGGTATCTTCTAGCAGCTTTAGACCAATTCCGTTTTTATACGGAGGCCCTCGCTCTCGGCGATCCCGAGCGGGCTACACTCATAGGGACAATCGGGGTAACTACCGTGGTCCAAGTCCATTTCTTACCCGAAAACTGTACTGTTTCCTGTGAAGCTGGCGACCTAATTTATGATGTAGCGACCGCAGCGGGGATTTTTATTCCCACAGGCTGTTTGATGGGTTCTTGTCATGCCTGTGAAGTGGAATTAGCTGGGGGTGAGCGGGTCTGCTCCTGTATTACTCCCGTTGGTAGTGGACCCTTGATCGCCGTATATTTACTTACGGACCCCACTTGGTAAAATGATGCTCTTCATGAAGGTTAGGCGGGTACATGTTGGCTAAAGTCGCGCTGGTCACAGGGAGTTCGCGGGGGATTGGTCGGGCGATTGCCCTAGAGCTTGCCACCCAAGGGCTGCAGGTCGTCATCAATTACGCTCAGTCTGCTGCCCAGGCTCAGCAAGTGGTGGACTTGATCCAGGCAGGACCGGGTAAAGCGGTCGCGATCCAGGCCGATGTCGCTGACCCGGCTCAAGTGGAACAGCTTTTTAGCCAGACTTTAGCGCAATGGGGACGGCTTGATGTACTGGTCAATAATGCCGGGATCACCCGCGATGGATTGACCATCCGTATGAAGGATGATGACTGGCGTAAGGTCCTCGACCTAAACCTAGGCGGGGTCTTTTGGTGCTGTCGTCAGGCTAGTAAGATCATGCTGAAACAACGCGCCGGACGGATCATCAATATTGCATCCAGCAGTGGGCTGATGGGCAATGCGGGCCAAGCGAACTACGCCGCTGCTAAAGCTGGAGTCCTAGGATTAACTAAATCCTTAGCCCGTGAACTGGCTAGTCGAGGGATTACCGTCAATGCCGTTGCTCCGGGGTTTATCGCCACTGAGATGACCCAGGCTCTCAACCATGATGCCATTTTGGCCATGGTTCCCCTCGGGCGGTTAGGCCAGCCTGAGGAAGTGGCGGGGCTAGTTCGTTATCTCGCCTGTGACCCGAGTGCGGCATTTATTACGGGACAAGTGCTCAGTATGGATGGTGGCCTAGTGATGTGAGTCTGAGGCCAAGCCCTGTTCGATCGCAAAGCGCACCAATCCGGCAGTATTCTTAATTCCCAACTTCTGCATCAGGTTCGTCCGGTGGGTATCTACAGTCCGGGGGCTGATAAAGAGCTTAGTGGCAATTTCCGGGTTGGTATTACCCAAGGCAATCAAGTTGAGGATCTCGTGTTCTCGGTTGGTCAGGCGGACCGCAAGTGAATTACGGGCCGGTGGGGGCTCGGGAGCGCGCGATGTACCCCGGCCTAACTGCTGGGCATCGTGGATATACCTCTCAGCCATCATCTTGAAGACCGGCGCACTGAAGAATTGCTTGCCATCGGCGACACAGCGAATACTTTCCAGAAGTTCGTCTTTTTCAGCATTCTTGAGTAAGTAGCCGTCCGCGCCTGCACCCATAATCCGAAATAGATAATCTTCCTGTTCATGCATCGTTAAGATCAGGATGCGGGCTTGGGCATTGAGGCTTTTGATCAAGCGCGTGACTTCGATACCGTCTAATTTGGGCATGGAGATATCGAGCAAGATAACATCGGGCTGATGGGCGGTAAATAACGAAATAGCTTCCTCGCCATCACAAGCCTCAGCCACCAAGCGGATATCCTCCACGTTTCGCAGTAGGATCTGAAGTCCGCTGCGAAATAGGGTGTGGTCGTCGGCGATAAGAACTTTAATTTCTTTCATGTCGTGACCGGGTTGCGGGGTGCAGTCGGGTAACTCTGGACTTTCAGCCAAAGTGAACAGGTCTCAGGCATTAGTCCCCATGGTTTCACATAGGTAAAATACCGCCCTTAAATCCTAGTATGTTCAATTAGGTTTTATCATCCACCTTTTGGCAGAGAACGCCGTTTAATAACCCTAGGGTATTCGAGGCCAGACTTTTTAAGGGGGTTGAGACCAAAGCTCAGCCCCCTAAGCTTTTAGCACGCAGCTTGTTCGAGCGCAAACCGGACTAAACCAGCAGTGTTATGGATGTTCAGCTTATGCATCAAGTTGGTACGGTGAGTATCCACAGTACGCGGGCTGATAAAAAGGTGGCGAGCAATCTCAGCGTTGGTCTGACCAGCCACAATGAGTTGTAATACCTCTTGCTCCCGTTGGGTCAATCGTGCCGCCATACCTTTGATGGGCACCATCTGGGGCGTGGGGGCTATGTGGTGACGAGCATCCTGGATGTAACGCTGGGTCAACAGGACATACATCGCGGGACTAAAGTAGGGACGGCCCATCGCCACGCTACGGATGCCAGCCAGCAATTCCTCGCGTTGAGCATCCTTGAGTAAATACCCGTCTCCCCCGACGGCTAAAGCTCTAAGCAAATAGGATTCCTCCTCATGCATCGTCAGGAATAAAACCCGTAGGTCCGGCTGCTGCTGCTTAAGCTGTCGGGTGACATCCATCCCGTCCATCCCTGGTAGAGATACGTCCATCAACACGAGGTCGGGCTTGAGCTCCTGACAAAGCCGGAGGGCTTCTTCGCCCTGAGCGGCTTCCCCAACCAATTCGAGGTCAGGGGCATCTTTGATTAAGAACCTGAGTCCGAAACGAAATAAGGTGTGGTCGTCGGTAATGAGGATACGGATCGGTTGCATGGGGGCTCTCCAGAAGTGGCGTGGGGTGAACGATTCGGGTGTACAGAGCAGAAGTAGTTCTACGTAGGAATAACTACTGAGTCTCTGGACTAATCCATAATACCCTTACGTAAAAATATTTATTCACTCCTTAGGCATAGAATTAGAAATTTAATTTAAGTAATTCCCGGCTCAGTAGATAGGCTCTAGTTACAAACCCTAGTTTTTGATACAGAGCGAGAGCGGCGGCACTTTGAGCTAATACCTGGAGGTGGACTTGGACTAAGCCCTGTTCTGTAGCCCAAGCCATCGCAGCCTCCATGAGTCTTGTTGCCAACCCCCGGCGGCGGTGGGCTGGGTGGACGTAAACTAAAAAGATATAGGCAGCTCGCTGCCCGTTGGTTTGGTCTAGAGACTGCCCTAACCAAAGACATCCGACGGCTCCGTCAGTATGCTCTAGCAGCCAAAGTGGTGTGGTGAGTGGGTCATAAAATTGCTCTACAGTTCGCCCTAGGTGCTCTAAGTCTTGCCCTGGGGTCAATTCACCGTAGGCCAGCCGTAAAAATTGTAATAGTCGCCCTCCCTGCCAAGCTCGACTCTGAGTCAGACGATAGGGGTTCAAGGTTGGGCAGGGACGGGCGCGGGTTGACGCATCTCCTGGGGCAAGAAGCTGCGGGAGGAGACGAGGACTAGCGTAAAGAGAAAGACCGCGATGATAAACAGGAAGATAGCATTACCTTTCACAGTGCCTCCAGTTCCTCCAGCTTAAAGTGAGCTTTGAAACGGGGCGTGAACTTGACCCGATAGGGTAGATCAGGACTGACAGGACGGCCTTTGTAATCGCTAATGATGTGTTCGATCTCCCCCTCGAAGCCCTGGACATCTTTGGCTTGATTGCGATATTCGGGATGGGTATAGACCATAACCGCTTGTTTTACCCGCACCCGGTCCCCAATGTTCATGAAGTCTCCTCAAAGCTGTTTTCAGTGTAGGGCAAAAAAAAGGACAGGCACGGAGCCTGCCCTGGGATATTCGGTTGATTGACCTCAGCTTAGAACGTGAAAACGGCTTTGAGCGAGCCAATGGTCACGTTGGGGTTACTGGAGATGGAACCGGGGTTGGTGATGTAGTAGGCCTCAGGGGTCAAGGTGATGCCCTTTGCCACTTGGAAGCGGTAGTAGAAACCGTACTCAAGTTCCCGAGCGTCGGGGAGTGAGCTACCCGACGTCGGGAAGGTGGTGCCACCGTAAACACTGCTTACAGTGCCAGCGGAAATGCTGTTACTGGTAAGATTCCCCGGTTGAACCACCGCCAGACCAATCGTGTTGCCGCGCTGTCCGAAGGGGTCCTTGAAGGCTAAGCCCGCCATCCACTCGTTGTAATTGATGGTACTGCCCTGAGTACCAGCGGCTTGACCATCGCTGAGGGTTCCACTCCCGAAAGAGTAACGACCAAAGAGCGCCACTTCTGGGAAGATATCCCAGTCAACGTGGGCATTGAAAGTGTCGTGCTGGACGTTAGCAATGGCTCCACTGCCCGAGAAAGGATAGCGGGTCGAACCGCCGACGCTGGCATCGCAGAAGATCCGGTTCTGAGAACTCGGGGCCTCAGCGTTGATGGCTGTATTAGAGGAGTTGCAGGTCGTCCGGTAGTAACCCAGTCCAAGATCTAGTCTAGGATCGGGACGAAAACCAACCTCTACGGCTGCTTGACTCGGGCCTGTCACCCCACCGCCGCCAAAACCAAAGGCATCGCCGCCGGCGGTGGCTCCGTAGTAAGCGCGCAGGTCAATCTGGGGCGAGACGCGCCAAGTGGCAACCAGACTCGGCACCGAGGTGTTGACTAGAGAGATGGCAATGTTACGCCGGAAGACGCGCTGGGAGAAGTTGGACCCCTCACTGCGGGTGTTGAGGTTGGTACCCAGGTAGTCTACGGCTTCTGCCCGAGGACCAATGGTGAGGCGGAAGCTGTTGGCGATGAAGGGAAATTCGTAGTAGACCTTATCAAATGAAACCGGGGCTAGACCGTTGACGGGAGCCCCGCCTTGAGCCTGGAGGGTATCGAAGCGACCTACCCGGCTGAAGCCCGTGTTGAAGAAGGAACCTTCACCAGTGTTGGCGTTGAGGCGGACCCGGAGTTGGTCGCCCCGGATGGCGACGTTCCGCGAGCGCAGGTTGAGACGGACCCGACCACCCATGGCAACGTTTTGGGAGGAGCCGCTGATCAGGGGAGCGTTACTGGCGTTGGTCCCTCTAACCGTGTTATCTGCTGTCGCCCCGACAACTTGGAAGATGACTTCAGCATCAAGCTTGGTCGTGCGCGAGAAGAGGTTGGCCTCTAGCTCCTTGGTCTTGGCCTCTAGGGTGTCCACGCGGGGAAGAAGACTGCGGTATTCGTTCTGTAGCTCAGTCTGGAGCCGTTGGACCGTGGCTAGGTCATCACGAGTCACCAAGTCGGCAGTGCCAGCGGCAATGAGTTCATTAACCCGGTCAAGACAGGCATTGAGACCGGCGGCAAATTCATAACGAGTCAGAGCTTTGTTGCCCAGGAAAACCTTGCTGGGATAGCCTTCGATACAGCCGTAACGCTCAACGAGGGAGCGCAACGCTTGGAAAGCCCAGGTGTCAGGGTTGACATCGGTTAGCTCAGCCACCGAGGTAACTTGGGAAACCATCGGGGCATCCGTCGCTAAATTCTTAACGGAAGTATCCGGGAGGGCCGTGGCAGGCTGGGCTGCCTCTACCAGAGCGAGGAGGACCGTGGCAACCGCCAGGGACCACCGACTAGACCGTAGCTTTATCACGTGAAACTCCTCACAACGAAACTCACACTGCAAACGTGTTTCAGCACTCTCTCTGCATAATAGCTTACCTTGATTTCCCGGCAGGATAGGTTAAGGCTTGGTTAAGGAGATATTCAATTCTTCCTTGAGGCTGCGGGCCATCAAATTGCCGAGGGCGGTCTGGGGGGTGGTCTTGCCGTCCAGTAAAGCACAGACCTGTTGGGCGATTGGGAGTTCTAGGTTGCGTTGTTGAGCGAGTTGGACGAGGACACGGGCGGTATTCACCCCCTCGGCGACCCCTTCGATGCTTCTGAGGACGGCTAGGAGGTCTGGATGGGTTGCCAGTCGAAAGCCGACCTGATAGTTACGGCTGAGGGGGCTGGTACAAGTAGTTAACAAATCCCCGAGTCCGGCTAGTCCATAAAAAGTCTCGGCTTGTCCACCGAGCAGGACCCCGATGCGGATCACTTCGGCTAAACCCCGCGTAATTAGGGCGGATTTAGCATTGGTCCCCAGATCTAGACCGTCGCTGACCCCAGCACTGATGGCAACGACATTTTTGAGGGCACCGCCGAGTTCTACGCCCTGGGGATCGTTGTTGAGGTAGACGCGGAACCGTTCACAGGCGAGAATTTTTTGGACCTCTTGGGCTCGGGGTCCGGCAACCACGGCGGCGGCGGGTTTTTTGGCACGGATCTCACTCGCCAAGTTTGGCCCGGAGAGGACGACGACAGCATGCTTAGGAAAGTAGCTTTGCCAAATGGCACTGGGGGTAAGCACGGTTCCCGCTTCTAGGCCCTTGGTGGTGCTGACGAGAATCGCGTGGTCCGCTAGGGGAATTCTCGCGGCGACGGAACGCACTGCTGTCATGGGCAGAGCGGAGATGACTACGGCGGCGTTCGCGACTACTTCTAAATCTTGCTGGCGCGACCAGACTTGGACGGGATGGCCCTGTCCTTGGACTAATTCAGCAAGGGCGGTCCCCCAGGCTCCTGCGCCCAGGATCGTAACGTTGGTCAAAACTCCAGCCCAGTCACATGGCCCCAGTATCCCGCAGTCAGGGGCGGCTGCGGTCAGTCGGGCCAATCACGCTGACTTTGTGACGGTAAACTAACTCCCCGCCATACCAGCCCGAGACACCCAAGAGGAGAGCGACCAGGGTGGAGAGGACCAGGCCCCAAGGCAGGATACTCCCGGTGGGGTCATTGAGGCGGGGGACAAAGTTAATGACTGTCAAAACTAGGACCGCAACATTAAGGTACATATGAGCCCAACCCGCCGTCCGGGCACGGACCCGCTCGATCCGCAAAAAATCTAATGTGCCGACGATGGCAGCCAGGACCGCCGTGAGGAGTCCCGCCCCAATCAGCCAGAGGGAAGCCCGCGCCCAGAAAGGGTCCTGGGTCAACCAGTAACCAAGGTCAGTCCCAAAGGCTGCCACGAGCATCCCAATTGGGAAGGTGACCAGGACGGGATGAATCGGGTGTCCGGCGACATGGACCGTGCTTTGGATGCCGCTGTCACGGTATTCGGTCTCGTTAGTCTCAATAACGGGCGGGATATTGGGTTGGCGGGTCATGGCAGCACCTCTAAGTAGGGAATTGCTCGGCGTGGATCTGGGTGGTCAAGGTGAGTTGACCCTTGATGACATCAAGGTCTTGGAGGCGTAGGGCCATCCCTTCGAGTTCAAAGTTGCGGAGGTCGCCCAGTTCGTTGGCCTTAGTCAGAAGGGCTTGGGTCAGTTCCGGGGAGAGGTCTTGACCCTGGGTATAGGCCAGATCAGTTAAGCGGATTTGGTAAGCAGTGGTCTCTAGACGAGCGGTAAAGGCGACTTGTTTGGTCTCCTGAGTTTCGCGCAGGTAGATTGTGGCAATGAGTCCCATGCGGTCGGCACCGGGGAGTTGAAAAACTACCTGCTGGGTATCCACGGTCATCGGTTGACCCTGGACCTCCAGGGCTAAGCCCTGCAACTTGCCCCGGATGAATTCGGAGTTGAAAGCGCGGGTGATATCGTCTTCAGTCAGGACGACATGGGCGGTGGCATCGGTGGGATGGGTAAGTTCAATCTTGCCCATTGCCGCTTTGAGGGGATTGATGTGGATACTGTCGGTGTGGATCGTCATCTCCGTCACGCGCAGGTCCTTTTGCATGACCAGCCCGGCCCCTCGAATATCCACGGTCTCGACGCCACCGCCGAGGAGTTGGAGGGGGTTGGTGTGGACAGCGACATCAAGTTTGTCTACATCGTGTAATTGACTAGCTAGCCCCACTTCCGCCAGTTTGCCCAAAGCCTGTTCCCCGAGATCGCTCATTGGCCCCACGTTTTTTAGATGGATTTACTTTAAATGATGGGGTTGGGCGGACGGCTCTGTACTTGGATAGACTTGACAGCATGTGAGAATAACGACTGTGGAACTCCAGATTCAACGCTGCCATCCTGATGCCCGTCTACCCCACTATGCTCATCCCGGCGACGCGGGGTTGGACCTCTATGCCGTGGAAAAAGTTTTGCTTAAACCGGGGCGGCGGGCTTTAGTCAGTACCGGGATCGCCTTGGCTTTACCGCCCAATACGGAAGCTCAAGTCCGTCCGCGCAGCGGGTTAGCTCTTAACCATGGGATCACCGTTCTCAACAGTCCCGGCACCGTGGATGAGCAGTATCGCGGCGTGGTCGGGGTGATTTTAATTAACCTGTCAGACCAAGACTTCCTAGTGACGGTCGGGATGAAAATTGCTCAGCTTGTAGTCCAGCCCGTGTTGCGGGTCCAAGTCCAGGTCGTGAAGGAATTGCCCCCCTCGGTACGCGGGACGGGGGGCTTTGGTTCGACGGGGTGATTATTGACCGGGACCTAGACCTGTCGAGCAACGGTGTGTGAGTCGGCGGGAACCCTGGCGTTGGCTGTAATAGATCCAGGGTCCCAGGGTGGTCGTGAAATATTCTGGGTCGGCGCGTACCAGCACTAGGTCAGGGTTGCTCACCTGCCGATAGAGAGGATTTGCTGGGTCCACCGCCATCAGCCAGACATCAGAGGGTTCGCGCTGACTGGTTTTGAAGCCATTAGAGGCCAAGGCAAAAACGTAGGACTTACCGCCGTAGACGAGGGGTTCGGGGGAGAG
>NZ_JAAXLT010000203.1 GCF_013285555.1 Candidatus Cyanaurora vandensis | reverse complement strand
GTTCGTCACCCTCCTCTAGGTCAATGGCAATCAGGCCGTTGGTGCGGATATGGGCGAAGGCTTTGAGGTCGGTCTTTTTGATGTAGCCCTGCTGGGTCAACATGACCAGATACTCATCGGTCCGCTCAAAGTCGTGGACCGGGACAATGGAGGTAACTTTGGCCTCCCCGCTAATCGGCAACAACTGGACGATGGGCATCCCCCGTGTCGTCCGCGAACCGACCGGGAGTTGGTAGCCCTTGAGCGCGAAGACCGTGCCCAAGTTGGTAAAAAAGAGGATCGTATCGTGGTTAGAACAGGCAAAGAAATGCTTCACCCCATCGTCATCCTTAACCTTCCCGCCAGACTTGCCCCGCGTGCCGCGACTCTGGCAATTAAAAGCGTTACTCGGCATGGCTTTGACGTAACCCTGTTCCGTCAACATGACCAGGATTTCCTGGTTGGCAATCAGGTCTACGTCTTCTAGCTCCCCCTCGCTAAACTCAATGACCGTGCGGCGGGGATTGGCAAAACGGGTTTTGAGGTCGAGTAACTCAGTTTTAATCATCTCCAGAATGCGGGGACGACGCTCCAGGATGTCTGTCAGGTCCTCGATCCGCAGCATCAAGGTCCGGTGTTCTTCTTCTAGTTTGTCCGCCTCCAAGGAAGTCAGGCTCCGCAGCTGCATCCGCAGAATGGCATCAGCCTGGGTCTCCGAGAGGTCATAGCGGGTCATCAACTCTTGCTTAGCCGCAGGGGTATCAGTGGCATTACGAACCAGCGCAATCACCGCATCTAGGTGCGTCAGAGCCGTAAGCTGGCCCTGCAAGATGTGGTCACGTTCGCGGACTTTGTTGAGTTCGTAACGAGTCCGTCTCTCGATTAATTCAATACGGAAGTTGATAAAGACTTCTAACGCTTCTTTGAGGGTCATCACCCGTGGCTTGCCCTCGACAAGGGCCAGCAGCGTTACCCCGAACGTCACCTGTAGGGGCGTGAGCTTGTAAAGGTTATTGAGGACGACTCTGGGGTGGGCATCGCGCTTGAGTTCGACGACAATCCGAATCCCGGTGCGATCCGATTCGTTGCGTAAATCAGCAATTCCGTCGAGGCGGTCATCGTTGACCAGTTCACTAATCTTAAGTTCGATGGCCTGGGAACTGACTTGATAGGGTAATTCGGTGATGATGATAGCTTGCCGCTCGCGGGTGGTGGCTCCCCGGGTAATCGTTTCAATCTCCGCTTTGCCACGTAAGGTAATTGAGCCCCGGCCCGTGTGGTAGGCATCGCGAATCCCGCCGCGCCCCAGGATTACCCCAGAGGTCGGGAAATCCGGTCCGGGGATGTGTTGCATCAGTTGGCTAATACTGGTATCAGGCTGGTCAATCAGGGTAATCAACCCCTCCACCAACTCACTCAAGTTGTGGGGCGGAATATTGGTTGCCATCCCGACTGCGATCCCCGAGGAACCATTTAGGAGTAACTGGGGGAGACGGGCCGGGAGCAGGGTCGGCTCTTGCTGAGAACCGTCAAAGTTATCTTGAAAGTCAACCGTATCGGATTCGATATCAGTCAGTAGGGTCTGGGCTGAGAGTTGAGTCAGACGGCATTCGGTGTAGCGCATCGCCGCCGGGGGATCATCATCAATCGAGCCAAAGTTTCCGTGGCCCTCAATGAGCGGCATCCGCATTGAGAAGTCCTGAGCCATGCGGACCAAGGCATCGTAGAGGGCACCATCGCCGTGGGGGTGATATTTGCCCAACGCGTCCCCGACCACCCGCGCACATTTACGGAAAGGGCGGTCTGGGCTGAGACCCAACTCGTGCATGGTGAAGAGAATCCGGCGGTGGACGGGCTTGAGTCCATCCCGCGCATCGGGGAGAGCACGCCCCACAATCACGCTCATGGCGTACTCTAGGTACGAACGCTGCATCTCACTCCGCAGGTTCGCCGTCACGATCCGATCCGCCGCCGCACCACTCATGCAGGTACTCCTAAGAACAGTTAAGAATGTATGATTTTGCGTCCAATCCAAGCTGTGAAGAGGTATCTTTCACAGAAGCGCAAACTTAATTCTAGCACGCTTTTATGGTTGTAAATTCAGGGGTGTCCACCCGTCCCAGCTAGCTATAAACCACCGGGGATGTTTCCCTAGAGCAAAGATATTTAATTGAAGTCTATTCAGGATTTTTCAGCTAACCGTAACTTACGCCAAACTTATTTGGGCGGGATGAGAGTATCTGGGAAGATCTTAAGCGCGTCTGGAATGATGTCGAGTCTCGTACCGCCCACCGGAGCCTCTTGAATCGGCGGCTGGGTCGGGCGACGGTTGATGTAGGCAGTAACAAAGACCAGCAACTCGCTGGAAGTCTCAATCCGGTTCGTGCTTGAGAAGAGATCGCCAATGAAGGGAATATAGCCAATTATGGGCAGCCTTGAGCGGGTCTCAGTGCTCTGGTTTTGGATCAAGCCGCCAATCTCAATCGTTTCACCGTCTCGTAAAAGGACTTTACTGGCAACCCGGCGCGAGTTGAGGTTGGGTGGAGCTACGGTATCACCGGGTACCGCAACTGTTGGCGCAGAGGTAGAGGAGGCTTGGATCTGGATATCCGTAAACACATTGCCATCCGCCTGGACCGTCGGCGTAATTTGTACCGTGGTCGGGACATTGATCGTCTGGAGCGTCTGGCTGGGCACAGTCGAGGAACCGGAACTGACTGCTGTCGAGAGGGTGAAGTTAACCTGCTGGCTTACGTCAATGGCGGTAGTCTGTCCGCTGATGGCAGTTACCTTAGTATCGGTAACTAGCCTGCCTTTCCCACTCTGAATCAGCCCGCCTACCGTAGTCAAAATACGTTGGAAATTGTTGAGAAGCAAGACGGTAAAAGGGTCATTGGCAAACACCCCGAGTAAGTTTCGTCGGTCCTGACCAGTGACCCCGGCTACAGTATCACCACCGCCGAGATAAGCCGCTACAGCCCGATAATCTTGAGAACCACTTTCAGTAAGTTCAACGATCTTGACCCCGAAGCTCACCGTGGGGATTGGGGTGTCCAGTTCTTTGATAATGCTCGCGATCTGGGTTACGAAGGAGGGCGGGCCGCTCACAATTAGGGCGTTGCGGGGTTCATCAATCTTGATCCCCTGGCTGAGGGCGGCGAGGGACGGGGGGAGTTGGTCAAAGAGATCCCTGACTTTACTGTTACTCAAACGAAATACTTTTAGGGTCGAAAAAGCCTTGGACGTGGGCGTGCCCGGAGTCGCATCGCCCACCCGGTACACATTCCCGGCACGGCTGTAACCAAAGGTTGTTCCAGCCAACAATTGTTCTAGCGCGTCAGTGAAGGTGCGGTTGACCAAGCGCACGGAGACCTGTTCGTTGATCTGTCCGGTCAGGATCAATTCCACGTTGGCTTGGTTCGCCATTTCCTTGAGGACGCGGCTGAGTTCGGTGTCATTGGCAATAATCGAAACTAGACGGTCGCCGGGGTCGTCGTCGGGGGAACGGGGGCGCGGGTCACCGATATCTTTGATCCCGTCATCACTCGCGGGGCCGCCCTGGGGATTGGGCGGGCGTTGGAAGACGACGTATACTTCTCCCTCCCGCCGGAACTGTAGGTTGGCTAGGGCGACGACGGATTTGAGGGCATCCTCAAAAGTTGCATTTTCAAGATTCAACGTGACCTTAGACTGGACCTCGGGGCTGGTGACAATGCTAGTCCGGCTGATCCGACTCAACAGGGTCAAGGTATCGCGTACTTCCTGGCTCCGGGCCTTGAGGGTGAAGCGTTCGACAGGCTTAGCTGGGACGGTTGTGGTGAGTTGGGCCTGGGCCTGGGCAACGGGTTGGCCTTTGGTTGTCAACTGGACGGTCAAGGTCCGGTTCTCATCGCTCGGCTGAAACTGATAGGTCGTGTCGGGCTGGGTAAAAGTCAGCCGGACGGTCACGCCCTCGGTGCTTTGGTTGAGGATTACACTGCCAAAATTAGTCGGTAGGACGGCGGGGCGGGTCTGTCCCAGGGTCGCCCCTTTGAGCAGGAGAACTAGGGCTTTATCTACCGTGGGACGCACTTCGTAGGTCAGGCCCTCCTGGGCTTTGATGACCACCCCTTGACTGGGTGCAGGCAGCGGTTCAACGCCCTGTAACTCGGGAGCCGCCCACACCGGGAGGGTGACCAACATACTCACAACAAAAGCAGCACAGCGCATGGTGAAGACCTAGAGGACCAGAGTGAGTGTTTGTTTACCCTTGGCAATCACGACCCCGCCACTACCCACGGAGCGGACCAACCAAGAACCCACCCGCACACCTTTAGCAGCGTCAAGGACTTGTTCACCTATTTGGACTTGGGCCAGCCAACCCACAGTCGGGGAGTAGGCCAAAGCAACCAAGCTAGGAATGGGTTCGAGGGGGGCAGGCGGCGGCGGGAGGCGTCCACTGGGCGGCGGTAAGGGGGTGATCTGCGAGGGTAAAGGCTGGATGACAGGCTTAGCAGCAGCAGGGGGCACAGTGAAGGGGTTGGCGCGACCAACATCTTGTAGGACTTCTTTGAGGTCCTCTTTAGTCAAAGACGGGTAGGGACGAGCTATGGCTGTTGTGGAGGGAGCCGGGATGGGTGGGAGTGTTGTTTGGGGGATGGCTGCCGTTGTTTCCGTTGGGCTAGCTGCCACCGTCTCGATGGGGGATGTTGTGGTCGTGGTAGCTCGACGACGGACGGGGCGCGTAATAGAGGGCGAGGCAGTGGTGGTGGTGATCGTGGCTGGATCAGGGGTAGAGACGGGATTAGGGATAATAACGACAGGCGGCGGCGGCGGCGGAGTTGCGAGGAACAGGATGAAGAAAGTGCCTAGCATAATCACCGAACTCACTCCCAGAACCGTGAGCCAGGGTTGTTCTACCGTGGGAAAACCCTTGGGTAAGAAGCTGGGGGCCGGAGACGAAGGCAGAGCCGAGGCGCGGCGGTCCTCCCGTTCCCAGGGGAACAGACCGTTTTCGTCAGGACCCTCCGGGGGCATCATTGTCATCGGCACACCTCGTTTCCATCCATCAGTTTAAAGGCTCACCACGCGCAGAATTTCCTCAATTGTGGTCTTACCCGCCATCACCTTTTGCAGACCAGCCTCACCCAGGGTCGGTAGCCCCAATTGCCTGAGGTGAGCTTTCATATCCATAACGCTAGACTGCCCATGGATCATCTGCCGAATGATATTATCCACGGGCATGACCTCAAAAATCCCCTCCCGGCCCCGAAAACCTACCCCCTGACACGCCTCACAGCCCGTAGGCTTGACCCAGCGCACTTCATCGGTCTGCGGGAGGCTATCGGACAACCCCAGACGGGTCAGGTCTCGCGCTGTCGGACTGAAATAGGTCGCACAACGGGGACAGGCCCGCCGCACCAACCGCTGCGCTACTACCCCAAGCAGGGCCGCAGAGATGAGGTAAGGCTCCACGCCTAGGTAAATTAAACGGTTGACCGTACTTGGCGCATCGTCGGTGTGAATGGTCGCCAGGACCAAGTGCCCCGTCACTGCTGCCTGAAACACGGTCTGGGCCGTCTCCGGGTCCCGGATCTCCCCGACCATGATGATGTCCGGGTCCTGACGGAGGATCGAGCGCAGGCCCCCAGCAAAGGTCAGCCCCGCCTTCGGGTTCACCTGGACTTGGTTGACGCTAGAGAGTTGGTACTCAACTGGGTCTTCAATCGTGACGATATTTTTATTGGGGTTAAGTAGACGCATCAAGCTCGCGTAGAGCGTACTGGTTTTGCCCGAGCCTGTGGGTCCAGTGATGAGAATCAGGCCCTGGGCGCGGTCTAGCCACTTGGTATAGACCTCCAGCGTCTGCTCGACCAGGCCTATTTCCTCAAGAGACATGAAGCGGTTGGATTTATTCAGTAACCGGATCACGGCTTTCTCGCCATGCAGGCAGGGTAAGGTACTGACCCGTAAATCCAGCGTCGTCTTGCCCAGCGTCTGGGTAGAACGCCCGTCCTGGGGGGTACGTTGGTTGGCAATATCCAGATCCGCCATGACCTTGACCCGTGCCACGATTAGCTTCTGCCATTCCACGGGCAAGAGTTCCACTTCCTTAAGCAGACCGTCCACCCGGTAGCGCACCAGCAGACCCTCGGGCATGGGTTCTAGGTGAATATCTGAAGCCCGTGACTCCAGGGCCCGCATCAAAAGACCCTGGACCTTGAGGCTAATTTGTTGTTCATCGGGCTGGTCGCCATTGGTGACGACCGTGAGTTGGGTAGCAGCGAGGACCTGGGCATCCAGATTTTCCTGGCATAGCTGTAACCAGAGGTTCCGTTCGGTCTCCGGCAACAGACTGACTCGGAGGTCGCTTTTGAGGCGGCCCGAGAGTTGGGCGCGGTAGGCAGAGTCCGGTTGACGAAAACAACCGATATGTAAACGGTTATTCTCCAAAGCCAAGGGCACCACCTGCTGTAACTCAGTCCCTAAAATGCGGGCGATGGAGCGGATTAGCCGCCAATCCAGGATGTGGCCCGCCAACAGTTGCGATTCATAAACAGAGGTCATGGTTTGTCAAGGGGTAAGCGTGCAGTTTTCAGTCCCTCTTCTAGAAGAAGACCCACAGGGGTTTGTTCCCATTCCCATCGCCCGCAAAAGATTTTGATTGCCCCTACAATGTATAAAAAGTTGTACTGCGTGTGTCCATGGCTCCCATTCAACAAACGGTAACCCGTCTCCGCTATGAAGTTGCCGGAGCGCGTCGCCTCAGCAGTTACTTGACCGCCCTAGCCTTGACGATTGGGGGTCTGGGTTTCCTTCTAGCGGGGTTATCCACCTTCGCTGGGGTCAACCTCTTACCCTTCACCGATATTGTCGGCAACCCACAATTTAATAAGTTCCCCCAAGGCGCAGTCCTGAGTGCCTACGGTGCATTGGGGAGCTTGTTCGCGCTCTACTACTGGTTGACTATCTTTTTAAATGTCGGTGCTGGCTACAACGAATTCGACAAAAAGTCCGGTAAAGTCACGATTTACCGTTCAGGCTTCCTCGGCAAAGACCGCCACGTCAACATCCAGTACCCCCTAAACATGATTCAGGGTATCCGGGTTGTATTGAAGGACGGCCTTAATCCACGCCGACTCATTTATTTAAAAGTGAAAGGTAAGGGGGACATCCGCCTCTCCGGCGTAGAGCAGCCCCCCACCTTAACTGTGCTTGAGGAACAGGCCGCGACGATGGCCCAGTTCCTCGGCGTCAGCATCGAAGGGATTTAGGAAACAACCGCTGATTCAAGAGCCGGAGTGAGAGCGTTCTCGTTCTCTTCCCCAGTACGGACCCGGACGACCCGCGAGATGGGCGTGACAAAAATCTTGCCATCCCCAACCGACCCGGTACGGGCATTGGCCACCAACACATCCACTACACTGTCCGTAATATTCTCAGGAACTACAACTTCCAGCTTGACCTTCTTAATAAAAGTCGCCTCATAGGAAGTTCCCCGGTAGCTGTAATGGTTCCCGCGCTGCCGCCCGAAGCCCAGCACCTCTGTCACCGTCATCCCACCAATTCCCCGTGCCAAGAGCGCGGTACGAACATCATGTAATTTCTCAGGACGAATAACCGCTTCAATTTTGTTCACGCTCAATCCCCTACTGAATACTTTTCAAACATAGCATTTAGTAGCATATGTTACATAAAGCTCCTGTAAAAATGTCTCTTTCGATAGAGAGACCCCTCCGCCCCATACCCTGAAGGGCATAGGCGTGGTGGGGAACCAAGACCACGAAGCCAGAAGAGCGTAAGAGCAGTTACTAGCTTATGGCTTCTCCCCGTTAAAAAACCGCTGTGAGCCGCAGCTTGAACCCCATCCAGGCTTACATGTGCCACCCTGTGGGTAACCGGTGCTTGGCAAGAAGTCTCAGCAAGATTGATGACGATACATAGACTATCATCACCCGTCGCTTTGCGTAAGTCCTAGTTTATTCGCGAACTCGCGTCAGAGTTGATCCTGACGCATCTCCTCGCGGCGGTCCTGCTCCTCATTGAACCACTGGATTAGCATGGCTTGGCCTTCGCGCAACTCCGCGACTGATAAGCGCAAATCGCTGACGAGTATCCGTATTTCAGCAATAGCTTGGGTATTAATTGCAGTCTGGCGGGCGATGAGTCAGATGATTTCTTGCTCAGTCACCCGGTTTCTTTGGTGAGGATAGCGGGTGATGGGAATCGAACCCATTACTACAGTTTGGAAGACTGTGGTTTTACCAGTAAACTACACCCGCTTGGTGCAGGCTTTATTTTATCACTACGGACACAGGGCAGCGACGGGAAGAATCAGCAGGTAACAAGCCAGACTGTTAAGGTTGAAAGCTATAAAGCAGCAGGATGAAGGTGATGGAAGCTTGGCTGGTAGAAGTCTTCTCAGCGATCCAGGGGGAGGGTCCGCTAGTCGGGGAGCGGCAACTGTTTATCCGCTTTGGGGGGTGTGACCTGCGCTGTAGCTGGTGCGATTCGCCCCAGACCCACAGCGTAACTAAAACTGCACGGGTGGAACAACACAGCGGGGCACGGGACTTCATCATCATCCAGAATCCGGTTTCAGTAGAGCAGTTGGGGCGTTGGGTGAGTTTATTACAAAAAGATTATCCCCACGCTCATTTGAGCTTGACCGGGGGAGAGCCTTTATTACACCACCGCTTTTTACAGGCTTTCTTACCCCAATGTCCCATTCCAGCCTATTTGGAGACCGGGGGACATCATCCCAAAGAGTTGGCGGCAGTCTTACCCGCTCTGGCTTGGGTCTCAATGGACCTGAAGCTTCCCTCTGCTTGCGGGGAGCAGCCCCTCTGGACTGAACATGAAGAATCTCTCCGGTTGTGCGTGGACCAAGGGGTACAGGTATATACCAAATGGGTCATCACTGGCGATACGGACCCAGCGGATTTGAATCGGGCGGCGCAACTGGTGGCGGGAGTAGACCCGGATATTTTAGTTGTCCTCCAGCCGGTCACGCCTCAGAATGGAGCCATTGCCCCCACACCGGCCCAAGTCCTCGCTTGGCAGAGTGGACTCAGCCGCCGACTCAACCGAGTCCGCGTCATCCCCCAGACCCACAAACTCTTGGACCAACTCTAGACCGTCACTTGGGCTTGGGCGGTACGGTTTTTGCTATCGCGGACTCGGACCGTGTAAGCGGTCCGGGTGGGATTGTTTTCAGTGAATTGGTACCGGGCAGTCGAGGTCTGGGCAGTGTGGGTCTGGGTAGTCAAGACACTGCCAGCGCGGAGGATATCGTAGGACTGGAGCGGGGAATTCCCAGCGTAGGGAGTATCCCAGGTGAGGGTGATAGTCTGACCTTGGCGGGTGCCTTGGAGGTTGCGCGGGGGTGTCAAATTAATCGCGTCAGTCTGGAAGTAGTTAGTATCGCCCAAGGTCGCTGTCTTGGCCTCTAGATCGAGTTGGGCATTGGCACTCATCGGGGTCGTAACTTGGGCGGCTTGAATGTTAGAGATGAGTTGGTCTTTGGTCGGGTCATTGCTGGGGTCAATCTTGCCAATTCCCGTCAGGGCCACTGCCACACCGGGCTGGCTCAAGGTGTATTGAATCAATGCTTTGGAAGATAAAAAAGGCGAACCGACCTTGAGATATACGTCGGAAGCGTCATTGGCAAAACCAGGCTTACGTCCGTAGTAGGTAGCATCCCCGAAGACCTTCATGGCGATAATCCCTAGATCAAGGGCGCGGGCAATCGGCAAGACATTGTAGCGGTGGTTGAGATAATTCAGGTCGTTGGTATTGAGCGAGACCAGCAACGTCTCAAGGATATCGCGGCTGTCGCGCTGTAAACAATCCATCAAAACCGGGGAACTCCAGTGTCCACTAATGCCTAGATGCCGGATTACACGCTCACCCTTGGGATTGAGCCCAGTGCGGTTGGTGCCATCTCGTAGATCTAATAACCCCGCTAAGGCTCCGATTGTCGTCAACCCGGGATTTGCATCATTGAGACGAGCGTAGATAGCATCTACTTCCCCAATTTCAGTCAAGTTGTGAATTTGTACTAAATCCAGATAGGACCCAGCGGGATAACTCCCTTGCCCATTACCAAAAATCTGCGAGAGGGAACGGCGTACATCATCTACTGCGCCGATAATCCCAGTCCCATCAGACCGGCGATAGATATAAGGCAAGGCGGCTCCACTGTAGCGGCTGTAGCGCATATGGGTTTTAGTAGCGAGAAACAACGCACTCCGCAACCCCGCGTCATAATCCGTGCGCCCAGGGATAAGCGCTAGCTCCTGAAAAGCCTGTCCAAAATTAGTTTGGCTCGGACCATAGATGTTCGAGGTATCCAGATAGGTCACCCCTTCACCAATCGCCTTGGTAATGATCGCCACCGGGTCAATCCCCGCTCCGGGCCACTCAATCGAAGCCTGTCCACCTAACCCCAAGGTTGTCACTTGACGTTCAGTCCGTCCCAGACGACGAGTCACGAGACGGGTCGTTTGTGCCTGTACGCCTTGCCCCAGAGCCAGTACTGCCGCACTAGCTTGGAGGACTTGACGGCGTGTAAGTCTTGGTTCAATGGTCATGTTGTAGTTCCAACCCCTACCGCTATGGTGCTAGCCAGAGCAGCCAATCGGTAAGCTGCCCCTGGGATAGGTAACATAGCTTAGGTGTTCTGAGAATTAAAACCGTGTTTCCCGTGCTTCCTAAGGACGAAACAGTGTCCGTACAGGCGGGCCTTGACGAGCACTAGGGGCATAGAGGGGGAGTTGACCTTGGTACCAAGCCGCCAATTGACCGTGGGTTGTACCCCAACCAGGACCAGAGACATGGTGCAAGGCCCAGCGTAATTCGTGTAAACCCTCCAATAAACACTGAGGCGAGAGCCAGTACTGTTGGCCTAGCCCGAGGAGGTTACAGGTCGCTCGGGGCTGGGTGAGAGTGGTCAAAAGCAGTTCTAGGACTGCTTCCCAGTCCAGGACGGGCACGGGTTGGAGTAATAGATGGACTTGACGGGGCTGGCTATGGGCAATTAGCCAGTGCCCATGGAGGGGCGAGGGGGGCTGGCTCCAAAAAACTAAGTGCTGATAATCCTGATTAGGGAGCGGACGGTCAAGATCTACACCGGGTAGGATAGGACGCTCATAGCCATAGAGTAAGACCGTCCCGGTTTCTACGAGTCCTGCGATATAGCTCAGGGGGTCGGGG
>NZ_JAAXLT010000202.1 GCF_013285555.1 Candidatus Cyanaurora vandensis | reverse complement strand
CCTCTAGGTCCGCCCCCCAGAGGTCTGCCCCCCGCAGGTCCGCGCCTTCTAGGTGGGCACAGACCAAATCCGCCCCCTGTAAATTACGTTGGGTCAAGTCCGCCCCCGGCAACCAAGCATTCCTGAGGTCCGCTCCCAGAAGGCGCGACACCGAACAAAGAATTTCTCCCTGGGAGTCTTTTATATCCATTGCCCACAAGCAGGGGAGTTTTAACGTAGCATCTCAGTACCCCGGCTAGCCCCGTTACTTCAAAACCGCAAGCAGGGTTTGACAGGTTGTGAGCGGTGCATTGGTGAGCATCAGTCGGGCCAGTTGGTCGTGGAGGGTGTGGTGGGCCTTGAGTAGACGGGTAGCTTCACGGCAGTATTCACGCTCCAGTTGTTCACGCTGGGGATTGAGGGCAAGCAGGGCACGGATTTTCACCAAATCATCAGCTCCGCCCCGTGCTTCCTCAAAAAACAACACCTCCGCCACCCCCCCTGCCATCAGGGTCGTCCCGTAGGCGCGGGGACTGAAGCGTTCCGGTTGGTCAAACTCAACTAGACTACTCACCGCAAACCCTAGACGACGACTAGCCTGTGCCCCAATCGCGTAGCTACTGGCCTTCAGCCCGAAACAATGACCCACCAACAGATGCCCGCTCTCGTGATAGGCCAGCCGCTTTTTGTAACTGGGGTCTAGCCATTCTTGGGCGAGGTCCAAGATTAACCGGGCGAACCGTCCCTGGTTAAAAAGTGCATCCCCGCCACTGAGAGCTGTGCCGACCACGCACAAGCCAAAGGGCACCCAAGGCGAGAGTCCCAGGGGCACCAGCAAGACCAACAGGGTGAAAAACCCCACGACTAGAGCCGCGCTGTTGGTCACAAAACCCGCTCTTGCTGTTGTTTCAAAATCATCACGCCCTGGGAAGTACCGAGAGCCGTCGCGCCCGCCGCCAACAGGTCCAGACATTGAGCGAGGGTCTTAATCCCACCGCTCGCTTTGATGGGTAGACGGCCCTTACTGAGACTGGCTACTTGGCGGACCTGATCGGCGGTAGTGTTCCCGGCCCAACCCGTGCCCGTCTTGATCCCACTCACCCCGGCATCCCGACAGACTTGGAGCGCGAGTTCGAGTTCGGCGGGTTCGAGGAGGTTGAGTTCGAGAATGGCCCGCACCGGGAGCCGGGTGGCCTGCTGAATCTCGGCGAGTTCTTGATAGACCCGGTTGGGGTCGCCCTGTTTGAGCCAAATCAGTTGCGGTACCACTTCAAGGCCCGTTGCGCCCTGGTCGGCGAGTTGCTGAGCGGCGTAAAGTTTCGCTTGGGGGGTATCGAGCCCGAGGGGAAAACCCACGACAGTCCAGACTTGAATCGGTTTTTTGTACAGTGCTTTGACGGCAGTGGCTAGGTGTAAAGGCGGGACACAGACGGCCCGGAAGCGGTGGCGGTCGGCTTCCCAACAGACCTGCTCCACGGTCGTCGTCGTGGTCAATACATTCAGACAGGTGTGTTCAATAAATTGCGGTAGGGCCATCTCGGGGTGAATCTCGACCATGCTGCACGTCTCGTTTTACTTCAAGTTTAGGCGAGGTCCGACGGCGCGATGGGCGCGGGTTATCCTGAGAGCATGGATTTTGCCCTGGGTCTTGGCTGTCTGGTTGCGGCTTATCTGCTGGGTGCGGTCTCGCCCGGTTATCTGGTGGTGCGAGCTTTAAAAGGCGTAGATATCCGCCAAGTGGGTTCCGGTTCCACCGGGGCGACCAATGTATTGCGGGTGGCGGGGAAGCTCCCGGCTTTGGGTGTATTACTTTTTGACTTGGGGAAGGGATTTATTGCCCTTAAATTAACGCAAATCTGGCTAGAGCCGTCGGGCTATGAAACCTGGTGGGCAGTGGGGGCGGGGCTGATGGCAATTCTCGGTCACAGTAAATCCATCTGGTTGGGCGGTCAGGGTGGTAAATCCGTGGCGGTGAGTCTGGGTTTACTTTTCGCGGTAGACCTCCGGGTGGCTCTGGCGACCTTGGCTCTGTGGGGGGCGGCGGTAGGGTTGACGCGGATGGTCTCCGTTGGGTCAGTTCTCGGCGGTTTGGGGGTGACCATATTGATGTTGGTTTTTGGGCAGCCCCCGGCCTTTGTGCTGTTAGGGCTTTTGGGCGGGGCTTTTGTGGTTTGGCGGCACCGGAGTAATCTACAACGGTTACGTCTGGGGACCGAGCCGCGTTTGGGCGAAAAATCATGACCACGGGCATCGTCATTGCGATCCAGTCCAACTATTACCGCGTCCAAGTGGCGGGTGAAGACCAGCCCCGGCTCTGCAAACTGCGTTCCCTACTGAAAAAACTCCACGGTCAAGTCCTAGTCGGTGACCAAGTGGAACTGAGTGAACAGGCTGAGTCTGGAGACCAGGGGGCCATCACCGCTGTCCTCCCCCGGACTAATGCCCTGACCCGCCCCGCGATTGCCAATGTCGAACAGGTCATCCTGGTTTTAGCCGCCACCCAACCCGCCTTCGACCCCGAAGTTGCCAGCCGTTTCTTGGTCCAGATTGAGCAAGAGGACCTGCCCGTGGTGGTGGTCCTCAATAAAGTTGACCTCCTACCCGACCCGGAACTCCACCTCATCACCCACCAACTCAAAAGCTGGGGCTATCCGCCGCAACTTCTAAGTACCCGGACCCAGGCGGGATTGGAGGCGTTACGCGCGACCTTGGCCCATCGCACTTCAGTTCTGGCTGGGCCTTCCGGGGCAGGTAAATCCAGTCTGCTCAATGCTCTCCAACCGGGCCTAGCGTTGCGCGTGGGTGAGGTCTCCCAACGGTTGGGTCATGGGCGGCACACAACCCGCCATGTGGAGATTTTCACCCTGCCCCCAGAAGTGCGACTTGCCGATACACCGGGTTTCTCGCAACTGACCCTGCGTGTCTCCCCCGAGGACTTGGCGGGGTTATTTCCTGAGTTTTGTGAATATCTGGGCCACTGTCAGTTCCGTAATTGTCTGCACCGTGAGGAACCGGGCTGTGCGGTCCAGGGCGCTGAGCTTGCCCGTCACCCGATTTACCTGACTTTCCTTGCAGAAATCCTGGCCCAACCCCTTTCCCTCCCCACGGACAATACCCTCAAAACCCAGAGCCGCCCCCACAACACCCAGACCCAACTCCCCAAACTCGCCCGTATCCACCGCCAACCCTCCCGCCGCAGCGATAAACAAACCCTCGCTGCTGAATGGGAAGACCGCGAATCTTAATTCTTATTGAGGTCCAGCCGATATAGGGGCAAGGCTGAGCGGCTTAGGATAGAGGAGAAATCGGGGCATAGCGATGGAAGCGATTAAGGTTTTGGGCCTATGTGGTAGTCTTCGTCCCCAGTCGCGCAAGTCGGGCGGTCTTGCTCCATGCCTTGACCTTGGCTCCCCAGGGGACGATGGTGGAATTTTTTGACCCCTTAGCCCAGCCTTTACCCCTCTGTAATGGTGGGGATAGCTACCCAGATTACCCGGCAGTAAGTTTGTTGAAAGCTAAGGCCAGTGCCGCCGATGTCATCATCAGTACCCCGGAGTACCACGGCAGTTTCAGTGGTGTACTCAAAAACACCCTGGACCTGCTGAGCTTTACGGAACTGGAAGGTAAAATTTTTGGGGCAATCAGTGTATTGGGCGGCGGTCAAAACAGCAATGCTCTCAACGACCTCCGCATTGTGGCCCGCTGGGTCCACGCCTGGGTCGTCCCGGAACAAGTGGCGATTGGACAAGCCTGGAAACAGTTTGACAATGAAGGTAAGTTATTGGACCCGAAGCTCGAAGAACGGTTACAGGAACTTATCAACTCTTTAATCTTGACCGCCCAACGCCTACGTCGGACTAATTGAAGATTTCAAGATGACAGGATTCGGACCTGTGGAATAGCTATTCTTTAGGCGTTGTCCATATAAAGGTACAAAAATATATATTTGACTAACCTACCTATTTAAGTTTAGCAATCCTAGTTATTTGCTCGGGATTCCAAATTAGACTCTGGTCATTACAGCCTCTAAAAATTTATTCCGCTGCCACGAGCGGCGCATGGGGGAACTGTTGCAGGACTTTTTTGAGATATTGCCCGGTGTAGGACTGGGGGACCTCGGCGACCTGTTCGGGGGTGCCCGTGGCAATGACCTGTCCGCCCCGGTGCCCACCCTCGGGTCCCAAGTCAATCACCCAATCGCTGGTGCGGATGACATCCAGGTTGTGTTCGATGACCAGGACCGTATTGCCCGTCTCCACGAGTTGGTGCAGGACATTTAACAGTTTGTGGACATCGTAAAAAGACAGGCCCGTGGTCGGTTCATCCAAGAGGTAGAGGGTCCGTCCGGTAGAGCGGCGGCTGAGTTCGGTGGCGAGTTTGACCCGTTGCGCTTCGCCGCCGCTGAGGGTCGGGGCGGGTTGACCCAGGCGGATGTAGTTGAGGCCCACATCGTTGAGACTCTTGACCTTACTCGCCACCTTGGGGATATGCTCGAAAAAGCCCACCGCCTCTTCTACGGTCATGTCCAGCACATCGGCAATAGATTTATTTTTGTAGAGGACTTGGAGCGTTTCGCGGTTGTACCGCTTACCCCGACAGACTTCGCACTCCACATAGACATCGGGCAGGAAGTTCATCTCAATCACATTCACCCCCTCGCCGTGGCAAGCCTCGCAACGGCCCCCCTTGACGTTGAAGGAGAACCGCCCCGGTGCGTAACCCCGCGCCTTGGCCTCCACCGTCATACTAAACAGCTCGCGGATACCGTCAAAACTACCCGTGTAGGTCGCGGAGTTGGAGCGGGGCGTCCGACCAATCGGGGACTGGTCAATGACAATGAATTTATCCAGACAATCCAACCCGGTCACGGAGCGCACACCCACGGGAACGGGGATATTGCGGTCAAAGTGATGGCGCAGGGAGGGATAAAGCAACTCGTTGACCAGGGTAGATTTACCGGAACCAGAAACCCCCGTTACCGCCACGAGTTTACCCAGGGGGACCTCGACCTCAATATCCTTGAGGTTATTGCGGGTCGCGCCTTGGATGCGGAGGTTCAGGCCATTCCCAGCACGGCGAGCTGGGGTGGGGATGTGGCTACGGCCCGAGAGGTAGGCCCCGGTAATGGATTCTGGGCACTGCGCTACATCGTCCACGGTACCCTGAGCCACGATCCGCCCACCATGGACCCCCGCCCCCGGCCCGATATCCACCACGTAGTCAGCAGCCCGGATCGTCTCCTCGTCGTGTTCCACCACCACTAGGGTGTTGTTGAGGTCCCGCAAGCGGGTCAGGGTCTTGAGTAAACGCCCGTTGTCCCGTTGGTGTAGCCCAATGGAGGGTTCATCCAGGACGTAGAGGACCCCCGTCAGGCCCGAACCAATCTGGGTCGCCAGCCGAATCCGTTGCGCCTCCCCGCCCGAGAGAGTCCCCGCCCCCCGGTCCAGGGTCAGGTAATCCAAGCCCACATCAATCAAGAAGCGCAGCCGAGTCTTGACCTCGCGGATCACCATCTCGGCAATCTTGGCCTGTCGTTCCTTGAGTTTGAGTTGTTCCAGGATGGTCAGGCATTCATCAATTGAGGCGGAGGTCAGGGCGAGGATATTGTAGCCCCCTAGTTTGACGGCGCGGGCTTCGGGTTTGAGGCGCAGACCGTGACAGACCGGACAGGGCTGGGGGACGATGAACTGTTCAAACTTTTGGCGCAATTTATCGGAAGTGGCTTCGGCATAACGGCGTTTGAGGTTGGGCATCACGCCTTCAAAGCGGGCGCGGTAGGGGCGACTGTTGCCCTCACTGTCGCGGTTGCGGTCGTACCAGGACTCGGCGTTGATTAAAATTTTGTCATCTAACCCGTGCAGGATAGCCTGTTGCTGTTCAGGGTTGAGCTTGAACCAGGGCGTCTTAATATCAAACTTGAGAGCTTGTCCCAAGGAGGCCAGCAGGTCCACGTAGTAAGGGTTTCCCGTCTCTGACCAAGGGGCAATCGCGGCGTAGAGGGGTTGTTTGGGGTCAGGGATCACCCGTTCCTCCGCGAATTCCTGGACAGCCCCCAGACCATGACAGTTGGGACAAGCTCCATAGGGCGAGTTGAAGGAGAACATCCGGGGCGAGAGCTCATCCAAGACCGAGCCGTGGACCGGGCAGGCGAAATTGGCACTGAACAACATCTCGGTGGGTTGCTCGTCGTAGAGTCCGGCTTGTTCGGCGACCTTAGCAAGTTGTTGGGTCTCTTCGTCGGAGCGGGGCAACAGTTCGATAAGGATTGTCCCTTCGCCTTTTTTGAGGGCGGTTTCTAGGGAGTCGGCGAGGCGTTCTTCTAACCCCGCCTTACTTACCAGACGGTCAATGACAATCTCAATACTGTGGACTTGGTTTTTGTCGAGTTTAATCGTCTCGGTCAGTTCATAGACACTCCCGTCAATGCGGACCCGGACAAACCCTTCACTGGCTAAGGCGGAGAGGGTTTTTTGGTGGGTGCCTTTTTTCCCCCGGATCACTGGGGCGAGCAGTTGGTAACGGATGCCCTCGGGGATCAGTTTGAGTTGGTCAACAATCTGTTCAATGGTCTGGGGCGCGATGGGGCGGTCACAGTGGGGGCAGTGGGGTTCGCCCGCCCGCCCGTAGAGGAGGCGCAAATAGTCATAAATTTCCGTCACCGTGCCCACGGTGGAGCGGGGGTTGTGGGAGGTGGATTTCTGGTCAATGGAGATCGCCGGACTCAAGCCCTCAATTGCGTCCACATCGGGCTTATCGAGTTGACCCAAGAACTGACGGGCGTAGGTAGACAGGGACTCCACATAGCGGCGTTGCCCCTCCGCAAAGATCGTATCAAAGGCCAAGGAGGACTTCCCCGACCCCGAAACCCCGGTGAAGACCACCAGTTGATTGCGCGGGAACTCCAGATTGACGTTTTTGAGATTGTGCTGCCGCGCACCCCGTACCCGGATATAGTCCGCCATCAGCTTCTTGTTTTTTGTAAAAGGTCTTAATATTTTACCCGCTTCTCTCCTAGGTTTGGGTCCGCCTGGAACGGTTGGCAGTTCCTCTAGAGACCAGTTTTTGCTTGGGGCTTGGAGACCACGGTGATCTGCTCGGGGATGCTCTCAAAGGAACGCCGTCCGCCCTTGCTCAAGATCAGGCGGATCACGCCACTGGGAATATCCAGGTATCTGCCGATACTGACTTGAGCGCGATAAAAACCAGGGGATTCTTCCTTCATCGGGTTATCAGCGGTGTAGCCATCAATCCGAAAGGTCGCTGTCCCGCCGGGATCACCGCGCATCGTCACCTCCAGGATCTCACCGGTTCCATAGATCTTCCCGACCCGACCGTTATAGCCAACCTGGGAGATCCGGGGCGCATCCGTTGTTAAGTTGTCGGCACTGGTGGCGGGGGGGCATCGTTGTAACTGTCAGGGGGGGTACTGGCGACTCGGCTGGGAT
>NZ_JAAXLT010000201.1 GCF_013285555.1 Candidatus Cyanaurora vandensis | reverse complement strand
CCCCGCCCCCACCAACATTGCCCGCCGTGCCAAAAAACATTGCCCATTCGCCATTACCCGCTCTGGAGGTGGGTCCTGGACTGCTCCGGTGGGACCAAAACGGTAGACCAAAGTGAGGAGTAACGCCGGGTGCAGCCAGTTCTCCCCAGCCGTCTTGACAATGAAACGGGGAGCCAAGGAGAGCGCGTCATACTTCAAATCCACCGCCTGCTGGACCATCGCTGCCACCAGACCCGGTTGGGGCACAGTATCGGCATCAATCCCCAACACCCAGACCCCCTGAGCACGGTCCAACCCATACTGCAACGCCCAAGGACGACCCACCCAGCCAGGGGGCAATGGGTCATCGGTTACGGCCCGAAAGCGCGGGTCACGCCGGGCCATCGCTTCGACAAGAGCCACGGTCCCGTCTTGGGAGCGACTGTCCACGACAATAATTTCCGTCAGGAGTGGTCCCTGTTGATGTAAACCTTCTAGGCAAGGTCCTAGTCGTTCCGCTTCATTAAGCGTCGGGATAACTACCGAGACCGTCGTTGAGGGACCTTCATTTTGAGGCGCGAGCGGAGGGCGACGGGTACGGCCCCGGCTCAGTCGCATGAACAACAAAAGTAAAGCCCCGCCCTGCAATCCGACTAAGAGCCACCAAACCATCTATTCCGCCGCTGGATCGAGGACGGGAGCTTTGTTACCCGCCAGCCACCAGCACACACAGGCAGGCACTTGTCCTAGTAAAAGACCCATCGCCACCGGAATTCGCAAGTCAATATCGAGGGCACCCAGACTCAGGGCCACGGCAAAGAGGATATTCGCGGTGTAGACCACCAAGGGCAGGGCCAATTGGTCGCGGTTGAGGGTGACATCGGTTTTCCATAACCAACGGGCCACCGCCATGAAGACTAACCCCGTGCCAAACCAACCCGCAAAATTCTGAATCGGCATCCCAAAAAACGGCCCCGACTCCAACCACACCCAGAAACTAGAAGCAATACTCATCGCCGGGTCCAACACCAAGTCCCAAGCGGTCAACAACCAAGCCCCGAGCAGCAGCGGCGCGACCACACCCCAGATCCCGCGCACCTCTTGGAAGGCCGCCCGCGAGAGCAGATAGGTCGAGAACCCGATATAGAACCAGGACAAAGGAATTGTAAACGGTACCAAACCCGCAATCTTGAACCCCAAGCCCTCGGTGTAGGTGTAGGCCCCGAAAGGAAACCCGGTACTCGTCCCCAAAAGCTCACTAGCTAAAGAAATCAGACAGGCCGGGATAAAAAAGAGCATTGTTTTACGCAAACCAATAATCTGCACCCCGTGGATCACCAACGCGAGCGCACCGAAAATAATATAGGCAGCTCCGCCCCGCGACATACCAAAGTCGTAAATCTGTTGCCCGACCGGGGGCAGACTATTCATGAAATCCGGCATCCGGGGCAGGATCACCATCCCGTACAGCCCAAAGAGCATCGAGAAAATGTGTAGGGCAACCAGTGCCGTTTTGCTCACCGTTAGGAATTGAGAGTTCATTGTATGAAAGACGCTCCGTAAATTAGGTGGGCAGGAAACATGCCAGCCGTCTGGCAGCTTTGCAAAACTTCATAAACTTTACCAGATTGTAGACCCCCACGGGTCTGAACTGGCAAGATAGAGCAATTAGCTCTATCACTATTTAGTAACCCCGACCCGGCGAGCCGGGGGGAACTGAGTCCCGTTACGCCGGAGGAGGAGGCTATGCACTTGGTCTTGTCCATTGCGGACAAAGGTGATTTGGGCATCCACCTCTTTAAAAAAATACTCTCCGTTCTCGGCTCGTTCCAGTTGCGCCTTGGGGAATCCCGTCACCTGAGCAAAAAGAGCACTGCCCTCGCTGGTAACTTGGATCTCAACGAAAGGTACGAAACGGTAGGTACCTGTGTATTCCTCGGCTGGCATGAATTCATTCCCTAGCTCTGCCCTATCATCCTGCACTCGTCCCTGGACCTGCTCTACCTATTTAGAGGTAAAAGCACGCCGATTCGTAGTGTACCGTAAGGAGGTTGTTAGCCTGCACCGATGTTTGCACCCCAACAATACCTGACTTGGCTCATCCCCTACTACGGGCGCATCCGCTATGACCTCGCCACCAGTAGCGCGGCAAGTCCTGACCTAGCCCGGTTGTTACCCTTACCTGCCCTCGACGATTACAACGCCCTCAATACGCTCAAAGAAACCCTGGCTCACCACTACGCATTGCCTACGACAGATGTACAACTAACCCTAGGGACTTCCCAAGCCCTTTTCATCACTTTGGCCCACCTGCTGAAACCGGGCGACCGGGTCCTCGTTGAACATCCGACCTACGAACCCCTGTGGGCCGTCCCTCAAGCCCTGGGTGCCCGGGTGGAATTTTTGCAGCGGGGGAATGATTGGGACTTGACGGCAAAACAATTAGCACCTTGGACTGGGCAGGGCGTGAGGGCGTTGGTACTTTCTGATCCCCACAATCCTTCTGGAGCCGTGCTGACTACTGCGCAGATTTTGGAGCTTGCCCGGTGGTGTGAAGCAGAGGGGGCTTGGTTGGTGGTGGATGAGGTCTACCAGGATTTTTTGTCGCCCCAACTAACTACCCATCGCCACTTGCACCCCCGCATCATCGCCTTGAGTTCTCTCACCAAGGTTTATGGGTTGGGGGCTCTGCGCTGTGGTTGGCTTTTTGCTCCCCCGGAGATTGTCCAGGGGACAGAGGCCGTTTTGCGCTACTTGAATGGTAGTAATCCCCCGGCTTGTGCGGCCTTGGGGTTAGCAGCTTTGGCACATCGGGAATATTTCTGGCAGTTGAGTCAGACACGAGCGCGGACTAACTTCCAGTTGGTTGAGCAATGGTTGGCCCAACAACCGAACTTGACTTGGCAGGCTCCCAAGCAAGGGGTTTTTGGGTTTGTGCGGGCGGAGCGCGATTTGCGTCCGGTCCTTGAGCAGGGCTGTGCGGACCATGGGGTGCTGGCAGTACCGGGCGTATTTTTTGGGGAGCCCCACGGATTTCGGCTGAGTTGGGGGGCTGACCCGGAAGTTGTTCAGACGGGATTGCAACTACTGAGCCAAGTCTTAGCTAAATGAAGTAGTGGGGGAGGAAGCAGCTAATGTTTTGGTTGACACTCCCCACGGCTAAAGCCGGGGGATAGCTGGGTGCTACCGCCCAGCTCTTGGTTCCACGCGTCAGCTTGCAACATCGGATTGCGCCTCTGTCGTAGGGGCTATGCTCTCCCTAAGCGTTGCCGTTTCCCAGTGCCCCTGGGTACTTTGTAATCCTGCTGCCAGAATATTCAAGGCTGCATTGTGGTCACGGTCTAGTACACAGCCACACTG
>NZ_JAAXLT010000200.1 GCF_013285555.1 Candidatus Cyanaurora vandensis | reverse complement strand
TCTCAGGACCGCAGCTCGAATTACCCTCGTCCCCGCCCTGCCCCTCCCGCCCCCAGGGGTCTATCAACTCCGCGTCGGCAGCGGCTCCTACCGCTCTAACAACACGCCTCTCAGCCTCGCTCCCCAAATTACCGCCGTTAATCCGCCTGTACTTACGCCAGCGGGAGACGGTACCTACACCCTGAGCGGTAGCGGTTTCAGCAGTGGGCAGACCGAACTCCTCCTCGAAACCGTCGCCCTCACCGAGACTGCCGCTAGCCCCCCCAGCGCGGGTGAATTCCGGGTTACGCCTACCACGCTCCAATTTGTCTCGCCCAATCTCGCCCCCGGTCCCTACGCCGTGCGGGTCCGGGTGAGCCAAGTCGAAGCTTTACCCGCGTGGTGGGTGGTGTTGCCATGAGTACAACGGTGCTACGGACGGAACAACAACCCGCCTTCCTCGAACGGGTCCGCCTCTATGCCCAACGCCGGGTGCTGTGGTTACGCTGCCTCTGGTCTCAAGACGGTCTGGAACCGGACCAGGGCCTTGCGATTTCCCATGGCGAAGTGGACCGGATTCTCAGTGAACCCCACGCCCTAGCCCAGGAAGAGGCCCTATTTTATGACCAAGACCCGGCCTGTCGTTACCTCAGTCTGCGTGTGCAAGAGACAGAAGCGGCCCTAGCCCAGGACGAGCGGTGGCAGCAGTTGGGGGCGTTATTTGATCTGAGTCCCTGGGAAGCAGATTTCCTCGCCTTGGCCTTGGCGGTGGCGGTGGACCCTCTCCTGCGGCGCGTCTACGGCTACCTCCAGGACGACGCGACCGCCAGTCAAGCAACCCTCTGGTTGGCCCAGGGTTTATTTCGGTGGCCTGTCGGGACCCAGCTAACGCCTGCCAGTGCGCTTATCCGTTGGCGGCTGGTCACAACGAGTCAACCCTGGACTTTGACTAGCCCCTGGACTGTGGACCCCTGGCTCTGGCTCTGGCTCCAGGACTCCCGTGTGCTAGACCCCCAATTAGGTACGGCGGTCCAATGGGCGTTTGCTGAGGAGACCTGTCTCTACCCTGAGCAACTGCAACACATCCAAAAATTCGTCAAGGCTTTCCCGGCCCAGCAACCCTTAGCCGTGCAACTAATTGGACCGGAGGGGGCGGGGAAATGTACCCTCGCCGCCCAGTTTGCCCGACCCAGGCCGCTCTTGAGTGTGAATGCCGGGGCGTTGTTGGGGGGTGAGACGGCCTTAACGGAGGAGCGGGTGGTGCGGGCGGTCCGCCAAGCCCGGCTAGCAGGGGCGTGCGTACACTGGCACCATACTGAGTCGGTCCCCCCTCGGGTTTGGCGAATCCTGACCGGGCCGGGGGTGATGTTCTGGGGGGCGGAGGCTCCCCTACAACCCTTGAATCAGCCGACCACGGTGGTCCACCTCCCGGCCCTGACCCAAGAGACGCGGCTAGACCTCTGGACTCGGCTCACAGGTGAAGCAACCGCCCCCCAGCCCATTACCGATTGGGTGCTAACTCCCGGTGAATTGGCGGCGGCGGCGCGGGTGGCGCGGGCCGGGTCGGAGGCCGTGCGTGCCTACTGTCGCCAGCAATACCAGGGACCGGGGGAGCTTTTTTCACCCCTGCCCTGTCCCTACACCTGGGCAGACCTGGTCTTAGCCCCCACGGTGCAGCAGCGACTCCAGGAACTCGAAACCCAAGCCCAGTTGCGCTGGCAGGTCTATGAGCAATGGGGGTTTGGGCGGCTCTGTCCCTTAGGTAAGGGGATTACGGCCCTTTTTGCCGGACCCAGTGGCACGGGTAAAACCATGAGTGCCCAGGTGATTGCCCAGAGTCTGGGGCTGGAACTCTACCGGGTGGACCTCGCCGGAGTCGTCAATAAATATATCGGTGAGACTGAGAAGCGTTTACGTCAGGTGTTCGCAGCCTGTGAACGGGCGAATGTGCTGTTGTTTTTTGATGAGGCAGATGCACTTTTTGGACAGCGTACCCAGGTCAAAGATGCCCACGACCGTTTCGCCAATATTGAGATTGACTATTTGCTCCAACGGATGGAACAGTTCGATGGGATTGCAATCCTGGCGACTAACCGTAAGGGCGACTTGGACCAAGCATTTCTCCGGCGGATTCGCTTCATTGTTGATTTTTTGCCGCCGGGACCTGGGGAGCGGTTGGCTTTGTGGCAACGGGCTTTGGTTCCCAAAGCCCCCAACGGTGAACAGTTATTGGACCCCTTGGACTGGGATTTTTTGGCCCAGAAGTTGCCTTTGACCGGGGCGGATATCAAGTCAGCGGCCCTCAATGCAGCATTTTTGGCCCGTGCCCAGGGGACCCGGATCTCGATGCAGCACGTCTTAGCCGCAGCGCGGCGGGAATTGGATAAGCACGGGATTGTGATGCGGACGAGTGAATGGGACCCTTCAAAACGTGAGGTGAAATGATGCTCCAGACCGCAACGCCAGAGACGAAAACGCCTGAACCCAGGCGTCGAGTAGAACCCCTTATCGAACCGCGTACCCAGACGATGGGTTGGGGAGGGCATTTAGCAGGAGCTAGAGAACAAAACGTCAATCTTCAGCGCACCTACGGGAATCAAGCGGTATTGCGCTCCAAGAAGAATTTAACCCCTCTGCCTCCAAGCCGGAGCGGACTGATTCAGCGTAAGTGTGCCTGTGGAAATGGGGCGGGGACTTGCGCTCAGTGTCAGCAGCAAGTTTCGCTACAAACCAAACTAAGGATTAGCGAACCGGGCGATCCATATGAACAGGAAGCTGACCGGATTGCCGGAGAAGTAATAAGTGTGCCAGAACCCTTACTACAAAAGGTACCAACTCCTTTGCCTGTCGGACAATCCCCGACCGAAGTACCCCCCATCGTTCAAGAAGCCCTCAATACTCCCGGAGAATCTCTTGATCCCGCAACTCAAGCCTTTATGAAGTCTCGTTTCGGACATGACTTCAGCCAAGTAAGAATACATACTGATTCCAAGGCTGCTGAATCCGCAAAAAGCATAAATTCCCTGGCTTACACGGTGAAACAGGATGTTGTTTTTGGGACGCAGCAATACGCACCCAATACGCAAAAAGGTCGTCAACTACTGGCCCATGAACTAACCCATGTCGTTCAGCAACAACATCAACCGATGGTACAAAGACAGCAAATACCCAGCCCAGGTACTTCCGCAGCGGTAACTAGCTTTACGCTCAACATTACAACGCAAATTGCATGGGCCATTACGGCACTGAGTATTCGACCTGTCCGTGAAGAAGAGACATGGGTTTGTTTAGGTGGAGCGCCTGAGTACGATAAGCCCCGTATCCTACTCAATTATCTAATCCAGTTTCAAGGAAATAATGCCTTTGCTCAACTTGTTGCCCAGAGGCCGCCAGCTATTGATCTTGAAACCTACCTAGATTCAGTTTCTCAATATCTCTGGTCTCTACTTCGCGATCAATTTATGGTGATGATTGCTGACCGTATGCGACGGAATTCAAGCTTTAGAGTCAAAGTTGAACGAGCAGCAGGGGGAGAGGGCTGTGGTAGGGTTCCTTACCTGGAAAGTGGGGATACAGCTATAGTTTAAAACGATGCTGAGTCCACTAGTTCATAGCATCGAAACACGAATGCCAAAGGTAGGAAAATAAAAATGCCCAACCTCACCATTGACTGTCTCACGTTAAAGCTCTCGGGCCTCTCCACCCAGGAGGGACAACGTTTAGCGCAATTACTGGAGGCGCGTTTGGTGAGCGTACCAAGTATTGCTTCGTCGCCAGACCTAGACCATCTCAGCATCACCCTCAATGCTCCACCGGGACAACCGCTAGAGTGGCTGGCTCAGCAGATTGTGGCAGAGATTGTGCGACGGGTAGGACGGACTTTGAACTGACGTAATCAAGGAGGGCGCAAGGTGGCTGGTAATTTTATCCGGGGGGCTTTTGTGGAGTTCATGCCGACCTTCTTGGTCCCGCTGCCGAATGTGATTGTTTTTCAGTACAACCCGGAGACCATGACCCATACCTGGAGTCCCGCTCAAGCCGCCCAGGGTCAGGGCCAAGGCGAGAGCAATCCCCTGGCGGTCCGGGGTGTGCCGGGAGAGATGTTTTCCTTCGGGCTGGCGATGGATGCCCGTGACATGGTGGCGGATGGCAGTGTGGTCGCCCAGGGTCTAGCGGAGGTGAGCGGGATCTATTCACGGATTGCGGCCCTAGAGATGCTCCTGTACCCGACCGGGGCCGTTGGCGAGGGCTTGTTGGGTTCGGTCAGTGTCTCAGCCGGCGGGATCTCACTGGGCGGTTCGGCTGAGGTCCAGCGCGATATCCCCGAATCCCAACTGCCCACGGTACTTTTTGTCTGGGGACCGGGGCGCATCCTCCCGGTGAAAGTGACGAGCTTGACGATTACCGAGACCCTCTACGACGGTCTGCTCAACCCAATCCATGCCGATGCCCAAGTCAGTCTTCAGGTCCTCACCCCCGAGGAACTCAAGTACGTCAGTGGTCCCCTCGCCGGGCTAGCCCAGGGTGCCTATGCCTACTCCCAGGGCTTGCGTCAGGTCCTCGCTGTCGCCAACCTTGCCAATTCCGCTGAGTCTGTGATCGGCATGTTACCCCTTTAGGAGTTAGCCCATGTTTTTCCCCGGTAGCCGCTACCTCAACTGCCTGACCTATACCGTGACGCTCCCCGATGGCACCGTGGTCAAGGCCGTACAACCGCCCCTGCCCCGACCGCGCCCCCTGTTGGGCTATCACCGCCGTCAGGAGGGCCAACGTCTGGACCTCATCGCCAACCGCTACCTGGGCGATCCCCTGGCCTTTTGGCAGTTGTGCGACAGCAACAATACGCTGCTGCCCGATAGTCTCGCCGCCCGTGCCCTAGTCGGCATCCCCCGGCGGAGTTGAACCATGGCAAGCACCTACCGCCTCATTTTCGATGGCACCGCCGCACCCGCTGATTTCTACGCGGACCTCGCCCTGTTGGAGGTGGAGGAGAATGCGGACCTCCCCGGTGCGGTGCAACTCACCCTGCCCGTGAGTCGTTCGGCCCAGGGGGACTTGACGCAGGTGAGCGAGGGGCGTTTTCGGCCCTTGGCGCGGGTGGCGGTGGTGGCAAGGGCGGCGGACCAAGCGGATGAATGTATTTTTGATGGCTATATCTTGGCCCATAAACTCCACTTACAAACGGGGATTACGGCCTCGACGCTGACGGTCTGGGGACAGGACAGTTCCTGGCTGATGAACTTGACAGAAAAAACCCGCGAGTGGGTAGACGTGACCGACAGCGCGGTGGCAAACACGCTTTTTGGGGAGTACGGCATCAGTGCTAGCCCCGACAACACCCAGGAAGACTCGCCCACCCACACCGAGGACACGCAAACTTTGATGCAGCGGGACTCAGATATTCAGTTTTTGCGACAGTTGGCCCGCCGCAATGGCAAGCTCTGCCGGGTGGTCTGCCGGGACCAACCGGGTCAGTATATCGGCTACTTCAGTTCCCCCGCGTTGGACGGCGACCCCGTCGCGACCCTGACCCTCAACGACCCGGCGGCTTGGACCGTGGCAGCCCTGGATTTTGAGTGGGATGTGGCGCGGCCTAGTGCAGTCCAGGCGAGCCAACTGGTATTCAGTGACACGGACCCAGTCCAGGCAGATCTGGCAGAGAGTGGTTTCTCATTGTTGGATGAACGGTCGCTGACGGATTTTGCAGGGAAGCCGATGACGGTACGGCTGACAACCGCCGTGGGTGATGCCGGGGAGTTGCGGTTACGTGCCCAGTCCCTGCTGCGTGAGGCCAGTTGGTTCGTGCGCTGTACCGGGGAGGCGGAGGTGGGGCGGCTCAATATCGTGCTGCGGGTGGGGACGGTGGTGCTGGTGGCAGGGGTGGGGGCACTCAATTCGGGTAAATATTACGTCTGGAGTGTGCGCCACCGGATTACGAGTGAGGCGCACCAAATGAAATTCGTGCTAGTCCGCAATGCCGTGGGACCGGAACCGACGAGGGGAGGGCTTCTATGAACGAACAACTGCTGCTGGAACTGGTGGAACGGGTGCGGGGCCGCTTTTTCGGGAAGTACCGGGGCACCGTTACGGCAGTGGATGCGGCTACCCTTCGCGTTCGTGCCCTCGTCCCGGCGGTGTTGGGGGAGCAGGCGACGGGCTGGTGTACGCC
>NZ_JAAXLT010000024.1 GCF_013285555.1 Candidatus Cyanaurora vandensis | reverse complement strand
TGACCCTGGAACGAGCTTGGCACGTGCGCTTCATTGAATTCATGCCAATTGGCAATACTGGGTACTTTGACCAAGTGGGTTGGGTCAGTTCCGAACAAATCCGCGCTCAGTTGCGGGCACATTTCGGATTGACGACGGGAGCTTGTTTCGGCAACGGGCCAGCGGAGGTCTTCCAGCTACCGGGAGCCAAGGGGACCGTGGGTTTTATCTCTCAGATGTCCGAATGTTTCTGTGACCGTTGTAACCGGGTCCGCCTCTCCGCCGATGGGCTGCTGCGTCCCTGTCTCTTGAATGAATCCGGGCAGGTAGACCTCAAAACACTCCTGCGTACCGGGGTACGGACTGAGCTAATTCAGCAACAAGTGACGGATTTACTGGTCCTCAAGCAGGACATTCATTTCAAGGAGCGCGACCGGGGGCACAGTACCGGGGCCTACGCCCGCACCATGTCTCAGATTGGCGGCTAGTCTAGTCAGTCGGTACCACTTCTGCTAACCTTAAAAAGCCAATCCGCAAGGATAAAAGGGAAGGGCTGTTTGACTCGCGCTGTTGCTGACATTGATATTTTTTTGCAAGAACTGATTACGATCCAGCAGACGGGTTCTCGACAAATTGCCCTCCTGGGGTCCCGTCATGTTCCTTGGACCCACCAACAACTCATTGAAATGCTGGGTTACGCACTGGCCTTAGTCGGCAACCGGATTCTGACCTCCGGCGCGACCGGGGCGAACCTCGCTGTAATCCGGGGTGCCCTCCGTGCCGATCCCAAACTTTTGACCGTCATCCTCCCCCAGAGCCTAGACCGCCAGCCCCGCGAGTCCCAAGAACAGCTAGAGAACGTGATGCAACTGGTGGAACACAGTGAACGCAATGACTTACCACTGGCGGAGGCGAGTCTGCTCTGTAACCAGGAGATCATCGCTAAATGCCAGCAGTTGATCTGTTTTGCCTTCCATGATTCCCACACGCTCCTCGCCGCTTGTGAACAGGCGGAGGAACAACGTAAAATTGTTACGCTTTTCTTCTTGGACTAGTGATGGCAGAAGATTTTAACCCCGCTAATCCCCTCGGTGACGGGATTAGCACAGTCCATCTAATTCAGCACGTGGGTGATGACCAGATGATTGCAGCGGCGGCGCGGGTCAGTCTAGCTGGGGACCTCCAGGAGCGGTCAGAGGAAGAGAATTACAAACTCATCAAATACTTACTCAAACACGAGCATGGTTCGCCCCTAGAACATAACCTCATTACCTATCGAGTTACCGCACCGCTTTATGTAGTCCAAGAGATGCTAAGACACAGGGCTGGCACCTGTTTAACGGGTGATGCCGAGATCACGTTTGTTAACTGCGGGAGAGAAACATCCCCGAGGCTACGTACAACTATTGGTGAGCTCTATCGTCAATGGACCCAAGGCCAAAAGGCCCACAATACAAAAAGTGGCTACCGCCCTATGAATTCTCGAATGAAGAAACGTCGTCTGCGTGTGCTAAACGAGGAAACAGGACTTTTTACAGTGGGGCATATTGCCGATATTACAGCGCAAGGGATACAACCTGTCTTCCAGGTCACGCTTGAAGATGGAAAAACACTGAAGATGACTTCCCACCATCGGGTTTTAACAGATGAGGGCTGGAAAAGACTTGATGATGCAGTTGGTCTGGAGATGCGGGGAGAAAAAGCCATCATGACGCGCCCTTGCTCTTTGATGGTCAACGGCGTTCCCATGGTTGGCGATGGGCGGTATCGAGATGCAGCATGGCTCCGCTCAATGCGTGAAAAGGAATCTTCTCTTCTGGAAATAGCAGATGCTGCTGGTTGTTCTATCCACACCATTAGCAAGTGGCTGAAAAAGCATAGCCTTTCTTTTACAGAAGCGGAGCGCGAATTTGCTAAGGGGAATACACCCTGGAATAGAGGGTGCAAGGGATATTCTCTAAAAATTTCTCCTGAAGGGCAAGAGAAACGAAGAACAGCCGTCCGCAATAGACCCAGAGAGAATAACTACTTTTGGCGTGGTGGTGTTACTGAAAAACGCGCTTTGATTGGGCAATGGACCACATCAATTGCAGCCCGTGTTCACGAGCGATTTCAGTGGGTATGCCAAGGGTGCAAGGTGCAGTCAGGCAAATTACATGCTCATCACATCATTCCTGTGTGGATGGACGAGAGTTTAGCGCGAGAAATAGATAATCTAATTTCCTTGTGTCATCCATGCCATCGTCTTGTCCACCGGACCCAAGCGTCAGAGATGGCCTTTGCTTCAGACCGGACTTCATTTGATTTCTCGGCAGTAGGCACAAGACCACGCCCCGGTTCAACAGTTCTTCGTGCCCATCCTAAGCGGGTGGTCAGGGTCGAATACGTAGGAGAGGAGGAAACCTATGATTTGGCAGTTGCAGGAGATTGGCATAACTTCGTCGCCAATGGGATTGTGGTTCACAACTCCTTCAATCAACAGTCAGGGAGATACATAAAAGTTAAGAACCAAGCCTATGTTCCCGTTGAATTTAGGGGACAGAGTAAGAGTAATCGTCAGGCTTCAGTTGTCCGCGATGATCTACCCCAGGCCCAGATTATTGAACTCTATGCTCAGCAAGTCCACGCCGCCTATCAAGTCTATGAAGAACTCCTCAACCTGGGGGTCTGTCGCGAACAGGCGCGGGGAGTTTTACCCCACTGCACCTATACCAGTCTTTATTTCACTGTGAATGTGCGCTCTCTATTACACTTCTTGGGCTTACGTTTGGCTCAAGAGGCCCAGTTTGAGATTCGTCAATATGCCCGGTCTTTCCAAGCTCTCGCTGAACCCTTATTTCCCCTGGTATTTCGGGCGATGGCTGAATTGGACCAAGCTCTGCCCGGGCCCTCAGCTCTTCAAAAATAAACTTTCGCTAGGTAGGCGTAGTCTGCAATTCAATCACAACACGCTCTAGTTCGGCAACACGACTACTGGCGGGAAGAACCTCCCGATAAATCGCCAGTAACTCGCGATAGAACCATAAGGTATCCTCGCGCCCGCCCTTAAAGCGTTCCCAAACTCCCGCTCCCTGCGCTCTCAGTGCAGACAGGAGGGTAGTGGCATTGTGGAATTTATCGGCAAGAGACACCCTAGCAACAGCCGGGGTTCCCGCTTGTAAATGCGCCAAGTACAAGAGTTTCCTGTCTTTCCAAGGCGGCTTGGGGGTGCAGTCGGACTCGGTACATGAGGCTACAATCGCGGCAACCTCATCGCCAAACTTGTCTCTAATCAGAGCTAAGGTAGGCTGTCCGCCTTGGTCCTCAACGGCATCATGGAGCAGGGCGGCAATGGCTTCATTCTCGTTCCCGCCATCTTCCAAGATCAAGGCAGAGACCGTGAGCAGATGAGAAATGTAAGGTCCGCCGCCTTTGCGTTGCTGATGTTGGTGCAGCCGGAAAGCTAAGACTAAAGCTTCTTGATATCGCTCAGTTAGCATTCTTGCTCCATTTGATGAATTTATTAACAACCCATAGATTAGCTTCGGCTGAGGCTGACACGCTGGAAATGGTGCGGACGGAGAGACTCGAACTCTCACGAATTGCTTCACTAGATCCTAAGTCTAGCGCGTCTACCATTCCGCCACGTCCGCAGGATGTAGCGTATCTGAAACTCTATAGTATCATGGCTCAGTTCTGGGAATTGCCGGGGCTGGGGAGTTGGCAGACGATGTAGCGCATCTCGTCGAGGAGGACCTGGAAGCGTTGGTCACTCTCTTTTTGTCGTTGCCAAAGGGCTACTTGCTCATTCTGGAGTAGCTCAAGCTGGGTCTGCTGACGTTGAATAATCGTGGTCAACTGCTCTAGCTGACTTTGTTGGTTCTGGACGAGGCCCAGGATTTGTTCTTGTTGCTGGACGACACGCTCGATAATCTGCTCTACGCGCTCTTGCCCCTGAAAAGGAGGAGCCAGCGCATCAGTCATAGTTTCCTGGGACCCGGACATAGATACTCCTCACCTAGGTGATGCAAGCGCGAACCACAAATGTAACCTAACCAGCATCGTGCAAAATCAAGTCCGCTGCCTCGCCTAGGTTAGCCACAATCTTCCAGGGGTCCAGGGCGCGTAACCGAGCTTCATTACGGATGCCACAGAGGACCCCCAGACTCGGGATGCCCAAGTGTTTAGCCGCCAGAATGTCCGCCTCGGTATCGCCGACCATGTAACACCGCTGGTGCTGATGTTTGGGGTAATGACGCGCTAAAAGGAGTTGTTTGTCGTGGACATCATTACTCTTGTGATAGTCGTTCGCGAGACAATAGCGCGACTCTGAAGGGAAGAATCGGGCTAGATCAAATTGTTCTAAGGTCGGCTCCAGTTCACGGGTACGGCGCATCGTGACTACAGTTAAGTCCACATCTGCTGCTTGGAGCCGGGTGAGATGGTGATACACGTCGGGTTGGACCCGGTCATGGGCAAAAAATGGGTCGGCGTGGACATGGCGACGGCGTAGGCGGACAAATTGCTCGGCTTGCTCCTCCGTCAACCCTGACTGGCGACCAATGGTCCGCTCGTTGACCTGAGCGCGTTTGCATTCCCAAAATTCTGCCTTACTCAGATAATTGAGGGGCTGTCCCGGCTCAGCCGCTTGGGGCAAGATAAAACAATAGACTTGAAAATATCGCTCGGATACATCCATCAAGGGACCGTCAAAGTCAGAAAATAAACAAACCTTCACGCACTCGCTCCCCGCGTTCTCCCCTCAGGGTATGACAAAAAACTGTAAATTGAGTAGGCAAAAATACTCAAAGAGCTTCACATTGGACCGTCGCTCGGCCCTGTCCCACCAAAGTCCGTGTCACGTCCTTGCCAGTATGGACTTCTAAGACCCCACTGACCTCCGTTGCAATCGTCAGGCTAAATTCATGCAGTTCTAACCGGAGTGTAACGGGATCAAAGGCAAGCCGGACCCGCTCAATCTCAAACAAGACCACCCGGCCCAACATCGTCACCTTTGCACTGAGGTGATAACCTCCAGCCGCCCGGGTGGGATCATAGCCAAACAAAAAATTACTGGCATTCAAACCGATGGGAATGCCGACTAGACGGAGATTGAGGCTCCCACCATGGAGGATTGTCCCCCGCCGATTCTGCCAGTCAACCCCGGTTGTCGTGTTTACAAACTGCAAAGTATCAGGTACCATCGCCCGCAACACTTTGAATCCGTAGGCAAACCCTGAGTGGGGCTCGGCGGTGTTCCGCACGGGGTTTTTCTCAGCCAGTTCAATGCCTGTCCCGTGCAGAGCCGCCAGATCCAGATTGATGCTCGTTGAGCCGCCCGTTACCCAGTAGGCGGTCATCTAGAGCTTGACCTGGATATCCACTCCCGAAGGTAGGTCCAGCTTCATCAGCGCGTCAATGGTTTTGGTGGAGGGCTGATAGATATCAATGATGCGCGAGTGGGTCCGCGACTCGAAATGCTCCCGTGAGTCTTTGTCAACGTGGGGCGAGCGCAGAACGCAGTAACGGCGGATGCGGGTCGGGAGGGGAATGGGGCCGATGGCGGCGGCGTTGGTACGATTGGCAGTTTCCACAATTTTGCCGCAGGAGGCATCAAGCAACTTGTGGTCAAAAGCCTGGAGCCGAATTCTAATTTTTTGCTGACCAAGAGCCATGGTAGAGAACTTAAAAAGACCTTTACAAGCTTACTGCACAACCCCTGGCTCTGAACAAACATTTACAGAAAGTACAATGGAGTAAAACCACAGGAAGCGGGTATGCAGACGTTGGTAGTAGGTGCCCAGGGCGAGACCGGGCGCAGGATCATCGAACAGTTGCAGTTACGGGGCATCCCCACCTGTGGGCTGGTGCGCTCGTCCGAGGGGGTGGAGTTGCTCAAGGCTCAGGAGATCCGGGCAGTAGTGGGGGATGTTTTGCAGCCCGCTACCCTGACAGCGGCTCTGCAAGGGGTAGAGGTTGTTTTTTGTGCAACCGGAGCGAGGCCCTTCAAGAGTAATCCCCAGGAAGTGGACTATCAGGGGACGCTCAATCTCGTGGACCAAGCCAAAGCCGCTGGGGTCGGGCATTTTATCCTTGTTTCTTCCCTGTGTGTGTCTCGGTTCTTCCATCCCCTCAACCTATTTGGCGGGGTCCTCTTCTGGAAACGACAGGCAGAGAAATATTTACAGCGCAGTGGACTCGCCTACACGATTGTGCGCCCCGGCGGTCTACAAAACCTGCCTCCCGACCAGCCGGGAGTCCTGATTCGTCAGGCAGATACCCTCTTTGAGGGACGGATTGACCGGGCGGATGTGGCCCGCGTCTGTATCGAGTCTGCCCTCGAACCCAGTGCCCGTCACAAGATCCTTGAGATTATCAACAATCCCGGCCCCGCCCCGATTCCTAGCCAAATTAGTCAGGTTCCCTTGGCCTTCACGCCTTAACTCAAAAAATCTGAATACTGCCCAAGAACATCCTGAAAGTATCCACCTGCTCTTCATTGGGCGGCTTGGGCCAATCGGCGTAGGCATAGACCAACTGTCCGGCCTCAGGAATCCCAATCCAACGCACCAACTGCCCAGAGGGATTGCTGAAACGGCACTCAGCCCCATTTTGACCATCTACTAAGAAGCGTTTATTGAGCCCCAGGGTGAGGCCCTTGGGGAAGAGGACGGTTTTAGCTTGGTTACAAAGTGCCTTGATCTGTTGGGCATCCATGGGCCGGACGGTGGTGAATTTACGGTCTAGTAAGGCTCCGGTATAGATCGTGACATGCTTATCCGGGGGCGTGAGCAGATAGTGGACCGTACTCCCCTTGGCCCCGAAACTGGTCTGGAAGTAGGGGGGCGGCACAAAGGAGATATTACTAACGGTATCGCGCACCCGACCCGCCGAGACGGGCAACCCGAGTCCTAACCCCACAAAAAGTACAAGCCAAGCCTTCATCAATGCCGTTCTCCACGTGATCCCTTATTAAGGAAGATCGCACACTCCCTCGGGACTGACAAGGGCGTTGCTGTCGTTCTTATAATTGTGGTTATGGAAGCTTTGACTTGGACTGAGTACAACCCCGCCCCCGACCCCAGCTACCTCTTGATTGCGCTGCACGGCATGGGCACCCACGGCGGCGACCTCGAACCCCTCGCCGAAGCCCTAGATTTACCGGGCGTACGTTATATTTTTCCCACGGCCCCATTTTTTATGGCGACTTGGGCTTACCAGTGGTACGACTTGAGCAAACCGGATCTGGATATTCCCGAGAGTGCTGAACGTCTTGTTCACCTGATCCAGCATCTCCAGAGTCTTTACGGACCTCTGCCCTTTATCCTGTTGGGTTTCTCGCAAGGGGCGGTGATGGCTCTGGAAGTGGGCTTGACCTTTCTACCGCGCCCCTTGGCCTTAGTTGCTCTGAGTGGCTACCTGAACCGACTACCGGATCTCCCGCCCCCGCCCCATCCGCCCCTCTTCGTGGGTCACGGGGTCCAGGACGGCATTGTCTCCGTCCGCTTCGGGCGCAATCTCCAGCAGGTCCTCCAAGAAGCAGGGTTAGTCTTGGATTATCAGGAATTCCCAGTTGGACACACGATTAGTCTGGAGATGGTCCAGGCTGTCCGTCAATTCCTGTTGCCGATTCTGGCTAGATAGGTCACTCGCCCCATGCCAAGTCTTGAAAAAATGCTAGAGTAGTTAGGGTTTTAAAGTTTTGTAAAGCCAGCCCTCTGCGGTGCATCATGACGGTTAACAAATCAATTCGCAACATCGCCATCATTGCCCACGTTGACCACGGCAAGACCACCTTGGTAGATGCCCTGCTCAAACAGTCCGGTATTTTCCGCGAGAACGAACACGTGGCGACCTGTGTCATGGACTCCAACGACTTGGAGCGCGAACGCGGGATCACGATTTTTTCTAAGAATGCCTCCGTGCATTACAAAGATTACTTAATCAACATCGTGGACACTCCCGGTCACGCCGACTTCGGTGGTGAGGTGGAGCGGGTCTTGGGGATGGTAGATGGTTGTCTACTGATTGTGGATGCCAATGAAGGCCCCATGCCCCAGACGCGCTTTGTTCTCAAAAAAGCCCTGGAGAAGGGCCTTAAGCCGATGGTCTTGGTCAACAAGATTGACCGTCCCCAAGCGGACCCCCACCGGGCCGTGGATAAGGTCTTGGACCTCTTCATTGAACTCGGGGCGGACGATGACCAGGCAGATTTCCCGGTCCTCTACGGCTCGGGTCTCGGTGGGTTTGCGATCACGGACCTAGAAGATGAGCGGGTGGACCTAATCCCCTTGTTTGAGGGCATCCTGCGCTACGTACCCGCGCCCATCGGCGATGCTGACAAGCCTTTTCAGCTGCAGATGACGACCCTGGATTACTCGGAATACCTGGGACGGCTCACGATTGGGCGTATCCATAACGGGACGGTCAAAAGCGGCGAGACCGTAGCTTGGATTCGGGAAGACGGGACGATCCAGCGCGGTAAAGTAGCGAAACTCTTGGGTTTCGAGGGCTTGGGCCGCGTGGAAATTCCCCAGGCGACAGCCGGGATGATTGTGGCGATTTCGGGCTTTGCCGATATCAACATTGGTGAGACCCTCGCCAGTATTGAGAATCCCCAAGCTCTGCCCCTGATCCGGGTCGATGAACCCACCCTCCAGATGACCTTCTCGGTCAACGACTCCCCCTTTGCGGGTCAAGAAGGGAAGTTCGTCACCTCGCGGCAGTTGCGCGACCGACTATTCCGGGAGCTGGAAACCAATATCTCGCTGCGGATTGAAGAAACCGATTCCCCGGACCAGTTTTTGGTCTCTGGGCGGGGCGAACTGCACTTGGGCATCTTGATTGAGACGATGCGCCGGGAAGGATTCGAGTTTCAGGTCTCCAAGCCCAAGGTTATCTTCCGGCAGGTGAACGGGCAGGTTTATGAGCCGTTCGAGATGTTGATCCTGGATGTCCCGGATTTCAGTTCGGGCTCCTGTATCGAGAACCTCGGCAAGCGGCGGGCCGAAATGCAAAATATGGTTGGCTTCGGCAATGGTCGGACTCAGCTTGAATTTGTGGTCCCGGCGCGGGGGTTGATTGGCTTTCGCTCAGAGTTCATCCGCTATACCAAGGGCGAAGGGGTCATGAACCACTCCTTCTTGGATTACCGCCCCTTCGCTGGGGAGATTGGCGGACTACGTTCAGGGGTGCTCATCTCCTTTGAAATGGGAGATGCCACCTACTACGCGCTCCAGGGAGCAGAGGAGCGGGGGGTCTTCTTCATCACGCCCGGTACCAAAGTTTATTCGGGGATGATTATTGGCGAACACACCCGCAACACCGACCTAGAACTCAACGTTTGCAAGGCCAAGAAGCTCACCAACATGCGTGCTGCTGGCGGCGATGAACTCGTCCACCTCAAGACCCCCATCATCATGAGTCTGGAACGCGCCTTGGAATACATTGGTGATGATGAACTGGTGGAAGTCACCCCCCAGTCCATCCGCCTCCGTAAACATAAGCTGCGTGTCGCTAAAAAGTAACAACTCAAGCAGACTCTTTCCCCCCTGTTCTAGGGGGGATTTCTTTGGTTAGGAAGCGCATGAGTCCCGACTTTTGTTAAATACATCCGGTTATATTTCTAACTCGATGCACTGGTATAAAACTTGAGCGCGAACCCCCAGAAGAACCGGGCAAACCCAAAAAGTCCCGCCGCCAATAATCCCGCCCCCAACAACCAGCCCCATTCCACTCGTCCCAGCAACGTCTCCGCCGGGATCGTTGTCAAAAAGGCCACCGGGATAATAAAAGTAAAAAAGAACCGATAGCCCACGGGATAGGCCACCATCGGGAATCGGCCTGCCTCCAGTAATCCGCGCAGGACCTCGGTGACATTGTAGATTTTGACAAACCAGATGCTCGTCGCTCCCAAAATAAACCAGAGACTATAGAGACTGATTAAACCAAACCCCAAGGGAATCAACGCCCACAGATAGTTCTCGGCCCCCAAACCCAACAACGTTCCCGCATAACCAATCACCAACAACCCAAAAATCACGTCCGGCAATCCCCAGGGCGAGAAGGTCCTAGTCGAGAGCCAGAACTGTGAACTAATGGGTTTCAACAATACAAAATCCAGTGTCCCTTCCTGGACATGTTCCACAATTCGGTTCAGATTCGGACTCAAAAATGTCCCCGAAAAACCCTGCAACAACGTGAAAAGCCCGAGAATAATCAATGCCTGTTCCCAGGACCAGCCCTCGAACTGATAGCCCGTCCGATAAAACAAAAACAACCCAAATAAACTCCCCGCCAAATTACCCAAACTTGTCAAGCAAGCAATTAGAAAGTTACTCCGGTACTCCAACTCTGCCTGGAGCGAGGCCCCCCAAAATAACTTCAATACCTGGAAGTACCGCCCCATCAAGCCCCCATCCCCGAATACTGTTT
>NZ_JAAXLT010000199.1 GCF_013285555.1 Candidatus Cyanaurora vandensis | reverse complement strand
GGCTGGGCCAAGAGGGGGAGGGCAGACAAACCGAGAGCCAAAGTCAGAGCGAAAATTTTCGTCAACATCACAGTTCCAAAATCCCAACGCATACCATAGACTATCCCACGAATAAATCGTGCCCGTGGACCCCACTAGTTTGCGTACTGAACTCAAGGCCCAGGCTCAAGCCCTAGGGTTCACCAAAGTAGGCATTGCCACAGCGGATTACCGCGAGGATTACCTAGCTACGTGGCTAGGGGCGGGCTATCACGGGGCGATGGGTTGGCTGGAGGACCCCCGCCGTCATGATATCCAACGGGTCCTGCCTGGGGTCCAGTCCGTGCTGGTGGTGGCCCTTGATTACAAAACTCCTGCCGATTCGCCTCAGCCGCCCGGTACGGCCTACATTTCGTGCTACAGCCGGGGACGCGATTACCACCGCGTCTTGGGCAACAAACTAAAACACCTGACCCGTTGGCTCACCACCCAGGCCCCGGACCATCAACACCGTTGGTACGTAGACACCGGGCCGCTCAACGAAAAAGTCTGGGCACAACGGGCGGGTCTAGGTTGGATTGGGAAGAACAGTCTGCTCTTGACTCGTGAGTTTGGGTCCTGGGTTTTCCTAGGGGTGCTACTGACCACCGTGCCCCTAACTGCTGACCCTCCCACCACCGCCCACTGCGGAACTTGTCAACGCTGTGTGCTAGCCTGTCCCACCGGAGCGATTCTACCCGGTGCCGTGGTGGACAGTAACCGTTGCTTGGCCTATCACACGATTGAGAATCCCGACCCCGTGTTACCGCCGGACCTAGACCTAGAGGGCTGGGTCGTGGGTTGTGATATCTGCCAGACCTGTTGCCCCTTTAACCAAAAAGCTCCCCTGACCCAAGTTGCCGATTTCTGGCCCCGTCCGGGAACTGTGGGCGTGCCCTTGATAAGCTTTGCCCAGTTTAGCGATGAGGAATTCGACCCATGGAGCCGGGGTATGGCCCTCCGCCGCGTCAAAGCCCTCCGCCTCCGCCGCAACGCCCGTCACCGTCCTAGCTAGAATTAAGACCAAAGCCCACAGGAAGCCCCATACAACTACAGGCGATAACTTACCCCAGTACCGATGGCGAACCTGTGGCAGAAACTTCCGTTCACCTATGGGCCATGATTACCAAGAAAATGGGTCTAAAGCCCCGTCCTTCAGGACGGCTTTTCGCCTCTTAGAAACAGACGCAAGTCTAACGTTAACAACTTCCAAAAAACTCCGATGGGTTATCATTGAACCATGATTGTCCTAGAGTCCAAACTTGACGGAAAACCAGAACAATATGATAGGCTCGATGCAGCCATCCGTACTGCTATATTATCGCCCTCCTGCAAGGTAATCAAAAACTTATATAGCAATTACAGGATGCAGAATGGCTTGTCATTTCTGTCATCAGCCAGCTTGAATTCCTGGCTTTTGATGGATTGAGTAAAGCCGACCAACAAATCTTTAGTCAATTTCTTCAACGTGTCGAGGAGTTTGTGTATTTTATTCTGATCGGTCCCCTAACCACGGTGAAGCCTGCATCGTTTCCAAACTCGCGGTACAGCCTAAGTCACAGTTGAGGGGAGTGATGGGGATGAGTTTTTGGGTGATGGCGCGGATGTCGGTCAGCGGGCTGTCCGAGGGGGGTTCCTCAATGACGGTCCCGGCTAACCAGTAATAAATCCGTCCCCGTGGGTCTACCCTTTTCTCAAACAGGTCCCGGTAACGGCGAGTACCCAGACGGGTAAAGCGGACCATCGCCAAAGATAGCTCCGCCACCGCCGGGAGGTTCACGTTAAGTAAATAAGGGGCAGCGAGGGGGCACTGGGGTAAATGGTCGATTAGTTGGGCAACGAGACGGGCCGGGGCCGCGAAGTCGGGGGTCTCATTATGGGTGACGAGAGAGATAGCAAGACTCGGCAGACCCTCAAGATAGCCCTCCATCGCCGCTGAGACTGTCCCCGAGTAGAACACATCCGTGCCCAGGTTCGGTCCCCAGTTGATCCCGGAGACTACGGCATCGGGGGGAGCCGGGAGGAGCGCGTTAAGGCCGAGTTTCACACTGTCCGCCGGGGTCCCACTGACGGCCCAGACCGCAACGTCTGGGTCAAAAATGTCCTGGACCCGTTCGACGCGCAGGGGGTCATTGATGGTCAGGGCACTGCTAGCGGCGGAGCGTTCCTGATTGGGACAAACCACCGTCACCTGATGACCCGCCGTGAGGAGGGCATGGGCCAAGGCACGAATACCGGGGGCATAGACCCCATCATCATTAGTGACTAAAATTTGCATGGGTTAATTATGAGGGATTGTGCGCCAACAGGTCACGACGGGGGTGCTGGTAATTGGCAGCGGGACAGCGGGGGTGGCAGCAGCCCTCCAGTGTGCCCGTCGCGGCGTGCGGGTGGCTTTGGTGGGTGAGGACCGTCAGCTCGGGGGGATGTTCACCGCCCAAGGCGTGAGTGCCTGTGATGGCAATGAACTCATGGGCTTCCAGACCGGACTCTGGCGGGTTTTCCTCCAGGAACTTTATCGCCGACAGACGACGGGACTCCACCACAGTTGGGTGAGCTTTTTTACCTTCGATCCCAGGGTGGGGGAGGGGATTTTCCGCGATTGGGTCCAGGAACTCGTGCCCCGCTTATTGTGGTTGCCCCAACAACAACTTTTTGAGGTCCGTCGGCAAGGGGACCGGGTGACAGGAGCGGTCTTCACGGACTACGAAATCACGGCTCAAGTCACCATTGATGCCACAGAACTAGGCGATGGGTTGCATTTAGGCGGGGTGCCCTACCGTTGGGGCTGGGAAACCCAGGCCATCTTTCAGGAACCTAGTGCCCCGGTGGTTTTGGGGGAACTCCATCATAAATATCCCGTGCAAGCCCTGACCTGGGTGGCCTTGCTGCAAGGCGCGGGTGGGGCGACTGAAATAGTTCCCTCAGCTATATTTCAAAACACCTTCCGGCAGCACAGTCCCGCCCGGATGTTGAGCTACGGTGCCCTGACCCCGGACCTTTATATGGTCAACTGGCCCCAAGACGGCAACGATTACGCCGTGGACTTAGACCGCTTGGTGACAGGGGTACGGGCAGACGTGCTGGCAGCAGCCCGCGCCCATACCCGCCAGTTCATCACCTATTTACAACAGGTATTCGGCCCTGATTTACAGCCCGCCGCCTTTTTACCAGGCGGACTGGCCCAGCAGCCCTATTACCGAGAGAGCCGCCGGGTGGTGGGCCTGAAGACAGTGACGGAGCTTGATATTTTGCCCGTGGCGGGGGGACGGGTGGCAGCCTTGGACCGGGATTGGATTGCCTTTGGGAACTACGCCAATGACCATCACTACCCAGGGGATCGTTGGCCCGTGGCGAGTAAGGCGACGGTCTGGGGCGGACGGTGGACGGGTACCCCCTTCGGAATTCCCTATGGAGCCTTGGTCCCCGCCACCGTGGATGGATTACTGGTGACAGAAAGAAATATCTCGGTGAGTCATATCGCCAATGGAGCCACCCGTCTACAACCCTTGGTCCTCAACCTCGGTCAGGTGGCGGGACTCGCGGCGGCCCTCTGTGTAGAGCGGGGTCTGTCTCCCCACGAACTGCCGGTAATGGACCTGCAATTCGCCTTACTCACGGAGCCCACGGCTCCGGCGGGGGTAGTGCCTTTTTATAACCTGACCTCCCAGGACCCGCGCTACCCCGCTCTACAACAGGCCATCCTCCAGGGCGGACCCTACTCACCGGATGGACAGGCCCCGGTTTCGCCCACCCCGGCAGTTGTGACAGGCAAGTCCTACCGGGGGACGCTCTTTGTAGCGGGTTCTCAGTCCACCTTTGCCACGCCAGAACTCGGGGCCGTCCCCCTCGTCACCCTAGAGCCCACCGTTGCCGAGTTTTTAGCCAATGCCCCGGCCCAACAGGAAGTGCAGGTGGTGGGAATCTATTACCCCAAGGGCGTCTGGTTTGCGGCCTCAGCGATTGGGGAGGTTGGGATTGGCGTATGCTAAGCAGTAAGTGACGTATGGAGAAGACCATGCTTCGGAAAGGTATATATTTCCTGTTCGGTGAAAAAGCGGGACGAACCATGGTCGGAAGCTGGAACTGGCTCTGGGGAATGCCCGTGGAAGAGGGCGGCAAAGTGGCAGTTTCAGTGGCTGAGGAATCCCTGCGGACGATGCAAGAATCGGTCCAAGGCTTGACCCAGGCGGTCGCCACCCAGGTCGCGGCCTACCAGCGTGCCCAGCAGAAGTACCAAGAGAAAGTCAAAGAATACAACCTCTACGAGTCCCAGGCCAAAACCGCCCAGCGTAACGGTAACGAGGACGCCGCCCGACTCGCCGTGAGCCGCTTACTCCAAGTCGAGCAAGTCCTCCCCCAACTCGAAGAACAGGTCAAACAGGCGGAGCAATTCGTCACCATGGCCAAAGAAAAATTGAACCGTGAACGCATGAAGCTCGAAACCTACAAAACCGACCTGCAAAACATGAAGGACATGACCGAGATTAACGAGGCCCTAGCCCAGATGTCCAAGGTCAACAGCGATTACAGTATTGACTCGGCCCGCTCCCAATTTGAAGAAGCCAAAAACGCTGTCCAACGTAAAAACCTGAAGGTGGCGGCCTTCAACGAACTCTCTGAAAACCCCGCCGAGAAGACCGAAGCTGACCTCCAGCGGATGACCCTAGACGACGAGATTAACCGTCGTCTCGCCCAACTCGAGCCACCCAAAGCCCTACCCCCGGAGCGATAACCGATGAGCCAGTCTAGAGGCGGACCGCCACCGATTGTCTATATTTTGCTAGTTCTGCTCCTCGGTGGAGCGGGCTATTATTTCTACGCTCAATCAGGCGGCAACCTGACGGTGCCCACGATGGGCGGTACGACTACAACGCCCGGTACAGCTTCCGCTCCGGCTCCCACCAACCTCACCTTGCCCGACAGTCTCGCGGCTGGGAGTACAGTGCGCTTGGATGGCTCCACCAGCCTTGCGCGTTTCAATAAATTGTTAGGCCAAGCCTTTGTTGCTCGTTATAGCGGCGTCCAGTACAGCGGTCAGGCCAACGGTAGCTCCAATGGACTCAAGGCTCTCCTCGCCGGTCAAGTAGACGTGGCTGCTTCCTCCCGGCCCCTCAAGGCTGAAGAATCAGCCCAGGGTCTCACCGCCGTTCCTGTCAAAAATGATGCCATTGCCATCCTGGTGGGCCGCGCCAATCCCTTCAATCAGGGTTTGACCACCGACCAACTGCGCGATATTTTCTTGGGTAAAGTCAATAACTGGTCTCAGGTGGGCGGTACCGCCCTACCCCTACGGGTAGTCAACCGCAATCCCAGTAGCGGGACCTATCAACAGTTCCGTGATGCAGTCCTCGGCGGTGCGGAGTTCGGAAGTGGGGCCAACTGGACAACCATGCCCAAAGATGTCACCACTGAGCTGCTCCAGAAGTTGGGTACCAACGGTATCGGTTACGCCAACTACAGCGAGACACGGAAACAGACCACCATCAGTGCCCTAGCCGTAGATGGCACGTTACCCGGCTCCCCCAACTACCCCCTCATCACTACCCTTTACTACGTCTATGGTCCCAACGCCACGGACGCAGCGAAGGCTTTTGTCGCCTTTGCCACGAGCGAACAGGGTAAAGTGATTGCGGCAGCCGACTGATGAGTCCAGCTAGACAAAAATCCTTGGCAGTACTAATGAAGTTGCTCACACCGTAAGACAGTTATAAACGCGGGGTCTAAACACTGGATATTGAGCCCGGCGGACGCCATATATAGGTGCTTCTGGGTGTGAATATGGGCGATGGAGGATTTTTCTATGTTGATACCTCACCTAGTCCGGCACGATATCGGCAGGGGTCCTGGTACGTCCTACCATGAGCAGCTGAGGCTAACGGCGGGAGAACATCACCTTGGACAAATGTTAAGATACGAAACGATAGACTATGACCGTCCGCGAAAGGTTGAAGCAATGACGACGGAAATCCTGGAGAAGCCCAAGTCCGAGGTCCAGAAGAAGCTCACTCCCCAGTACAAAGTTCTCCTCCACAACGACACTCACAACTCAATGGAACACGTCGTCGAGGCTCTGTTGATGACCATCCCCCGTCTCCAGCCTCCTCAGGCCGTCGGGATCATGATGGAAGCCCATACCGCCGGGGTTGCTGTGGTGATTGTCTGTGCTCAGGAACACGCTGAATTCTATTGTGAACAACTTAAAAGCCACGGCCTGACCAGCACCATCGAACCTGATGTTTAGGGCATGGACCCCGCCGAATTAACGCTAGGACAAGTGCAAGAATGCCTGGAGTCCTTCGCCACCGGGCAGCCCGTCCCCCAGGATCTGCTGAGTGAGGTCCTACGTCAGACTCAGTTTTTTTTGGAATCCGACGAAATCTCCTTGCCCATCAAGGCCCGTCTGCAACGGCTAGAACTCGCGGTTCTCGATACCTACCGGCCCACTCAGCCCGAGGAAGCCCGTCTCCTCCTAACCTTCACCCGCCAGGACCGTGAAGGCGTTTCCGTAGATGTCTTGGTGCGAGTCGTCCAAGCGGTCATTGAGCTACTGACGGAGGTCGCTAAACTCCGGGACCTGAGTTTTATCCCTACCTATGACCTGACGGCTCTCCAGGCGGGCGGGATGAGTGTCGAAATGCGTTGTCTGCATCTCGATTATTACCAGCCCCAGCTTGGCGAACCCGAGGAACCCCAGTATCTCGGCTTGATTGAGCGCGTGGGCGAAGTCTTCCAGACCCTAGGTATGGGTCAACCGACCGATAAAGAAGCCCTCCAGCACCTCCTGCCCCCCCGTGCCCGCCGTGCCCTCAATCAGTTAGTCCGGCTGCTGCGTCCCGAGGTGAGTGACCTGAATACCCTAGAGCTAACCATCGCCCAGGGCAACCAACGCACCCCCGCCGCCGTCTTGAACCAGGAGAACCGCGAACTCTTCTACTTCCCTGAAGCCCCCGAGTGGCAAGAAGTTCGCCTCGTCGGGATCTTGACACGCCGTGAACAGGACCTCGATGAACGCCGCAACAGTGTCCACATCCAGGGCCAAGACGGTATCCTCTACATCTGTCGCCGTTTCAGCGACCGCATCTATCAAGACCAACTCAGTCAGCTGCCCCTGGGTACTCAAATCTGCTTGACTGGCAAAATCAAGTACACCTACGACGACACCCAGACGCCCCGTCGCGCTGAATGCCGCGTCCATCAAGTAACTATCCCGCCCCTACCCGAACAGCAAATTCCCCTGTGGGTAGGAGAGTAGCCCTAACGGTCTAGCGCAGCCAAACTAGAGATTCTCTTAGAGTAGAGGAGTCGCCTGTGCTCTATTCATGTTGCTAAGTTATGCCCAAGACCTGACCAACTTCTTAGAGTCGCACCGGACTGGGGCTCAAGTTGTGGCGGTGGGGGGCTATGTGCGGGATTTGGCTATCACTGAGATCCACGGGTCTCAAGCTCCCCTCAAGGACTTGGACCTAGAAATATACCGCTTCCCCACCGAAGGATTACGTACCGCCCTCCAGGACTTTGCCCGTCAGCGACGGTTAAATTTTTTAGAAGTGGGCAAGTCCTTTGGGGTGTTCAAACTGAGCTTGCCGGACCAACCAGGACTGGCCCTCGATGTAGCGGTGCCCCGTCGTGAGAGTCAACAGGGACCCCGCCATCAGGATTTTGCAGTGGTGGGCGACCCGGAGATGTCCTTCCCGGAAGCCGCCGCCCGCCGCGATTTCACTATCAATAGTATGGGTCTGCACTTAGGAACAAAGGAATGGTTCGACCCCTATCAAGGCCGCGCCCACTTGGACCAACGGTTACTCAAACACGTCAGCTCCGCCTTTGCTGAGGACGCGCTCCGCGTCCTGCGGGGAGCCCAGTTCATGGCCCGTTTTAACCTCCGCATGGCCCCCGAAACCGAACAACTCTGTCGTACCTTGACCCCGGAATTCCTCTCGCGGGAACGGATTGAAGAGGAATTCAATAAGTTGCTGACTAAGGCTCTCTACCCCAGCTTGGGGCTAGAGATGTTACGGCGGGTGGGTTGGCTCGCCTACTTCCCTGAACTCGCGGCTCTCGTCGGGGTACCCCAGGACCCCCAGTGGCACCCCGAGGGGAATGTCTGGGTCCACACTTGCATGGTGGTAGATCAAGCCGCCCGTCTCACCCACACCGCGCCCCCCGAGGTCCGCCAACGGGTGATGTACGGGGCCTTGTGTCATGACTTAGGTAAACCCCCGACCACCCAATTTGAGGACGGACACTGGCGGTCACGGGGCCACGATGTCGCCGGGGAGCAACCCAGCCGTAACCTGCTCAAACGCATCACGGAGAACCGCGACTTGACGGAAGCCGTAGTGCGCTTGGTCCTTAACCACCTCCACCCCCATATGCTCTGGCACCAACAGGCTGGCCCCAGCGCGGTTCGTCGTCTCGCTAATCGTCTCGCGCCCTACACCACGATTCAAGAGCTAGTCCTCTGTGCCCGCGCCGACCACTTTGGGCGGACCACTCCCGAAGCCTTGAGTTACCAGGACCCAGGCGGGGAATGGCTCTTGGCTCAAGCCGAACACCTCGCCGTCCACAACCAACCCCTCCAACCCCTCTTGATGGGCCGTCACCTGATTGAAAGGAGCCTCTCACCCAGCCCCCAGTTCAAACTAATCCTTGCCCAAGCCCTCGAAGCCCAGATTGAAGGTAAATTCCAGGACCTAGCGGGGGCACTGGACTGGCTCGACCACTGTTACGGCAAGTTGTGAAATGGATACTAACAAGGCGAGTTTTATCGCCTGTACATTGCGAGAATAGCCATGGACAGGAACAAGGTTGATCTTCTCCTCCCGTAAAAGAGAGACTCGCTGGTTTTAGCACACTTGCATCTGCTGATATTGCTTATCGTCAGGAGCTGTACGCTCTATGCCCCTGATACCACTGGCACCGCATACTTCGCGGTATATTTTAAGAGCGAGCAAATATCTATACGACTCTGATAGACTTAGACTCGCCTTAACTGACTTTTCTGAACATTCAATGAGCAAGGTCCAATCAGAATAACCGCGACCGTCAAGATTCAATAATTGTCGTAGGATTTTCCGAAGCCGATAGTACAAGTACTTCTGAATAAATGCCTGTAATGACGGTACTCTATCGCTAGGTTGCTAGCTGACGACTATATTCGTCCTGTTGATCCACAGAACGAAACTCAAGAAACGTGGAGAACAAAACCAAAAGGGGGTGAACACCTTCAGGCTTTGGACATAATATCAGTTTGGGCAGAACCATATTTATGACCGGGCGGGAGAGCGAAGATCAATCTGCGGTTGTATTGACAGTACAGTAGCTGCTCCGCCAAGAAAATACAGGGGTCATGGTTTCAGCTATGTGTTATTCAGAGCAAGACCCTCAACCGTTGCACGCTATTCTTGATTGATGTTTGATTGACCGAAAGGAGTATGGAACGCTTGCCCTAGGTTTTTTGTCATACACGAGGCAAGAATTGCAGTTAAGAGATTAGCTAAGGATGTCAAGAATACCCCCACCGATGGCAACTATAGAAGAGTGAGTACGCGGTGTGCTAGTGAGTGAACTGTGTAGCTTCTGTGCCCAAGCAAATCCCCCTGGAACCATCCACTGTGTCGCTTGCGGTGGTGCCCTAATTGCCCTGCATATCTTGTCGAAAGGAACTACCCTGCGCCAGGGCCGTTACCTCCTCGGGCGAGTCCTCGGAGAGGGGGGCTTCGGAATTACCTACCAGGGCACAGACTTGAACTTGGGGCGAGCGGTGGCCCTCAAGGAATTCTTTCCCCAGGGCTCCAGTCGTCACGGCACACACATGATTCCTCCGCCCACCTTGAAGGGTGAGGTCGTCCAACAGATGTTGCGTGAGTTCCTGACGGAGGCGAGCCAACTCGCCCAGTTTGCACACCCGCATATCGTCTCGGTCTTTGACAGTTTTGAGGAGAACAACACGGCCTATATGGTCATGGATTATTTGCGCGGTCAGACCTTGGAGGATACAGTCCTCCAAATGGGTCCCCTGGTCGAAGCACGGGTCATCATCTATCTCCAACAGGTCGGCTCAGCCCTAGAACAGGTCCACAGCCGGGGTTTGTTGCACCGAGATATCAAACCGGGCAATATCATCCTCACCCACGAAGACCGAGCGGTCTTGATTGATTTCGGCGCGGCCCGTGAATTTGTGGAGGGCACCACCCAACGCCAGACCCAGATTGTGACCAATGGTTTTGCGCCGCCGGAGCAGTATGCCCTACAAGCACGGCGGGGGAGTTTTACGGATATCTATGCTCTAGCAGCCACGGCCTATTATTTGCTCAGTGCCCAGATTCCCGTGGGTTCCATGGACCGTTTGTTCGGGAATGAGTTAGTAGACCTGAGTCCTGAGCTTAGTCCCCACTGTAAAAAAGCCGTCCTCACCGGGATGGCCCTCAGAGTCGAGGAACGCCCCGCCACCGTGACCGAATTTTTGAAACTACTCCAACCCCCGGAATTCGCCGTCCGTAAAGCCCTGAGTGTCCCAATCTGGCTCAGACCCCGTGTTGTCCAGAGCTTAACCGGACTCACTACCCCAGTCACGGCGTTGGCTTTCCAACCGGGCGGGGATTTGTTAGCTGGTGCGGCTCAAGATGGTTTCTTATTGTGGGACCTAGAGTCCGGGCAACGCCAGGGGGCACTGGCGACCGATGGTTCGGAGCGGCTGTCGGTATGTTTTAGCCCCGATGGGCAGGCTCTCTATACCGCGAGTATCCAGGGACAGGTCTCGCTGTGGGACGTTGCAGCTCGTCGGATTTACCATGCCCTGTCGCGTCTTGCCAGTCAGAGTCAAGCCCTAGCCTTCAGCCCTGATGGGGTCTTCCTGGCGATTGGCTCGGAGGAGGGCGGAGCGCGCGGCGGAGCAGGCCGTCCGGTGATTAAACTCATTGCCCTCAATGACGGCAGTTGTTACTGGACGTTTCGGGGGCACCGGGGAGCAGTGACGGCCTTGGCCTTCGCACTAGACGGGACCCTACTCAGTGGGAGTCGTGACGGGACGGTGCGGCTTTGGCAAGTGGGTCAGGAACATTCCCTGCTCAGCCTCAATATCGGACGGAGTGTCCCGGCGGTAACCGTCCACCCCGATAACCAGCAAATCGCCCTAGGGACTGCCGATGGCTCCGTCCAACTCTGGCAAGCCCGCGAGAACCGGCTCATTGCCCAGAACCAGCAGCCACTTGCCCCAGTGACGGCGATGGCCTTCCATCCCGCTGGTTACCTATTGGGGGTAGCCTGTGGCGGGCTACCCGGTCAATGGGGGGCCGGGGTCCATCTCTGGGATGTAGTGACTTCTCGGCAACGGCTCAACAGTCTGGCCTCCCCGATCCGACAGGCCGTCACATCCTTGAGTTTTTCCCAAGATGGCAGGTATCTAGCGGGAGGAACTACCCTCGGGACAGTTCAAGTCCTAACCAATACCTAGGCGAAATTCTCTACCTTCCGCTATACGACAGGACTAAGTGTAAAGATTTAGTATCTTAGCTAGGGTCAATTTTGGAATGACCTAACAAACGCGTGTACTGTCTTATCGCATGAGGAGCTGAAATGAAACTAGCTGGGTTCTCTTGGTCTATTGGTGCAGCTCTAGTTCTCGGTTTACTGACGATGGATGTCCAGGCTCAGCCGGAAGCCCCAAAAGGTGTAGCCAAGGATCTAATTGCTCAGACCTCAACGACCGACCCGACCCTACCGACGCCTAGTGAGGCCGCTGCTGAACGTCCTGGGATTAACTACATCGGGGCTGGACTCGGGGTTGGTTTGGGAGGACAGGGTACTAATCCCTTGGGTAACTCCACGGTCGGGGCGATTGTCAGCAAATTCCGTATCGTCAATGCCTCCGCCTTTGAAGTTTCCTTCCGGCCTTCAGTCCTGCTGGGCACTGATTCCCAGTTCGTTCTAGCCGGGACCGTGGACTTTATCCAGGCCGGTCAGAGCCGAGTCGTTGTTCCCTTTCTAGGGGCTGGCGGGGTCGTGGGGACGGGGAGCAATACCGGAGCTTTTTTGGCGACGGGCGGAGCTGATATCCGCATCAATGAGGCCATCACCGCCTTCGGTCAGGTCAATTTCGGTTTCTTCACCGCCAATAGCACCACGGTGAACCTGATTCTCGGCGCGGGCTTCAACTTCTAAATAAAAAAGGGGGGTCGCTTGACCCCCCAACAACTATCTAATTGGACCTACTGGAAAGTGCCGATGAAACGGCCCTTGATTTCCAATTCACCCTTGAGTGCGGCAAGGCCCGTTGGTTGTTTGCTGATGAAATTCCCTGCCACAGTCCCGGTCTGGACATCTACGGTCTGAACCTGTAACTCTAATTCACCATCTTCCACTTCGCGTTCTGCTGATTCCTTAGTCGCTTCCTCAGCGTACTCGCCCTCGGAGGCGTAGAGACCCAGAGCCTCGTCGTAGCCGACATCAGAACCCCGGCCCCGTGAATCCAGGTAGTTCAAGCCACGCAAAGGCGGGATCGTGACGGAGCCCTTGAAGTTGGTGGAGGTACTGATGTCAGCAGTCTTGACTTCACTCTTTACATCCATGGCGTTGACGTTGAAGTTGACCGCAATCCGCGCGCTCCCCTGTTGGAGGGTCATCTGTGTCCCCGTCCGACCACGCACCGCAACCAAGGCAGGGCTGCCGTCCTGATTAGTCAGTTCGGCGGTGAAAGGACCCAAGGGCGAAGTGCTGCCCCAGATGATTTTGGCGGGTTTGCCGCCGTAGGAGGCAGTGACCGGCTCAAAGCAGACATTCGTGGCTTTTTTGACGGTCCCAGGACTCAGGGTCAGGACCCCCCGGGCGTCGCTGGGCGGCTGGGGACAACCGGCGGGCTTGTCGTATTGACGGTCAGCCGAGGCCCCAATGGTCTTGTCTGAACTACAACCAACTAACATAACCGCACACATCCCCAGGGTTAGGATAGGGAGTTGCTTCAGCAAAGATGTGTTCCTCATGGCTGACAAAACCTAATTACGGACGGGACCCGCAGCAATTCGCATGGCTGAGAATAATGTTGCGGAGTGTTGCTTTAGTTATACTATATTACGGTCTGGGTGAACCCAGGAAAATAAAATTTCTCGCTCAGCCGGATTCCCGACCAGGGATCAAAGTAAAATCAAGGTAGGCCCTGCACTGTCCGTGGCTTTATCCATTCAGGAGAACCGTTTTGATGACATCTGTGCTAATCCAGTCCACGGTGCCTGTCCGCAGGGGGTCTTGTGGCTAAAAAGCGTGACCTGCGTAAAGAAAAGCAACAGCGTAACCGTGAGTATGTCAAAAAACTACGTCGGCGGACAACGGGTTCCTTCCGTCGTTCTGAGGGAGCCGGAGATGGGCGCGATGGACGCGACGGACGCGACGGGGGCTATGTCGCAATGGGTTGATGTACCGTTCAAACGGTAACTATTGAACTTTTGGGTATATACTAGCTCCAGAAGAAGTGGCAGGCCCGATGCGCGCAGCAAGAGCGTGGGGGGATTAAGTCGGGCCTTTCTTATTTCACAACCGGTGGACTCAGAAAATCCAGAAGCTCCTGGTTCATGACTGACTAGGGCGTTATCATTGAGAGACTCAAAACCCTAGCTATCTGTACGTACAGATATTCTGGGGTGCGTCCTTAAACTCTAGAGAACACTATGTCCTTCCCTTTCGCGCCTTGGCTGGATGAACACGATAGCTGCGGTGTAGGTTTTGTCTACCGTCCCCAGCCCAGCCATCAAGTCATTGCCGAAACCCTCGGGGCCTTAACTTGCGTGGAACATCGCGGTGGTTGTGGGGCGGATGGGCTCAGTGGCGATGGGGCAGGCATTTTGACAGCAATTCCCTGGCGATTGTTGGCAGCAGTGGGTTTTCCTTGGCAGTCGGGCATGGCGGTGGGGTTTTTGTTCTTACCGCAAGTTGAGGCGACGGACTGCCGCCGGATTGTGACTGAGGTTTGTCACCAAGAAGGTTTTACGGTGCTGGGGTGGCGGGTAGTCCCAACACGGCCAGAAGTCCTGGGCCAACAGGCTTTGCGTACGTGTCCTCAGCTTGAGCAGGTTATTTTACTTGCGCCCCTGGACTGGGCTACTGACGAGATTGACCGCCGCTTACTTTTGGTCCGCAAGCAGATGCGCCACCAGTTGCAGGGCCACCCGGACTATGACCACTTCTATGTCGCCTCACTTTCGAGCCGCACCATCGTCTACAAAGGTATGGTCCGTTCCCAGGCTCTGGGCGAGTTTTACCCAGACCTGATGAATCCGCTTTTTGAAACCCAGTGGGCGGTCTACCACCGCCGCTTCAGTACCAATACCCTCCCGCGCTGGCCCCTAGCCCAACCTCTGCGTCTGTTGGGACACAACGGCGAGATCAATACACTGCTAGGCAACCGCAATTGGATGAAAGCCCGTGAACCGGGACTCAAACATCCAATCTGGCAGGGGCGCGAAGCTGAATTACACCCGGTCATTTTCCCTGGTGGATCGGACTCCGCGAGTCTGGATAATGCCCTAGAACTTTTGGTGCGCTCGGGTCAGTCAGCGGAGGCGGGCTTGATGCAACTCATCCCCGAAGCCTACCGTAACCAACCGGAATTGGCTGACCCGGAGGTGGCGGATTTCTATGAATACTACAGTGCGTTGCAGGAACCCTGGGATGGTCCGGCCCTGATTGCCTACAGCGACGGGCATACCGTGGGGGCGTTGTTGGACCGCAATGGCTTGCGCCCCGCTCGTTATCTGGTCCTCAAGGATGGCTCCGTCGTGGTGGGTTCCGAGACTGGGACTGTCGCCGTGCTGCCGGAAGATGTGGTCGAGAAAGGCCGCCTGGGACCAGGGCAGATGCTCTGTGTCAACCTAGCCACGGGCGAGATTCAGACCAATTGGCAAATTAAACAAGCCGTCGCCCGTCAATACCCCTATGGCGAGTGGTTACGGCAGTACCGTCGGAGCTTGCCGCCCCAGCCTTTCGCGGACAGTGTGCGCTGGACAGGAGATGGATTGTTGGCTCGTCAAGTCGCGGCGGGCTATGGCAGTGAGGATGTGGAGAATATCGTGGAACCGATGGCCCAACAGGGTCAAGAGCCGATTTTTAGCATGGGCGACGACACCCCGCCGCCAGTTTTATCTCATCAACCCCACATCCTCTACGACTATTTCAAGCAGCGGTTCGCCCAGGTAACGAATCCCGCCATTGATCCTTTGCGCGAGAAATTGGTGATGGGGCTCGATGTCCACTTGGGCCGTCGCCACAACGGACTGAACCCGACCCCGGCAGCCGCTGAGACGCTACATCTATATAGCCCAATCCTCAACGAGGGGGAGTTGGCCCACCTAGAAGCCTGGGGCGGGGTATTTGCCAGTGCCCGTCTTGACTTGCGGTTTGCCCACGAGCGCGAGTCCCTAGAAACCCGACTTACCCAAATTTGCACAGAAGCGGCAGAAGCGGTGCGGGCGGGACGATCCCTCCTAGTCCTCAGTGACCGGGGATTGACCCAAGAACAAGCGACGATCCCCGCTTTACTTGCGGTGGGAGCGGTCCACCATCATTTGATTCGTCAAGGCTTGCGCTTGGATTGTTCGCTCATCGTCGAGACGGCGCAGTGCTGGAGTACCCACCACTTTGCCTGTTTGTTGGGTTATGGTGCCCAGGCCATCTGTCCCTATCTAGCCTTGGAACTGGTCCGGCACTGGTACCACAGCGATAAGACCCGGATGTTCCTGGAGCAAGCCAACGGACCCGTCCCGATTCCTGAAGCTAAGGCCCAGCAGCTAGCGGACTTTGTGGGATTGACGCTTGAGAAGGCCCAGTTAAATTACAAAAAAGCGGTGGAGAGCGGCCTGCTTAAGGTTCTTTCTAAGATGGGAATTTCCCTGTTAGAGAGTTATATCGGGGCTCAGATTTTTGAATGTGTGGGCTTGGGTCCCAATGTGATTAGCCGTTGTTTTGAGGGGACGACTTCTCGGATTGGCGGTCTAGAGCTAGACCAGATCAGCCAAGAAGTCCTCCAATTCCACCTACGGGCCTATCCCCTGGCCAAGCGGGTCAACTACGGCTTGATTACCTATCGTCAAGATGGAGAATATCACGGCAATAACCCCCTGATTGTCCGTGCTCTACACACGGCGATTGGGCTGAATAAAAAAGTAACAGACCCTGAACAACGTCAAAACGCGTTTGCCGAATACCAGACCTTGATCCGCGACCGTCCACCCGCCGCGCTCCGTGACCTACTTACCTTCACCTCAGACCGCGAACCCATTCCTCTGGCAGAAGTCGAACCTGTCGCCGAAATTGTCCAACGCTTCTGTACTGGCGGGATGTCTCTGGGAGCTTTATCCAAGGAGGCCCACGAGGTCCTCGCCATCGCCATGAACCGGCTCGGCGGTAAATCTAATTCCGGGGAGGGCGGGGAGGACCCGTTGCGCTATCACCCTATTCCTGATATCACCCCGGAGGGGACCAGTGGACTCTTCCCCGGTCTCAAGGGCTTGCAGATAGGCGACCGCGCTGCCTCCAGTATCCGGCAGGTGGCCTCGGGTCGGTTTGGTGTAACCCCGGAGTATCTGGTGACTGCCGACCAACTGGAGATCAAGATTGCCCAAGGTGCAAAACCGGGGGAGGGCGGTCAGTTGCCCGGTCATAAGGTCTCGGAGTACATCGCTGAACTCAGGCGTTCTAAGCCCGGTGTTTCTCTAATTTCACCGCCGCCCCATCATGATATTTATTCAATTGAAGACTTGGCGCAATTAATCTTTGACTTACATCAGGTTAACCCCCAAGCCAAAGTCTCCGTCAAGCTGGTGGCTGAAGTGGGCATCGGGACGATTGCCGCTGGAGTTGCCAAGGCTAACGCTGACATTATCCAGGTCTCTGGGCACGATGGCGGGACCGGGGCCTCGCCCTTGAGTTCCATCAAACACGCCGGGTTGCCCTGGGAGTTGGGACTTGCGGAAGTCCATCAAGTCCTGCTTGCCAATGGCTTACGTGACCGGGTGCTGCTCCGGGTTGATGGCGGGCTTAAGGCGGGTTGGGAAGTGGTCATGGCGGCCTTGTTGGGGGCGAATGAGTACGGGTTCGGCTCGATTGCCCTAATTGCTGAGGGCTGTATCATGGCGCGAGTCTGTCATACCAATAATTGCCCGGTGGGGATTACTAGCCAAAAAGAGAATTTACGTAAACGCTTCCCCGGTACCCCGGCGGCGGTGGTGGAATTCTTTGTGCTCATTGCTGAGGAGGTCCGCTATACCCTGGCTCAGTTGGGCTATCGGTCCCTCCAGGATATCTTGGGCCGGGTGGACTTGCTCAGGGCACGTTCAGAAGTCGCTTTGTTTAAGGGTGCGCCCTTAAATCTAGATTGTCTGTTGACCTTGCCTATCGTGGATAGCCGTGCTTGGCTTGTTCCGCCGAAAGTAGCCCATGGCAACGGTCCTGTCCTTGACGATGAGATTTTAGCAGAACCTACCATTCAAGCCGCCCTGAGGACCCACGGCACAGTCCACAAACACTACCCACTCAGTAACACTGACCGGAGCGTGGGAGCCAGGATCGGGGGGGCGATTGCCCGTCTCTATGGGAACCGGGGGTTCCGTGGTCAATTGGTCCTGGACTTTGTGGGCTATGCGGGTCAGAGCTTCGGGGCTTTTATTGTCCAGAATATGCGCTTGAGTCTGGAGGGCGACGCTAACGATTATGTGGGCAAGGGCATGAGCGGGGGCGAGATTGTGATTCGTCCATTCCGGGGGTCCCCGTTTGAGGCAGCGCAGCAGGCCATCGTCGGTAATACCTGTCTCTATGGGGCTACTGGGGGGGTGCTCTATGCCGCAGGTCGGGCCGGGGAACGGTTCGCTGTCCGCAACTCCCAGGCGCAGGCGGTGATTGAGGGGGCCGGGGACCACTGTTGTGAATACATGACCGGGGGCGTAGTGGTGGTGCTCGGCAGTGTGGGCCGTAACTTTGGGGCGGGGATGACCGGGGGACTGGCCTACGTCTTGGATGAGGACCAGACCCTCACCGCCAAATTTAATTCCGACGGCAAAAAACGGCTCCAACGCGTCCCGACTGGGGGTGAAGGTGCGCTCAAGTCGCTGATTCAAGCCCATTACCGGACCACCGACAGTGACCGCGCTCGCGCCATCCTCGAAAACTGGTCCCATTACCTACCCCAGTTCTGGCAAATTGTCCCGCCTGCGGAGTCTGACCATCCCGAGGCTTTAGTGTTGGTAACGACGGCAGTGCTGACCCAGGAATGATGGAGAGAATCCAGAATCCATACGCTAATTACACCGCGCCTGTTAGAATTCTGAGGGCTTAGGAACTTTACAATTAGTAACCTTTGGCCTTGGCTGAACAGGGTTGCCTTTGGGAGGAGTAACGTGGTGAATTTTGCAGCAGACCCGGTGATCCGGTCAAAAAATCGTGTGCTTTTGGAAAACTTGGAGACGATTACCTATAAGGATGTCCTCGCGACAATCCCACGGGCCTGTTTTGAGAAGGATGTGTCACGGGGTCTGCGGGCGGTGGCTCTGCACTTAGTCATTCTGGCGACTTCCTATGCACTTTTGGCGGTGGTCCCGTGGTGGCTAGCCCCGGTGCTTTGGGTCTGGATTGGGACGGTATTGTGGGGGAATTTCGTCTTGGCCCACGACTGTGGACACCGTTCGTTCTCGTCGTCTAAATGGCTCAACGATACCCTGGGGCACTTCTTGTTGTTGCCGACGTTATACCCCTTTCACTGCTGGCGGATCATGCACAACCGTCACCATGCCTGGACTAATCACCAGGAGCGCGACAACAGTTGGCGTACCATTACCCCGCAGGACTACCAACAGATGCCCTGGTTTGACCAGTTCTTTTACCGCCATGTCCATGCCTACGGTTGGTGGTTCGCCTCGGTCATCCACCTCTTTTTGTTTCACTATGATCCCCGGAAATTCCGCCCCCAGGAGTGGCCGGAAGCGCGGTTTTCCCTGGGTGTGGTCGGGGTGTTCGCGCTGAGCTTTTTCCCGGCCTTGATTTACTTCACGGGGCTGTGGGGGTTGGTGAGCTTCTGGGTCATGCCCTGGCTGGTGTTTCATTTCTGGTTGAGTACGTTTACCCTGGTCCACCACAACCACCCCGAGATTCCGTATTATCCGGCGGCGCAATGGAACCCGGTTAAGGCGCAACTTTTTGGCACGGTCCACTGTGAATATCCTTGGTGGGTGGAGTTGGTCGCCTACCGGATCGGGGTCCACATCCCTCACCACCTCTCGACAGCAATTCCTTACTACCACCTACCCGCTGCCCATGCCGCCATCAAAGCGCACTGGCCTGAGTACGTCCATGAAGCCCGTTTCAATTGGTCCTACCTCCAGGAAATTGTGAGTACCTGTCATCTGAGCGATGTGGAAGGCTACCATATTCCCGTCAGCGAAACCAAAAAAGCATGACCATCGCCCCGGCCTTGATCCCCAAAACCCAACGCTTCCTCGAACTGCTCTATGTGCTGACGGCGCGTAACCTCAAGGTGCGCTACCGGGGGTCTTTGCTGGGGGTCTACTGGTCCTTGCTCAATCCGGTGATTATGACCGGGGTGTATACGGCGGTTTTTGGGACGACCTTTGCCGCCTACTACGACAACTCCGTGGTGAATTATGTCCTGGCGGCCTTCACGGGGCTGGTGGTAATTAGTTTCTTCAACAGCACGACGGCCCAAGCGTTGCCCAGTGTGGTCCGTAACGGGACTTTACTCAACAAGATCCGGCTGCCCATTGGGGTCTTGCCCCTCTCAATGGTGATGGCAAATGTCTTTCAGTTCATGGTCGGGGCTTTCCCGTTACTGGCAATCATCACCCTCTGGGTTTCGGGGAATCCTTTCCATGTCTTGTTATTGTTGTTGCCAGTGCTGGCCTTAGTGATTGTTACCACTGGGGTCAGCTATATTCTGAGTGGTCTTTATGTCTTCTTCCGGGACCTGCCCTATCTCTATGAATTAGTTACCTTCATCCTGCTCATCAGTAGCCCGGTCTTCTATCCAGCCGAGATTGTCCCGCCCCTAGTCCAACCTTTCTTGGCCCTCAATCCCCTCTCGCCCATCATCGAGAGCATCCGCAAATTGGCCCTCAAGGGTGAAACAGACCTCAACCAAATTGGTGCAGCTTGGGTCGGGAGTCTGGTCATCGCTGGGCTGGGCTGGGTGGCTTTTCGGAGTTGGTACGACCAGTTTATGGACTTGTTGTGAAGGGAATACGACCCGCGAGGGCGGACTCAGGTACGGTTACTGAGTAAGGCCGATTCTACACCAACCCCCGGCCCCAAAACGTAACGCCTGGGCCCGGAGACTTTGGGGAGTAGACCTACAGTGCCAAGAAAATCCCCCGGCCCCGACCGGCGGTGAGAAGGTTGTGGATGGGAACAAAGAAGACTAATGCGCTAGTTTTTAACCTGAATTAGCGGGCCTTGCCCCCTTAACCCGAGGGGGCACATTTTTTGATGAACTAACTACCAATGAGCCACAGCCATTTGAATTGCCGCCTGTGCTTCCGCCAGGGCAGCCGTACGGGCATCATCCCCCATATTTAAATTCTCAGCGTGAATAAACGTGATATCCGTAACCCCGATAAAACCAAAAATGGCCCGCAGAAATGGTTCCTGGAAGTCCACACTCGCCGCAGGTGAGCCGGGGGCGTAAACCCCGCCCCGTGCCGTCAGGACCAGCATCTTTTTCCCCTCTTCAACCAAACCCTTTAGCCCAGTATCAGTGACAGCAAACGTCCGATTTACGCGCACAATCTGGTCAATATAGGCTTTGAAAGTAGAGGGGACGTTGAAGTTGTACATCGGTACCCCACACACGTAGTAGTCCGCCGCCAAAAACTCATCTAATAGGACATCGCTTGCCTGGATGACAGTTTTGAGTTCAGGACTCAGGGTTTCAGGGGGACTGTAGGTGGCGGCAATCCAGGGTTCATCCACGTGGGGGACGGGTTGGTGTCCGAGGTCACGGTAGGTCACGGTGTCTTCGGGATGGACCGCTTGCCAAGCCTGGATGAAATCATGGGAGAGGCGGCGAGAGATAGACCGTTCACCCCGTGGGCTACTGTCTAGGTGCAGGATATGGGCCATGCTTAACTCCTTGGGTTAGCGGTACGGGCCTGTCTGACCATGGCAATGAGGGTCTGGTGCGCGTCCTCAGAGTCCTGGAGCGCGTGGTCAAAGTCAATGCGGACAGGTACTGCCGTCCCATCGACCTGCGCGGAGAGGTCCATCCCGGTCGGGTCAATGGCAACCATCTGGGCGGCAGCGACATTTGTAAGGCCCCCGTAGACCTGGGCATAAAGGATCACGGCTGAGGCATGGTCATCGTTCATGTGTTGACAAATCCGGTTGCTCACCACGGGAGAAAGGGCATCCGCCATCGTGCTAGATCCTCAAATACCTTTCCAGGATAAATCAGGTGGGCTGGGCCGGGAAGGGCTGGCTAGCGGTGTTGGGTTCACAGTCGTTTTGGCGCAGGATGGCGAGGGCGTCTGGGGCACGGAGTCCGGCTTGGACGATGACCAAAATATTGCCTTGACGGAGGGCTTCACTGTAGGCGCGGGCTTCATCTTCGGGAATGCCCTCACGCTTCAAGTCACCGAGGAGCCCGTTATCACCGTGGTCGCCCTTGAAAATATTGACAATGCTCTGGAGGACTGCCCCTGGGTCAGTACCATCACCCGCTGAATGCACATCGAGACGATTCGCTAGGTCCTGTTGGTCGCCGTGGTGAGCCATGGCAACGCTAATCTGGTCTTCACTGAAGCCACCCAATAAGAGATCGGTGATTGCTTCTTCCGCTTGGGCCGCGTTGGGGAAAAGTCCGGCTAGGGTTTCGCGGTCAGCCGTGGCGGTCGGGCTGGGAGTGGACTGCGTATTAAGCGGGTAGGTGTTACTGGCTCCAGCGTCCACCCGTTGGGTATTCACGTTTTTTGTATCCACGGGCGATTCCTTTTACTTGCGTATTGCCATCTTTGCAGAGGGGAGCCGCGAGTTAATCCCCCCTTGGTGGGAAGGTCAAGGCGGGCTGGCGACGGGGGTATTGACGGGTTGGAGAACTTCGGGGCTAATTTTAAGGGGAGTGCGGGCGCGGTAGCGGGCGACTTCGTCGATGAGTCCCTGGTCGGATTCTTTAGTGAAGTCCTGAAGGCTCTTGGGGTTCGCTAAGTTCGCTCGATGGATCAAGCTGAAAACATCCAGTCCCCCCGGCTCGGTACCCAGACCGCTCGTCGTATTGCCGGGGTTGGTCGTGCCGGTGGGGGTGCTGGTTGCGGTCCCGCTGAATTGGGCCAACACGGGTGGCGCGGTCATTAAAAGTCCTAGAAGCAGGCTAACCACCACTTTCATCCGCTGTCCTCGCCTTTTCATCCCCTATAATAATCGGACCATGAAAAATTTGTATAACGTCGGAGTCCTAGGGGCAACAGGGGCGGTCGGGACGGAGCTATTGACCCTCCTGCTGGAACGGAACTTCCCGGTGGACCGTTTGCAACTGCTGGCCTCGGAACGCTCGGTGGGCAAAGTCACGCCCTTCGGGACCCTGGAGGCGATTCACCCAGACCAGTTCGTGGGATTGGACTTTGTCTTTGGCTGTACGGGGAGTGATTTGGCCCAGCAATGGCAGGCAGCGATTGTGGGGGCGGGGGCAGTCTTCATTGATAACTCCAGTGCCTTTCGGCTAGTGGCGGGGGTGCCTCTGGTCGTCCCGGAGGTGAATGGAGCGGATGCCACCCAGCACAAAGGGATCATCGCCAATCCCAACTGCTCAACAATCCTGATGGCTCTCGCACTCTGGCCTCTTCATCAAGTTCGTCCAATCCGTCGGGTGGTGGCAGCAACCTATCAAGCCGCCAGCGGTGCAGGTCAAGCGGCGATGCACGAACTCCAGACCCAGACCGCCCAGGTTTTGCGGGGAGAGCCAGCCCAACCGGAGGTCTTTCCGTACCCGGTTGCTTTTAACCTCTTTTTGCACAATTCACCGATGACCGCTGTGGGCTATTGCGAGGAGGAACTCAAGATGCTTCATGAGACGCGCAAAATTTTTCATCTGCCCGAACTCGCGGTGAGTGCGACCTGTGTGCGGGTACCTGTGCTACGCGCCCATGCCGAAAGCCTCAATATCGAATTTTATGAACCCTTCCCCGTCGAACAAGCCCGTGTCCAGCTTGCCCAAGCTGCGGGAGTGCGGTTGGTGGAGGATTGGTCGCGCAATTATTTCCCGATGCCGCTAGAGGCCAGTGGGCAGGATGACGTTTTGGTGGGCCGGATTCGTCAGGACCTCTCTTGCCCCAATGCGTTGGAGTTGTGGCTGGCGGGGGACCAGATTCGCAAGGGTGCGGCCTTGAACGCTGTCCAGATTGCGGAGATCTTGCGCTGAGTACCCGACCGACTGTGGGGATTTTGGGGCTGGGGTTGATTGGTGGTTCCCTGGCTCTGGATCTCAGTCAATTGGGCTACCAGGTCCTGGGAGTCAGTCTTCAAACTACAACCTGTGCTTTGGCCTGTCAGCGGGGGGCGGTGCGGGTGGCGAGTACGGATTGGCAACTCTTGGCAGGGGCGGACTTAATTTTTGTCTGTGTGCCCTTGGACCAGACAGTGCCGAGTGTGGCGCGGTTAGCTGAATTTTTGCCGGAAGGAGTGGTAATTAGCGATGTGGCTTCCGTTAAGGCTGATATCGTCGCGCACTGTTCATGGCCTTGGTTTGTGGGTGGACATCCGATGGCGGGGACGGCGCAGCAGGGGATGGGTGCGGCGGTCCAGGGTTTATTCCGGGACCGTCCCTATGTACTGACCCCCACGGTAATGACAGACCCTGAGGCACTAATCAGCGTGCAGATGGCAGTCCAAGACCTCGGGGCCAAGCTCGTGCTCACAGACCCGGTGGCCCATGACCGGGCGGTGGCTTTGGTCTCCCATGCTCCGGTTTTTGTGAGTGCAGCGTTACTGTTGGCGGGTGTCCAAGCGGACACTGAGCTTTTGGGGTTGGCCCGTCAACTGGCGAGTACAGGTTTTGCGGATACCACGCGCATTGGCGGTGGCAACCCGGAGTTGGGTCTATTGATGGCTCGCCATAACCGCGCCCAAGTTCTAGTCAGTTTGGCAGCCTATCAAACGCAGTTACAGAAACTACACCAAGCGATTACGGAAGAGGACTGGGCGCAAGTCGTCCAAGCTCTGCAAACTAGCCAACGGGTGCGGGGTGAGTTCAGCCCCCTACCTCCAGCCCCTCCCCCGTACCCTGCCGGGCCCAGGCGAGCAGAGTAGGGGCGTAAGAATTAATAGTCTCTACTGTCTTTTGTCTTACCTCTTTTGCCTCAGTCCCCGACTAGTGGGTGAGACACCTGGCCCACAGGAATTACTGTCTAAGTCAGGAGCACACGCATCATGCTTCACCCCGCTAATGGTCATCGGCCCAATCCTGAAGTCCTTGCCAAACCTACCGTCGTATCCTGACGGCAGGCGGTTTGACCTGATGTATGACGGGACTAAGCCCCCTAAACTCCTGGAATACAACGCCGATACCCCGACTGCCTTGCTGGAGGCCAGTGTGGTCCAGTGGACTTGGTTGCAGGAAGTCCTACCCCAGGCGGACCAGTTTAATTCCATTCATGGAAAACTAACTGCCGCCCTAACTCTGTTATCCCTCCATGGCGAAACCCTCAACTTCATCAGTGTCCAAGAGATCATGGAGGACCTGGGGACCGTGGAATACCTGCGCGATGTCGCCATCCAAGCTGGACTGACTACAGACCATCTTTTCGTCGAGGAGATTGGCTGGGACCCGCAGCAGCAGTATTTCTGTGACCTCAATGGGCGATCAATCCGGGCTTTATTTAAACTCTATCCCTGGGAATGGCTGGTCACGGATAGTTTCGGGGCGCAGCTAATGACCACCCCGCTGATGTTGATTGAACCCACTTGGAAACTGATGCTTAGTAATTCATCCCTAGTTTGCTGTTTGCGATGGCGTAGAGCCGATGGGATTTAATGGGAATACAGCAGCCGGGTTCTAAGGTGTGGCAGGGTTTTTTGAATCTTCATAAGGAAGCGGGACTGACCTCCCATGACTGTGTGGGGCAGGTGCGACGCATCCTCAAAGAACGGCGGATTGGGCATGGTGGGACCTTAGATCCCCTAGCGACGGGGGTACTGCCCTTGGCAGTGGGACCGATGACCCGACTGTTGCCCTACTTACCCGACGATAAAGGCTATCAGGCGACAGTGCGCTTCGGGGTCCAGACGACCACTGACGATCTAGAGGGAGAGATTTTAGCCCAGGCTCCCTGTGGATACCTCACCCTAGCTGAAGTCCAAGCGGCCCTCAAGCAGTTCGTGGGCCAGATTGAACAAGTCCCGCCCCAGTACAGTGCGATTCGTCAGCAGGGGAAACATCTCTATGAGTTGGCCCGCGCTGGGATTGCGGTTGCGGTCCCCCCCCGCGTCGTCCAGATCCACAGCCTCACGGTCCTTAGTTGGCGGTCGGGCGACTTTCCAGAAGTGGTGTTGCAGGTAAGTTGTGGCGGGGGGACCTATGTGCGTTCGTTGGCGCGGGACCTGGGTTTGGCCTTGGAGACTGGGGGGACTTTAGCGGGACTGGTGCGGACCCAGAGTAGCGGGTTTTATCTCAAAGAGAGCTTGACCCTAGACCAAGTACGCAGTGCGGTCGGTGCAGGGAGCCTACAGTTACTCAGTCCCGCCCAAGCCCTCAACCATTTTCAGCGGGCCGACTTAGATGAAGATGCGGCCCAAGCCCTCGGTTTTGGTCAAAAAGTCCCCTGGTTTGGAGGAACGGGCTTGGTTCAGGTCTGGCAGGGCGAAAAATTTCTAGGCATTGGGCGCGGCGAGGGCCAGAAGCTCCAACCCATCACCATCTTGAGCGGTACTCACTGATGCCCGTCTACCTGTACTGGGGAGAGGACCGCTTCTTAGTCGTCCAGCAGGTCCAACAGTTGCGCCGTCGGGTGGAGACCGCTTGGCAGGCTTTCAATGACCAGCGTTTTAGCGAAGACCAGATTCAGAATGCCCTCAATGAGAGTCTGACCCCGCCCTTTGGCAGTGGCGACCGGGTGATCTGGATCGAGAGCCAACGACTTTTTCAACAAAAAGAAGAAGAGCCCGACAAAAAGTCCAAAAAAGAACTCGACCCCCTGACCCAGGAACTAGCCCGGACCCTGCCCCTCATCCCCGTGACGAACCATCTCATTTTCACCGCCGCCCTCAAGCCCAATGGCAAACACCCCGCCGTCAAACTGCTCCAAAAACACGCCCAGGTCCAGGAATTCGCCCTCATCCCCGCCTGGAAAGAAGACGAACTCATCCGCCGCGTCCAGACCCTAGCCCGTGCCCAGGACCTCAAGCTCAGCCCCGAAGCTGTCCAATATCTCGTCGAAGCCCTGGGTAACGATACCGCCCGTCTTCATAATGAACTTGCCAAACTCGCCCTCTATCCCAGCCCTGTCCCCCTGCGCGGGGAGGAGGTCCGGCAGTTGGTGGTCAGCAGTGCCCAGACGAGCTTTCAGTTAGCCGAAGCTATCCTCCAGGGCAAGACCGCCCTCGCGTTGACCGTCTTGGGCCAGTTGTTCCGGCAAAATGAACCTGCTCTCAAAGTCTGTGCGGTCCTGACCACTCAGTTCCGGGTCTGGGTCTGGGTAAAGCTCTTAATTGAACGGGGAACCGATGACCCGGTGCAGATTGCCGAAGAAGCCCAGATTGGCAACCCCAAGCGCGTCTACTTCCTCAAAAAACAAGTCCAGGGCCTCAAAAGTAGCCAATTACTCGCCTGTTTGCCGGTATTGCTAGCACTAGAGGAGTCGCTCAAACAGGGCCAAGACCCCCAGCACCGTTTTCCCCAGACTCTAGCCCAACTTTGTGCCTGCTGTGCATCGGCTGAAGTACGCTAAAGGCCAAGGTTTTGAGGAAAGCCCATGGACGATGATGTCAGCCCCCGCCCTACGGCAGTCCCGCTCTATGTCTACACGCAACTGGCCCAGGAACTCGATTACCTGCGCTTACAAAATCGTGCCCTCCGCCAAGAGAATCACCAGTTGCAGACGCAACTCGCCGCAGCTAGTAAACCAAAGGGTCGGGGCTGGTTAAATTGGGCAGTCAAGCGGGAGGCGTAGGTCGGTTGAAACCCTCGGTCGCCTTGAGGACCTGTTGCAACATTGGGTTATTCAAAAATTCATCTTCAGACTGATTGGTATAAGCGTCAGCCGTCTCCATAATCTGATTCCAAGGGGTTTCAGCGATGTATTGACGGGCGGTGGCTAAGTTCGCCAAGTGGGGACAGGCATCCCCGAGCACACAGCCATTGACACAGGTTACGGCACAGTTGGTGCCATCGGTGGTAGACATGATGTGTTCCCAAGTAATATCTAAATCTTCCCACTCCTTTGGCTCGGTGATGAGGGTCTTCTGGCCTTAATCCCCAAGCATGGCTCCAGTCCCGGCTCTGGGCAAAAAGGCGGGCTATCAGAGATAATTGAGCAAAACCATGGGTCAGCGCGATGGATGTCAAAGAAGTCGAAGACAAGATGAAGAAGGCCATTGAAGCCACCCGTAACAACTTCAACAGCATCCGCACCGGACGGGCTTCAGCAAGCCTTTTAGACCGGATTACCGTGGAATATTACGGAGTCCCCACCGCCCTCAAGTCCCTGGCGACGGTCTCCACCCCCGATGCGATGACCTTGCTCATCCAGCCCTTTGACCGCTCCAGTGCCAAGGGCATTGAGAAAGCCATCGCCGAATCAGACCTCGGGCTGACCCCCAATAACGACTCCGGCAGTATTCGGCTCAACATCCCGCCTCTGACCCAAGAACGCCGTAAATCGCTGGTCAAACTGGCCCAAGGACTCACCGAAGATGGTCGCATTGCTATCCGCAATATCCGCCGGGATGCCATTGATGGGCTGCGTCGGGATAAATCCCTCTCTGAAGACCAAGTGCGCGACACCCAGGCCACTGTTCAGAAGCTCACGGACAAGTACATTGAGCAAGTAGACAAGCTCGCCGCCGAGAAAGAAAAAGACATCATGAGCGTCTAGTCTTTTTCACCCACAAAATTAACCAGACAAGCCTGTAACTGCGTCCGGTCAAAGAGCATCGGGATGAGGTGGATATTTTTCACCTCTCGGAAATAAAAGAGCACCGGGCAACCGGGCCAGAAAATCGTCCATGCCAACCAGTCCTGATAAGGGAAGGAAACGAAGACTTTGGTTGAGCGGGAGACCGCCAAGGCCGTAGCTGTGAAGGTCAACCGGACGGTCGCCGCTTGATAGGCCAAAAATCCCGCAAACAACCCCAACCCCACGCCCACCCAAGGCAACCAACTCACTGCCAATCCCGCCAGAACCGCAACTCCGAGGGGCACCCCATAGCGGGGTTGGAGCGTGACGGGCGTTATCAAAGGAACCATCAGCCTCCTCCTTGACACTCCCCACGGCTAAAGCCGGGGGATAGCTGGGTGCTACCGCCCAGCTCTTGGTTCCACGAGTCAGCTTGCAACATCGGATTGCGCCTCTGTCG
>NZ_JAAXLT010000198.1 GCF_013285555.1 Candidatus Cyanaurora vandensis | reverse complement strand
GGTCAGGACCGGGGGGGAGGGCATTGGTCGGGAGGGGTGCACCACCGAGTTTGGCGAGCCGGACGGCGAATTGGCGGTTCCCGCGTTGACGTTGGGCTCCGGCGACGATCACGCCTTGGGGAACTTTGAGGATAGCGGTAATGGTTTGGCCTTCAGAGGGGAACAGGCGCAGACGGTCGAGCGGACTACCCACATCTAACACTGGACCCTGGAACTGGGGCGAAAGATTGGCGGTGGCGAACTGGACTTGGTATTCCCGGCTGCTGTGGTTCCAGGTGGCCTGAAAGGAGAGGGGACCGTCGGCATCAAAAACCAACTGGTCACCGACTAGGGCGGCGGATAGTAGACTAGTCCCCACGGTCGGCGGTGCGATGGCGAGTCGTCCGGCGGGGACGAGGCGGACCCCTTTGAGCTTGGGGTCATAGGCGGCTTCCCAGTCCCAGGTATCGGCCCCCACATCTAGAACAATCCTGGTCACGGGCGGGCGGGCTTGGAACTGACCGATGCGGACCTGTTGGACCCCCAGCCGGTCAGCCGTAAAGACCCGGCGAGTGAATTGGGTGGGGAGGACCGTCCCCACGAGGTCTACGACCAAGCGCGGCGGTCCATCCAGCCTGCGGACTCCGGCTTCCGTCGGTCCCGTGGTGCGGATCAGGAAACCTTCTTCGGTGAAGACAAAATTTTCTAGCTTGACCGTATTGGGCGGTAGGGGCGGCAGGCTTGTACTGTTACTGGCTAGCTGGAGTGCCGGGGCGGCGGGCGGAACGGAGGCGACGGGAACGACAGGGGGATTGGTGGCTAACTGGATGCGCCAGCGACTACCCGCCATCTTGGTGAGGTTGACCCGACTCATCTCAGGAGCCTGGTTGAGTTCGAGGACCAGACGACCCATGGTGCTGTTAATCTGACCAGCCCGTACTTGACGCACCTGACGGTCATGGACCACCGTCCGAAAAGACCGGGCTAATTGCACCCCCGGCAAGTCAATGACTAAGCGGGGTGGTGAATCGTAAAAGTTGAGTTGGGGGATACTCTCCCCACTTAGGGCAAATTCGAGGGCTTGGGTCTTGGGGTCATAGTGCCAGCCCATCAACTGCACTGAGGCAGCCCAGAGGGGCAGGTGGGGGCACATTGCCAGCACAAGCCAAAAACGAACTAATACCGACCATCTCAAGATCCGCACACCACGCGATTGATGATAACTCTACCCGATTCCTGTCAGCTTGGGATAGACGTTTTACCGCAATTTTGACGCGCTAACCACTAGAACTAGGGCCGGAGGGTCAATTTGTCATAATAGAGGTTGCATTCGCGCATTGGGAACTATGAAAGACCAACTCCTCGCCGCTCTCAAGGCTCATCAAAATCAGGTGGATTACTTAGAAATTCGTCTTGAACAGCGCGAACACACCAGTCTCGGCTTCCGAGGTCCTCTCCTAGATGCAGTGGACCGGAATTTTTCCTTAGTCGGGGGGGTCCGGGCCTGTCATCGGGGAGGTTGGAGCTTTGTGACCTTTAACCGTCTCTCGGAACTGCTGAGTCGAGTCGCCGAAGCGGTGGCCCAGGCGCAACTCGTTGGTCAAGCGACGACGCACCTCGCCTCAGTCCCATCCGTCGAAGCTACGGTCCCGGTCCAGATGGAGAAGGACCCCCGTGGCGTGAGTTTGGCGGATAAACGGGCGTTATTGGCTGAGTATAATCAGCTTTTGTTGGCGGCAGACCCCCGGATTCAGACGACGATGGCGGGGCTCTCGGATACTTTTCGGACGGTCTGGTTTGTCAACAGTACGGGCACGGTGCTGGAGCAGGAACGGTTGGATGTGAGTGGACGGTTCGGGGTGATTGCGCGGGCCGGGGATGTGGTCCGCCAGGGGTTTGCCTCGGTCCATTCCCGCACGAGCTACGGGGCTTTAGAAGGGATTGAGGAAGAAGTACTTGGCGCGGCGCAACGAGCAGTCCGGCAGCTAGAGGCCCAATCGGTCAAGGGCGGTCAATACACCGTGGTCCTGGACCCCTATCTCGCCGGGGTTTTCATCCACGAGGCGTTTGGGCATCTCTCGGAGGCGGATTTTATTTATGAGAACCCCCGGATGCAGGAACTGTTGCAACTGGGTAAACCGATTGCCCACCCCAGTCTCTCGGTGGTAGACGATGGCACAGTCCCCAACCAACCCGGCAGTTACGCCTACGACGATGAAGGGGTGCCCGCTCAACGCAAATATTTAATTAAGGACGGCATCTTGACCCAACGGCTACACAACTTGGAGACCGCCAGCATCCTCAACGAACAACCTACCGGGAACGCCCGCGCCCTAGATGCCACCCACCCGCCCTTGATTCGGATGACCAACACGGGTATCCTCCCCGGCGAAACTAGCTTTACAGACATGATTAAGGACATTGAGGAGGGGATCTATGCTGTCCGTATGCTGGGCGGGCAGACCAATGGCGAGATGTTTACCTTTGCCGCCGCCGAGGGCTTCATGGTCCGCCACGGTCAACTCGCCGAACCTGTGAGCGATGTCACCCTGACGGGCAACGTTTTTCAGACTCTCCAGGATGTGGATGCGGTAGGTTCGGATGCAGTCTGGCTGACCGGGGGTTGCGGTAAGGGCGGTCAATCCCCGCTCCCCGTTGCTGTGGGCGGTCCCCACATACGGATTAAGAATGTGGTGGTCGGCGGTCGTTAAGCCCTCTACCCCGTAAGTAGGGTAGGAGAGCAAGAATTAAGAATGCTCTTCTACTTTTTTGTCTTCCCTCTTCTGCCTTGGTCCCCCACGAGCCTGTGCCCGTCTGGGTATGGGGCGGAGGGTCCTCTTAGCATTCTGACCCGAGGACCCGCTCGTAAATCAGATCTAGGTTCTTCAGTTGCAACCGAGCATCAAAGCAATCCACTAAGGCATCCGGGGTGAGGTGTTGTTGAATTTCGGGGTCCTGTTCCAGACGGGCGCGGAAGTTGCCGTCGGGTTGATTCCAGGCAGCATGGGCGTGGGTCTGGACAATCCGGTAAGCCTCCTCACGGGTCAGTCCCTGTTTGACCAAAGCCAAGAGGACTTTTTGCGAAAAAATCACCCCGCCGTAGATCTGGAGGTTGCGGGTCATGTTGTGGGGATGGACCAATAAATCCGTCATCAAGTCATTGAACTTGACGAGCATATAGTGGACCAGAATCGAGCTGTCGGGCAGGATCACGCGCTCCACACTGCTATGGGAGATATCGCGCTCATGCCACAAGGCCATATTCTCTAGGGCTGCAAGGCTATGGGTGCGGACGAGGCGGGCCAGCCCACAGAGTTGTTCGGCAGTCACGGGGTTGCGCTTGTGGGGCATGGCAGAGGAGCCTTTTTGACCGGGCGCGAAATATTCTTCGACCTCTAGGACGTCGGTGCGCTGGAGGTTGCGTAACTCTGTACAGAAGCGGTCCAAGGACCCGGCAATCAGGGCCAGCAGTTGCGCGTATTCAGCATGGTGGTCACGGGAAATCACCTGAGTCGAACAGGGGTCCGGGGTCAGACCCAAACGGGCACAGGCGAGTTCTTCTACGCGGGGTGAGAGGTGGGCAAAGGTCCCGACGGCCCCTGAGAACTTCCCGACTGCGACGCGTGCGCGGACTTGTTGGAGCCGGGTCTGGTGCCGCTTCAGTTCAGCCACCCAGCCGCACAGTTTGAACCCGAAGGTAATCGGTTCAGCGTGGATGCCATGGGTCCGGCCCACCATCAGGGTGTCCCGTTCCGCTAAGGCACGTTTACTGACCGTGGTAATACTGGTGGCGAGGCCCGTAGCCAATAAATCTAAGGATTGGACTAGTTGTAGGGCCAAGGCTGTATCTAACACATCAGAGGAGGTCAGCCCCAAGTGGATATAGCGGCCCTCGGGTCCCACAGACTCATTGAGACAGGTCAAAAAGGCAATCACATCATGCTTAAGCTCGCGCTCCAACTCTTGGACCCGGGCCACGGAGAACTGGGCAGTGCGCTCAATGTGGACGACGGCTTGCTCCGGGATCTCCCCGAGTTGGGCCAAGGCATGACAGGCGGCGAGTTCCACCTTGAGCCAGTTGCTGTACTTCTGTTCTTCGCTCCACAGGTCAGCCATGGCAGGCAGACTATAGCGTTCAATCATGGGGTTAATCCTGGGGCAAGCCAGAGGGGTTGACGGGTGTTGTTGAGGTCTAACCCCAAGGGCGTTTTAGTTTGTGCAGCAGGGATGAGCCGACGAAACAGGCCATCTAGGGTCCCACCGCCCTCAACGAGGGGGAGTTCCTGGTCTAAGCTAAAGCGTTCTTTGGCTAGACGGCGCAGGTGAGCTTTAGCTTCGGTTAAGCCGCCGAGTTCATCCACCAAACCCAGTCGTTGGGCCTGACGACCCGTGTAGATGCGACCATCAGCGAGGGGCCTTAAAGCATTCAGCGGGAGGTTACGGCCCTTGGCGACGGCTTGGAGGAACTGTTCATAAGTATCACCAATCAGGGCTTGCAAGAGGGTCCGTTCGCTGGGGGTGAGCGCACGGTTGATGCTGAGGATGTCCTTGTAGGGGCCGGACTTGACGACTTGGGGCTCGACTCCCAAGGTCCCGAGCAGTTTAGCCGCGTTATAGCCGGAGAGGATCACGCCAATTGAGCCGGTCAAGGTTCCGGGGTTGGCAAAAATCCGGTCGGCTCCACAGGCGATGTAATAGCCTCCACTCGCGGCTACATCTCCCATACTCACGACCACGGGTTTTTGGGCACGGACTTGCCCTAGGGCGTTGTAAACTTCCTGGCTAGTGCCCACGGTCCCGCCCGGGCTGTCAATCCGCAACAAGACCCCTTTAATCTGGTCATCCGCGACGATCTCTAAAAGACGGTCACGTACACTCAAGGCATCCTCACCGGAACTAAAGATACCCCCGCCAGTCCGACCACTGGTAATCGTGCCCTCCAGGGTCAACAACTCTAAACGGTCGCCTACGGGGAGGACCATCTCGCCATTGCGAACCGTAGCGGCTTCGGGTGATTTAGTTTTACCAAGTCCGACGACCGTGGCGGCAACACAGAGCAGGATTAGGGCAAGGGCGAGGTAGCGGTTCAAATTTTGCATCATGCTGTGACTGGGCACACTCTGTCATATCATATAAACCAAGTCTTTTGAATCGCGGTTGGATGGGAGCAGGGGTGCAGGTACCAGAGGGATTAATTTTCACACTAAGTCTTTGCCGGTGTTGGCTTTAGCGCAGGAGTGAGGGTTGGTAGCAGCTTTTTTACAACAATCCGATCCCTTAGCGCGTCTACGTAAATATCATGATTGGTTGGAACAGGATAGCAGTTTGGCCCCACGGGGTAGGACGGATCTACATGGTCTTTTTCACAAGTGTTGAAAGTTAAGAGATAGGTACAAAAAAAGCCAGTCTGAAGCGTAAATACTCCTAGACTGACGACAAAGAATTTCTAATGACGCCTGCGACAATCTTTCCCAAACCTTGTCAGAGACCTCTTAGCTGACCTGTCGGCTACCGACTATCCTGTCCTCAACACGCGCCTGTTGTTCTCCGGCTGGTTGGCCTACGCCATGGACAAAAGTACCCCGTACCCTGTCGGGCACAGGCGAGCAGGGTAGGGGAGCAAGAATAAGAACTTTCTTGTGTCTTCGTGGTCTTGGTCCCCCACAAGTGGGGCGGAGGGGCCTCTTGATGCTGCACCGAGTCAAAGCGCAAAGACTAGGGCTGTACTGCCTGTACCTGTGCTACCGACAAGCCCAGAATCTCCGCAATCTCCGCTACCGTAAAACCCCGTGCCACCAAAGCCGGGACAGCCTCTAACTTGCCTTCGAGCTTGCCTTCTGCCTTACCTTTCAATTCGCCTTCTGCCCTACCTTCGGCTAACACTTCACGGAATACCCGCGACTCTTTCCACCCGGTCAATTGTAGTTCCATCATGCTCATTAACTCCTTGCGGCTTATCTCAGGGTAACGCTGCACTAACGTCCTCCCCACTAGTTCTAGCATTAGGTCGTAGTATCCCTCGCCCTGTGCCTGAGCTTGCCTTAACACCCCCCGGACATACTCGGTAACTTCCGCTTCTTGCACCACCGCCAAACATAGCAAGCCCACGCCGGGTAAAGTTCGTCCTCTATCTCCCAACTCGTTGAGGTACAGTCTTTGCACCCGCGATGGCTGTAATAGCTCCCGGTAGCGGATGTTTTGGGGTTCCTCAGCCGGGTCAATACTGCGTCTGGGATAGAGAACCACGTCACGCCAGTCATTCGTCAGAAGAACCTTGTCTAGGTACATAAATATTTCGCTGAAGAAACGGGAATAGAATGCAGCATCACTTTGGAACTGGGCCTCGACAAAGTAGATGGGTAGGTCAGGGGTTTGGGGGAGGAACACCCCGTCAATCCGAAAGCTCAGTTGTTTGACCTCAATAGAATCAAAAGAGTAGCGGTCAGCAGTCTGTGGGGGCAGCCCCAAGGTGTCAAAGAAGGCGGAGGGGAGCGTCTGAAAAAAGGTGTAGAACAGACTGTCAGTTTTCATGGACTAATTGTAAACAGATGGATGCACGCATCCGCTTACCTGCTCTACTGCGCGGCGGTGGAACTTTCTTAAATAAGCTAAATCCCGTTCCTTTTCAGAGATAACAGCACCGTGCGCGGTTTTTATGGCAAAGATGATAATCCCTTAATCAGGGATTTCGGGACCGCCGCCCTTAGTCGCACTCGTAAACCCAGCCCTACTTTCCCCCGAGAAGCAAGACTAGCCCCAATCACTAAGGAGAGCAGACCAACGAAAAATCTGCCCTCCCTAGCGCGGCAATAAAGACGAAGATTAGAAAAGCTGTTGCTGTTATTGCGAAATGAACAACCCTTTTTTGGCCTTACCCTACGTCCCGGCCCTAGAGTCTCTGGGTGCTGAGTATTACGACGAAGTGACAGCGGCCCAGTTTCCCCAGCAAATTCTGCGTTTTCGCAATGACGACCTGTTGCCCCGGTTAGGTTTGGACCCCGCTCAAGTAACGGATGAGAATTTCATCCAGGCGTTCGGGCAATTTGCTGGACGGATGCCGCTGTTGGCCTTGCGCTACCACGGCTATCAGTTCGGCGAATATAACCCCCGCTTGGGCGATGGTAGGGGCTTTTTGTATGGTCAAGTGCAGGGGACCGATGGCGAACTCTACGACCTAGGAACCAAAGGTTCGGGGACAACGCCCTATTCCCGCAGTGCCGATGGACGGCTGACCCTCAAGGGCGGAATACGTGAAGTCCTAGCGGCGGAAGCCCTGCAAGCCCAGGGAGTTTATACTTCCCGTTGCCTAAGCCTGATTGAGACGGGCGAACAACTCTGGCGCGGTGATGAACCCTCGCCCACCCGCGCCTCAGTCATGGTCCGCTTCAGCCGCTCCCACATCCGGTTCGGGACCTTTGAACGTTTCTTGTACCTCGAACGCCCCGACCTCACCCAGAAGTTACTAGACCACGTGATTGAACAGTATTACCCCCACCTGCAACGAGAATCAGACCGTTATGCACTCTTTTACGCCGAATTAGTGCAACGGGTGGCCCGCCTCTGTGCCCAGTGGATGGCGGTCGGTTTCTGTCACGGGGTCCTCAATACTGACAATATGTCCGTTACCGGGGAGAGTTTTGACTATGGCCCTTACGCTTTCATCACCCATTATGACCCGACCTTCACCGCCGCCTATTTTGATCACTACCGCCGTTACTGTTTCGGGAATCAGCCGGGGATCTGTCACCTGAACTTGGAATTACTGCAACGTCCCCTCGCGCTGGTCATTCCTCAAGCTGAGATGGAGAGCGGCTTAGCGGATTTTGCCGAGACTTACACCCGCGCCTACCAAGCCCGGATGCTAGAGAAAATGGGCCTTCCGCCTGAACCCAGTCCCCAAGCCGAAGAGTTGTGTATGTCACTGCTGCGCTGGCTTGAAGAAAGTAAACAGGACTACCACGAATTCTTTGTGGACCTCAGCGAAAACTTCAGCCCCGCCTGGTTCACCGATATTGACCGCATTCCCGACCCGACCCAACCCGGACCCTTCCTCACGCTCTTTATGAATTGGAAAACCCGCTACCACCAACAATTAATGAAACTCTCTATCCCCGACCGTCACCTAGTCCCCCACCGCCTAAAACAAAACCCCACCACCGTCCTCGTGCGCCCCCAAATCGAAGCCATCTGGGAAGCCATCAGCCAACAGGACGACTGGGAACCTTTTTATGATTTATTGAACCGCCTCCGCGCCATCGTCTACGCGCCGCTCAAACTGTAGGGGGCGGCTGTTACTGTTGCGCCAGTCTGTTCCGCCGACGTGGATGCCTAGGCCGTTGGCCCAAAAGGGTAGAATTTGTAAATTCATCGGTTCATGTATGCCCATCCGTCGCCGTCCTGAGAACGCCGCGATTGCGGTCGAGACCCTGACTTTTTACTTAGCCTCGGGACTCGACAAGCCCCAGAACATCCTGGAGGCCATCGTCTGGCAAAAAGAAGCTGAGGTGGAGTATTGGCGCGAGAAGTTCCCGCTCAAGGACCTCAAGGAACGGGTGGCACACGCCCCGGCCCCCCGCGATTTCATGCAGGCCCTCCGGGAATCTCCCCTCGCCTTGATTGCTGAAGTGAAAAAATCCTCCCCCAGTCAAGGCATCCTCCGTGACCCCTTTGACCCCGTGGCCTTGGCCCAAGACTACGTAGCGGGCGGAGCGGCCTGTATCTCGGTGTTGACCGACCGGAAATTCTTTGGGGGGAGTCATGAGGACTTGCAGGCCGTCCGCGCCGCCGTGTCCGTACCGCTCCTGTGTAAAGAATTCATTCTCCACGGCTACCAACTTTTTATGGCCCGCGCCTACGGAGCCGATGCGGTGTTGCTGATTGTGGCCCTGCATACGGACCAGGACTTACTGTATCTCCACCGGATTGCCCGGAGTCTAGGGCTGACCGTTTTAGTTGAAGTCCATACGCTAGAGGAACTGGACCGGGCACGGCAGATCCCCGGCTTACAACTGTTGGGGATTAACAACCGCAACCTAGAGGACTTCACCGTAGATCTGCAAACCACTGTCCGGCTGATTGACCAACGGCGCACGGAACTCGCGGGTATCCTCGTCGTGGCTGAGTCCGGGATTCATACCCAGCAAGAAGTAACTACGCTCAAGGCCCAGGGTTGCACGGCCTTCTTAGTCGGTGAACAGCTAGTCCGTGCCCCCGACCCCTGCTTAGCTGTCCGTCAACTCCTAGGAGCCGTCTAATGCATATGCCCGTACCCGCCCCTATCCTCTATGAGACCCTGCTGACCTTACTCGAACAAGAGACGATGGGACGGGTCCTCCGCGAAGATCCTAAACGTGCTCCCCAGGTCCAAGAGGTGATCCGTGCTCTCCGTAAAGCGATGTCCCAACAGAAACAACTCGAAGAAGAATGGACAAACCAAGGCTTCTTAATTGACCACCGCTGGTCCTAGCTGGCTGGACGTTTCTGGTGGGGGCTGGCATCCTTAAAGAAATAGAGCGTTTGTCATGCAGATCCGTCCCACTGTTGCCGTCCTGTCCCCCCTGTTGTCCCTGTGGCGTAGGCAGTTCCACCAATATCCAGAGTTGGGGTTTCGGGAGCATCTGACCCATAACTACGTCGTGGAACGGCTCCAACAGTGGGGTTGGCAGACTGAGCGGGTGGCGAAAACTGGGGTAGTGGCGGTTCTAGCGGGGAGCGACCCCAGGGTTCTAGCTTTCCGAGCAGATATGGATGCCTTGGCGATGCACGAACTCAACCCCGTCCCCTACCGTTCTCAACATCCGGGGGTCATGCACGCCTGTGGACACGATGGACATACAGCAATCCTGTTAGGACTGGCGAAACTTTTGGCGGAATCGCCGCCCGTGGGGACCGTGAAACTATTTTTCCAGCCCGCTGAGGAGGGACCAGGGGGAGCCTTGCCAATGATTGAAGCGGGCGTTCTCGAAAATCCCAGTCCCCAGGCTATCGTCGGTCTGCACTTGTGGAATAACCTGCCCTTGGGAACTGTCGGGGTCAAGTCTGGCCCGATGATGGCGACTTCGGACCATTTCAAGGTAACGATTACGGGGCGGGGCGGACATGGTGCGATGCCCCACCAGACTGTGGATGCCGTGGTGGTGGCAGCGCAAGTGGTGGTCGCCCTCCAAACCATCGTTAGCCGGAACGTCAATCCTCTGGAATCAGCCGTGGTGACGGTAGGTCAAATTCATGCCGGGAGTGCCTTCAATGTGATTGCCCCCAGTGCAGTCCTTGAAGGGACGGTGCGCTGTTTTACCCCGGAGCTTGCCACCCAATTACCCCAACGGTTAGAGCAGGTTATTGCCGGAGTCTGTCAGGCCTTGGGGGCGAGCTACGACTTGGTGTACAGCCGCCACTACCCCACCGTCCTCAATCACAAGCTCGTCACCGCCTTGGTGGAGCGGTGCGCGACGGAGGCCCAGTTACAAGTCGTCTCTGAACAGACCATGGGCGGAGAGGATATGGCCTTTTTCCTGGAGCGGGTACCGGGGTGTTATTTCTTTTTGGGTTCGGCAAACTCGGCAGAGGGCTTGGATAAACCCCACCACCATCCCTGTTTTGACTTCGATGAACAGGCCCTCACGCTGGGAGTGGAGCTTTTTGCCCGGTGCGCTGAGGATTTTTTCGCTGTGCCCAGTTGCTAAGATCCGGGGCAATCACACCCTAGACTGATGGCCCGTCTGCGCTTACATCTGAGGACCCAATACCTCCTGCTCTTCACCCTGGTGGCGGTGTTACCTGTGGTCGTGCTGGGGGTGATTGAGTGGGCAATTTTGCAACGGAGCTTGACGACTGGAGTGCCTGAGACGTTTGTGGGTAGTTTCGCCCTGGGGGTGGGGGTGACGGTCCTGGTGGCGGTGGGGTTTGCCTTCTGGTTGAGCGAACGAATGAGCTTGCCCTTACAACAGGTCAGTCTCGCCATGCAACGCTTGAGCCTGGGTCAGCCGACCCCACCGCTGAAATTTGCCCCCACCGCTCTAGAAGTTCAGGTTTTAGTAGACTCTTTTGTAACGATGAGCCAGCGCATCACCGAGCAGGCCCAAGCTAACCAACAACTGCTTGCTAACCTGACGGCGGAGAAGGACAAACTCGAATTAATTATTGAAGCGATTGCGGAGGGAGTCCTCGTGTATGGGCTGGCGGGGCGGGTGATTACGGCTAACTCGGCTTTTTATGAACTACTGGCGACGAACCCGACGGACTTGGGAAACTGGCAGGGCATCCGGCTCTATGATGCACAGGGCGAACGGGTTCCCCTACGCGAAACCATCTTCAAGCGGGTGATGGCAGAAGGTCTCCCTCTGCGGGAACTTAACCGGCTGGAGAACCACCAAGGCCAAAGCCGGATGATCCAAACCACCTGTGCTCCTCTCAAAGCGGTCACGGGTGAAATCCTGGGCGGGGTCGCTGTCATCCGCGATGTGACCCTCCAAAAAGAGGGCGAACGGTTGCGCGAAGATTTCGTTGCCACCCTCACCCACGACCTCAAAACCCCCGTCCTCGCCGCTGTCCAGACCCTGAATTTCACCCTAAATGGACAGTACGGCGCACTCAATCCTCAACAAACGCGGATGTTGCAAGCAGTGGTCCAGAGCCATCAAGCGTTATTGGGGTTGATTGAATGTCTGCTCCTCATCTACCGCTATGAGGCAGGGCGGATGGTGTTACAGCGGGAACCCACCGATTTGACCGCTTTGGTAACGCAGTGTCTCCAGGAATTAACGCCCCTGGCCCAAGCCCGACAGGTCGCTCTCCAAATTGAAACCCGAGATCCCTGTTGGACCGCCGTGGATAGCCAGCAGCTACGTCGGGTTTTGGTCAATCTCATCGATAATGCCCTTAAGTTCACGCCCAGTGGGGGGAGTGTGCAAGTCCAGATCGCCCAGACGGCCCAGGGTTGTTTAGGGATAATCCAGGATACAGGCCGGGGTATCCCCCCTGAGCAATTGGGGACCTTGTTTGCTCGGTTCCAGGGTAGCCATCATCCGATGGGGACCGGGTTGGGCTTATACCTCTGTCGGCAGGTCGTCGAGGCCCATGGGGGACAGATCTGGGCCAAGAGTGAACTGGGTCAAGGCAGTACATTCTGTTTCCTGTTGCCGTCATGACCCGGATTCTCGTCGTCGAGGACCACGCCTTGATGCGGCTGAATCTCGTCGAGACCCTCAGCCCGGTCTTCACCGTGGTCGGGGAGGCCAGCGACGGCGAACAGGCCATCCTCCTCACGCGCCGACTCGCCCCAGACCTAGTTTTGATGGACTTAGGTCTACCCATCCTGAGCGGAATTGAGGCCACCCGTCTTCTCAAACAGGAGCAACCCCAGTTACGCGTCCTAGTCTTAACTTCCCACGAAGAAGACGAGAGCGTATTCGGGGCCTTGAGCGCGGGGGCGGACGGTTACTGTCTCAAGGGGACTACGGGGGAACGGCTGATTCAGGCCGTCCAAGCCGTCTTGGGCGGGGCGACTTGGCTGGATGCCGAGGTATCGCAACGGGTCCTGCGCGACCTCAACCGGACCCCTGTTCCCAATCCTCTTTCCGAACGCGAACGCGGAGTCCTGAAACTCATCGCCGCTGGTTTGAGTAACCCCGAGATTGCCCAACAGTTATTTATCGCGCTGGGAACGGTACGGATTCATGTCAGCAATATCCTGGCAAAATTGGAGGTGAATGACCGGGTTCAAGCAGCAGTACGGGCACTGCGCGAGGGCTGGATTCGCTAGAGAACCACGGGTACGCGCTCGCCCAAGGTCAAGCCCAAGGGACTCACCATAAAACGATAGGGCAAAACTAATACCCCCGCCGCCACCGCCCGCCGCAACAACCGTCCATACTCTGGGTCCGGCCCATCGCCTGGACTGAAGCTCACACAGTCGCCCCGGTTGATGAAATAGAGGATGGCTGCTCCCAAACCTTGCTCGGCTAGGGCGGTCAGTTCACGCAGGTGCTTTTGACCACGAGTAGTGACCGTATCTGGGAAAATGGCCCTGCGGCCTTCAGGCGTGGGCTGAGTCCAGGTGGTACTTTTAACTTCTAGGTACAGAGGTCGTTCGCTGTGCAACAAAAAATCAATTCGGCTTTGTTCGCTGCCGTAGGGCACTTCGGGTTGAAAGCGGGTGTAACTAGGCAGGTCCGCAAACTGATGATCCGCCAAACCTAAAGCCACAACCCGGTTCGGTAAGTGCGTATTCACCCCCACCCAAGACCCATCCACCTGGATCATCTCCCAGGTGTAGGCCAGTTTACGGGCGGGACTGTTGGCCTCAGAGATATAGACAGCCGAACCCACCGTTGAGATTTCGGTCATTGGCCCGGTATTGGGACAGTGGGCCGTGACCACCGTGCCATCGGCTAACGCAATATCGGCAAAGAACCGTTTGTACCGTTTGACCAAGACACCGGGTAGCAGGGGTGGATAACGGTAGATCATCCGCGAAACAATAGACTCAGGACGACCAAGAAACCAATCATGCCGCCAAACGTCAAGAAGAAATGATAGATCGAGGTCCCGCGTTTACGGACCATGTTTCGCATGGCGAGTTTGACATAGCTGGGTTTGGGTTCGGGTTTGGGTTCGGTCTGCATGGTTGGGTTAGGGCGGCTTTCCTCAACTGTAACAGTCGTGGTAGGTGGTGGTAGACGGTGCGCTATCGTAAATTAATGCATCCAGGGAGACAGGGTTGAAATTAGCGTTTCCGGCTGGGCTGGGGGTCTCGCGGTTGGACCGTTACTTGTTCCTGGAGATGGCTCTACCATTTTTGTTTGGCGTAGTGGCTTTTTCGTCCCTGGTCATGGCAATTGGTTCGCTCTTTGAGTTGGTCCGGCTGATGGTCGAGAACGGGTTGGCTCTCCAGACAGCGATGCGGATTTTCGTCCTGCGGCTACCGGGGTTTATCGTACTGACCTTCCCGATGTCTATGCTCCTCGCTACCCTGTTGGCCTACAGTCGGCTCAGTGCCGATAGCGAGATTGTTGCCCTCAAAGCCTGTGGGGTGGGGGTCTATCGGATGATTATTCCGGCGGCGGTATTGAGTCTGGGGGTGACGGCCCTGACGTTTTTTTTCAACGAAAGCTTGGTCCCTAGTGCCAGTTATGAAGCGAGCGTCACTTTAGCGAAAGCCCTCAATACGGATTTACCGTCATTTCAGAAGTACAACATCTTCTATCAGGAATTTGAGGACCGCAAGGATGCCAGCGGCAAAGTCAGTACCCAACTCGCCCGGATTCTCTATGCCAGTAATTACGATAACGGGGTGATGACCAATATGAAGGTCTTGGATTTCACCCAGGAACGATTGACCCAGATCGTCACGGCCCGTCAAGGAATTTGGCTCCCTCGTGAGAATAAATGGCTCTTCAAGGACGGGGTGAGCTACGTGATTGACAGCGAGGGCAACTACCGCAACGTCCTCAAATTTGCTCAACAGCAGATCAACCTCTCACGCCGTCCGATTGAGTTAGTTGAGCGCAGCAAAAAACGTCCCGAGGAGATGACGATTACCGAACTCCGCCAGTTCATGCAGTTGGCAGGAGAGGCAGGCCAAGACACGACGAAGCTGGCGGTGCAGTATTACCTCAAGTACGCTCTCCCCTGGACCTGTCTGGCCTTTGCGCTCATCGGTTCCACCCTAGGAATGCGCCCCCAACGGACGACTGGGGCCTTGGGGCTGGGGGTGAGTGTACTGATTATCTTTGCCTATTACGTGTTGTCCTTTTTGGCTCAAGCCTGGGGACAGTTGGGCTATCTCTCGCCTATCTTTGCCGCTTGGCTTCCTAACTTGATTACCCTAAGTATTGGGGGGGTATTGCTATGGCGGGCGGCGCGTTGAGGTTATTGTTAGCTATGCTCGGGTAGGAATTAAGAGAGCAAAGTGTGTAGTTTTCCTAATACTTCATCCGTGACTTCATCAGGGGCCTTACCTACGTGTCTGACTCGACGAGCATTCTAATCTAAGTTCTTAACTTGGTCGGCAAGAATAACGCCTGAAATCGGTAATGATTTTACCCCAAGGCGAGCAGCAATCAGAACTATTCAGGTATCCTTTGTAGTGACTCATGACGAGGGCATCTTAGTCTCAGACCTTTTCGAGGATGCTACTGTTACTGTTCCCCAAGGACAGTACAACCTCTACTTTGAGACGGGCTATACTAACTCGTTAGCTCCTGCCCATCCACCCCTCATGATTGATACTTGGTGCTGTCTGAGTTTGCTTGAATTCCGCCATCCAGAAGCGCAAATTCTACATTTCTCAGTATCCGTCACCGTGCCACTCATCCTGCGTACTGAGCGAGTGCCAATTATTGAGGTTGTGGGAGCTGCCGTACCTGATGAAAGTCCTCCGCCACAACAGCCCCTTTAGGTCAGCGGAGCAGAGGAGCCGAATGAACTACCCATAGCGGATAATCAAAATATTTGAAGGGTAACGAAGCCATGGAAGACAGCCCGCTCATCACCCCCCGCCAGATGAATTTCCTCCGTGCCCTCACTGCAATGGCCTGGGCCGATGGCGTCCTTGAATCCGCCGAGGTCAGCATGATGACCGAGCATCTAGTGCATCTCTTCACGCACAGTGAGGACATACCTCCCATGCTCCAGACCCAGATCCAGGAATTTTTACACCAGAACATTCCTTTAGCTGAAACCCTCCCCCGACTCCAGGACCCCCAGGAACGCGAACTCCTCCTCAAACTCGCCTACATCGTGATCCATGTCTCCCGCCGCGCCCCCGGTGAATCTTGTGTCAATCCTGAAGAAACCCAAGCCTATGCCCTGCTGATCCAACAACTCAGCCTTGATCCCACCACCGTCCAACGCGTCGAGCAAGAAGCCGCTAACAGTTTGAGTCTAGAAGCTGTCCTCGGTGAGATCTCCGAAATTTGCAATTAGTACACAACCAACAAAACCAAGACCCTGCAATCAGCTATACTCCCCAAAAATGAGGACGATGGCGATGGACCGATCACGGCGCATATTTCTCGGGGCAATGGGGGCGACAGCCTATGGACTACAATCCCGCGCTTGGGCTAAAGAACTTGTGCAAGGCATCGGGGTACCCACGGGCGTCGTCCAGATCCTCTACAACGAGAACCCCCTCGGTCCCTCTCCCCGCGCCATCCAAGCTGCCACCACCGCCCTCGCCGGGACCAACCGCTATCCGATGATGGAGACCGTAGGTCTTATTAGGCAACTCCACAACCTGCACCAACTCCCCTTCGCGGCTCCCCAGGATGCCGGGAACCTCGGCGCTCTTTTCGCCGCCCTTGCCCAGAGTCAAATCCTGCTGGGTGTTGGTTCTACTGAACTGCTCCGTGCTGTGGCCTTAGCCTACGGGATGGCGGGTGGTGAATTTGTGGAGGCGACCCCCGCCTACGGTGAGATTGGTTCGGCGGTTGAGGATATGCTCCCCCAGGTGAAACGGGTCCTCGTACCCCTCTTGGACTATCGTCATGACCTGAGTGCCATGGCCCGCGCCATCACGCCCCAAACCCGACTCGTGGTCGTCACCAACCCCAACAACCCCACAGGGACGGCTGTAAGTCACAGTGACTTGACCCGTCTTGCTGACCGTCTTGGTCCGCAGGCTCTCCTCTTGGTGGATGAAGCCTATCTGGATTTCGCCACGGACCCCGGGGTTAAGTCTGCCGTGGACTTGGCTTTGAGCCGTCCTAATGTCCTAGTGACGCGGACTTTCTCTAAGGTTCATGGGCTGGCGGGTTTGCGGGTGGGCTATGCGGTCGGGAGTCTGCCGGTGATCCGTAAAGTCCGGGCTTTCACCATGGGTTTGATTGCCAGTAATAGTCCTGCCATGGCTGCTGCCACTGCTGCTCTCAAGGACCAAGCCCACCTCGACAACTCCCGCCAACTCGCTATCCAAGCCCGCGCACAACTGATGCTCCAACTGCCTAAATTCGGGATCACGCCCGTGCCCAGTCAGGCAAACTTTGTTTGGGCCAAGACCCAAGGTGACTGTACGGCTCTGGTCAAACGGTTGAGTGAACAGGGGGTGTTGATTGCTGGGGGACAGCGTTGGGACGTCCCCAACCACATCCGCATCTC
>NZ_JAAXLT010000197.1 GCF_013285555.1 Candidatus Cyanaurora vandensis | reverse complement strand
GGTCTGTGCCATGGGGACCTCAGCGGGGTGTGCGGCTATTGGGCTGGGGGGAACCGAGGGGCGAATTGGTGTTCACCGGGCGGTCGTTGGGTTTGCGGCGAGCGGGTAGGGTGACGAAGACCCGTTCGCCTTCCTTGAGACCGCTCAGGACCTGGGTTTGACTGCCCACGGTGGCCCCGACTTTAATCGGTTGGAAGTCCGGTTTCGCCTCTTTTGCCTCGTCTTTGCTTTTGGGCGGGAGGTATACGCCCGTGGTTTCTTGCTCCATGACCACGGAGGTTGTGGGGACCATGAGTGCGTCTTTGACCTGACCCACCAGGAACTCGCCCTTGAGGTTCATCCCGGAGCGCAGGGGGGGTAGGCCCGCCGCCGCCAAGACCTGCACCCGGACTTCAAAACTAGTGACATTCTGGACGACCACCGCTTCCGGGGCGACGAGTCGGACCTTGCCCTTGAAAACTTGGTCGGGGTAAGCGTCTACCTGGAGATTCACCACCTGACCAGGATAAATATTGCGGATGTCGGACTCCGCCACACTGATGACGGCTTCTAGGGAGTTGGCGAGCGACAGGATGGAGGAGGAAGTGGCGGAGGAAGTGGCACTGGCGGAAGTCGTCGGGGTGACAAAGGCCCCTGGGTTAGTAAACTTCTGGGTGATGATCCCGGCGAAGGGGGCACGGATGACGGTGTTATCGAGTTGAGTCTGGATCGTCCGTAGATTGCCTCGGGCCTGGAGGACTTGGGCACGAGCGGCGGCGATATCCTCCTGGCGCGACCCGGCCTTCAGTAAGTCGAGTTGAGCTTGGGCTGCACTCAGACGGGCTTGGGCGGAGCGGTACTGGTCGTTGCTGAGATCCAGGGCACTCTGGCTAATGGCCCCCACTTTCACCAAGGCTTGATTCCGGTTAAAAGATTGCTCAGCGGTGGCGAGTTGGGCCGCAGCATCGCGCTGGCTGGCCTCAGCTTGGGCGACCTCCTGGGGACGATTCCCGGCCTGGAGTTTGGCTAGGTTTGCTTGGGCGGCAGCGACCCGGCCTTGGGCATCAAGGAGCGGGCCTTCGAGGTCTGTGGCATCCATGCGGGCCAAGACTTGACCCGCTTTAACTCGGTCGCCCTGTTCGACGTAGAGAGTGGCTAGTCGTCCGCTCTGTTTGGGGCTGATGTTGACCGGGGTGAGGGGTTTGACTACGCCGCTCGCGGTGACAGAAATCGTAATATTTTCACGGACTACGGGTGCGGTTTGGTTGCGCGTTTGGGCCAGGTCCGGGGTACTGGCATTGGAACCTAGCCCGGACCAGAGGACCACCGCCACCACGACTACCGCGCCCAAGCCGAGCCAGGGTGCCGTTTGTTGTAAAAGTTTGCCCGCTGCTGCCGCCATGAAATACTCCTGGGGGAATTGCCGCTTGTTACTTTAAGACTCTCTAATGTTACGCAAGGTTTCCCCTTTACTAAGACTGATCAAGCTAAGATCCGTCAAGTTAGCGATGGGCAGGATGAAACCGATTCCGGTAGTGGTGGTGGGCGCGGCGGGTAAGATGGGCCGCGTCGTAGTCAAGGGGATTCAGGCGGCCCCAGATTTAGAACTGGTGGGGGCGGTGGATGTGAGCCACCTGGATGAGGACGCGGGGGTATTGGCGGGTTGTGGTGAGATTGAGGTCCCAATTACCGCTGACCTCAAGACTTCCCTAATGATGTGTGCCCAGGAGCGCGAACCAGGGGTGATGGTGGATTTCACCCATCCTGCAACGGTTTACGACAATATCCGTGAAGGGGTGGCCTTTGGTCTCCGGGTGGTGGTGGGGACGACCGGGCTATCCCCTGCTCAACTGAACGAGTTGAGTGAATTTTGTGAGAAGGCCAGCACGGGCTGTATCGTCGCCCCCAACTTCGCCCTGGGCATGGTTCTGTTGCAACAGGCCTGTGCGCGGATGGCCCAGTATTTTGACCATGTGGAGATCATCGAGCAGCACCACAACCAAAAGGCCGACGCGCCCAGTGGCACCGCCCTCAAAACCGCGCACATGATGGCAGGCTTGGGCAAGACCTTTAACCTCACTGAAGTAGACGAGGCAGAACTCCTCACTGGAGCCAGGGGAGCCACAGGCGAAGACGGTATCCGCATCCACTCGGTGCGATTACCAGGGTTGATTGCCCACCAGGAAGTAATTTTCGGGGGACCGGGCCAAATCCTGACCCTGCGCCACGATACGACCGACCGAGAAGCCTACGTCCCTGGGGTCCTGCTCGCCATCCGTAAAGTCCGCCAGTACAAAAACCTCGTCTACGGACTAGAAAAAATCCTCTAACGCTTGACAAGCTTTACAGATGACTAGCACGATATGGACAGCTTAGGGACACCCGGAATGCTACTTGGCGGACCCGCTCCTCTTTTTGATTGCCCCGATGCTGAGGGCAACCCGGTCAGTCTCACGCAACTGCGCGGCAAAACCGTGGTCCTTTACTTCTATCCCCGCGACAATACACCGGGCTGCACTAAGGAAGCCTGTGGTTTCCGGGACTATTGGGTGGAATTACAGCAGTCGGGGGTCGTGGTCTTGGGGGTGAGTACGGATTCCCAAACCTCGCACCAGAAGTTCCGAGACAAATTTAACTTGCCCTTTGTGCTCCTCAGTGACCCGGAGGCCCAACTTGCCCAAGCCTACGGGGTCTGGGGCGAGAAGCAATTCATGGGTAAGACCTTCTTGGGGGTCAAACGGACGACCTTCATCATTGATCCCGCTGGTCAGGTGAGTCATATTTTCACTAAAGTCAACACCAATACCCACGCGCTCGATATTCTCAATGTCTTGAGGGCGGCATGAAAGACCTACCCGAGATCCCGATTGCTCGCCGCGAATATACCCCCGCCCCTAAGGTCCAGACCTACGCCAACCGTCAACGGCTGGTCCTTTTGACCGTACTGCTCCTGGGTGGTTTAACGGGCGGTGGGTTTTTCGTCTGGAGTCAGATGAACGCGCCCGTGGTTGCTACCCCGCCTACGCTAGTTCCCACCATCACAACTGAACTACAACCCACGACTGAACTAGAACCTGACGCACCCGCTGGTCTATTGGCCCACCGTCCTTACACCGAGGCTCCCCAATCCGCTCTTGCCGTGGTCAGCCGTACTAAAGACAAGGTGATTTACCTGCGTGAAGCCGCCGCGACCAAGTTCAAGGCGATGACCGCTGCGGCCCGCCAAGCCGGGGTCTTCATCGTGCCCATCTCGGGGTTCCGGGACCTGAAGTATCAGGAAAACCTGTTTAACCGCAATGTGGCCCGCTTGGGTGGTGTCCGCCAAGCCCGCAAAGTCAGTGCCCCGCCCGGTTACAGTGAACACCACACCGGCTACGCCATTGACCTAGGAGACGGTAAAGCTCCCGGTACGGTCCTGAAATCCAGTTTTGAACGGACGGCCTGTTTCCGCTGGCTCAAAGTCAATGCTGCGCGGTACGGCTTTGAACTCTCCTTCGACCGGGGGAATGCTCAAAAGGTCAACTATGAACCCTGGCACTGGCGGTTTATTGGGGATAAGGACAGTCTAGAGACTTTTTATGGTCAAGCGGCTCCAGCTCTCCCCGAGGCTCAGGGTTAATTAGGGCCTCAGAATTACGGCACGCCTCCGGTACGCTCAGCCCATGATTTGCAAATTCCTTGCTGAACTGACCGCCTAGCCTTTGCCCGGTGGTTCCTCGGTACCCCAGTCTGTCACTATCCTCAAAACTGAACTCCCCATCGAACCTATCCGCGCGGACTCTGTAGTTTTCTTGCCGGTTGAGAACGCAATCCTGATTACTGCGGGACGCGCTTGTCCTGGCGTGGCTTCAGGCCAAAGAGGAAAGCAATGGGTTGAACGCGACGGATCAGTAGTTCGTAGACCAAGCCTGAACCCACCAAGGTGAACCCGAGAATGAGGAGAAATTTAGCCGCTGCGGGTAGGTCCCAGCGCACCACATAGACAAATCGCTAACTCTGTACCGCCGCCAATTGCTCGCGTCCTTGCTGAATCCATCAGGAGAACTTTAGTATGCCGCAAATCTTTGAAATCTTTGGCTATCCCATAGCTGACCAATCTGAAGCAGCAGAAAGTAATCGTAGAGCGGCTCGCTGTCCGTTCATGGGTCGTGATTGCGATGGTGGTGGTAATCGTTATGCCTCGCAGATAGACTTGTCTCGCAACAGTGCTTTAGCTGCAATCTTTCCAGAGCATTCTAAACTTGCTTCTGGCGTTTGTTCCATTCAAGGGAACCTCGATTTATTAATAGGATGATAGGAAATTAGCTCCTAAGAGCTTTTGATTTTAAAATATCGATGATTTATTGTCTAAAATAACTTCTCCT
>NZ_JAAXLT010000196.1 GCF_013285555.1 Candidatus Cyanaurora vandensis | reverse complement strand
GGGCTACCCAGGTTGGGAGAATCAGGGGTAAGGGGGTCTTGGGCACGGGCCGGGGGGGTGTCGTATTGCTTGGCTTGGTCTAAGGGAAGAGGCTGGGCACAGGCCCCCAGCAGGGTCAAAACTAGGGTCCATGCGCCGACACGTACAATAGAGTTCATCCTGATGCCTCGGGTTTATCCGAATTCTAAAGTGATTACTCAGGTCCGGTCTTCTCTCAATGGGCCTACCTTAGTTACCCTGACCCGACTTTTAGCGGTACCAGGTTTGTTCTGGTTGCTGAGTCTACCGGGGGACGAAGTGCGGGTCTGGGCGGCGGGGTTGTTTCTCGTCGCGGCGGCAACGGATTGGTTGGATGGCTACCTCGCCCGTCGTCTCAATCAGGTCACGGAACTGGGAAAATTCCTTGATCCGCTAGTGGATAAGCTGTTGGTTTTGGCCCCCCTGCTGATCTTGGTCGGCTTCAACGAAGTTCCGGCTTGGGGCGTGTTTCTGATTCTGTTGCGGGAGTTGGCGATTGCTGGCTGGCGGGTGCAACAACCAACAGTCACGGGAGCAAATTGGGCCGGGAAACTCAAGACTGTCGTCCAAGTGGTTGCGGTGACGGCATTACTCTTGAAGTTGCCCTTTGCTCTGGCCCTATTCTGGGCCGCTGTCATCCTTACGCTCTGGTCGGGTTGGAATTATCTTAAATAGCCGTCCTGCCACTGGTCTAGGAGTTCGCGCAGGGCTTGGGCAAAGGCTCCATCGCTGAAATTCAACCCGAAAGTTCCTACCGTCGGGTTGGATAGGGGGGCGGTCTCATCTAGGTACTGGCGGGGGGTGGGTCCCAGCGGGGTTTCGGGCGGGAGAGCCTGGACGGTGAAGGTACTCTCGACGAGCCACCACCGACCCCGGGCCTGGGCGAAACTCACCTGCCGTTCAATCAAGAGCATCTGGAGGACCGGGGGTTTAAAAAGGGGCCAGCGTTCAATCATCCGCACCTGCAGGGTCTTTTCAGACTGTAACTTGGGTTGCCCCAGGAAGACGACGCGACTCGCGAGGCGGGTACGGCGGTAAGCCCGGTTCACCGTCGGGAGTAACTGGTTTCTCAATAAAGGTAGGAAATCGGTCAGGGGCCGGGGCTGCGCTAAGACTGGAGCTGCGACCAAAAGACCCAGGCAGGACCGCCGCCTCACAGCCAAAGGCTCATCATTGCCCCGCGCCATCCACTGAACCCAAGGGCGGTGAAGCCATTTGCTGGGCGGGGACGAGCAAAAGTCCGTACCCCGCCGCTTCGCAGAACTCGATAATCTCAGCGGGGTTGAAGGACTCACACCAAGGCGTACTGAGTTCTTTTTGAATAAGGGCACGGGCATAGGTCCGGGCGGTGAATTCGTTCTCAAAAGCTAGGACTAAATCCTGGTCCTCAATCCGTAAGGTATAGATCGTTTCAGACTGGTCATGACGGTCTAGTAGAACGTAGACCGCCCTGGGTAAATCCTTAGTTTGCAGAAGACGGGCGGACTGGGCGAGGGGTCCAGCTAGGGCACCCTTACGCACAAGCAAGGCATCCCGCGCCTGGGTCAACTGGCGGAGGTGTTCGACCCAAACGGGTCCTTGGTGGTCAGCAAATAGCTGTTGGTAGTGCTGAAATAACGCTGCTCGGATCGCATGACTGTCGGCAGTGGCGGGCAACTGTAGGATGGCGAGAGCTTCCTGGCGATTCATCATGACACCTCAATCCAATACTATCCGCAGCAGTCTGCTCTACAGGATGGATTGTTTATTAAGGCTCACTAGAGACATCACGTTACTTAAACAGGACTTACGCACAGCCTATGGCCCCTAAGGAAGAAATAGCCATCACACTTTGCATCAGAACAAACAAAGCCTGTCGCAGCTAGAGTTAGCCGCTGGCTGGCACTTTGGCCTTACTGGTTATGGCTTCTCCCCGTTAAAAAACCGCTGTGAGCCGTATCTTGAACCCCATGCGGGTTTAAAGGGGCAAGGTGCCACACTATGGGTAACCGGTGCTTGGCAAGAAGTCTACGCCAGGGTTCTGACGATACATCGGCTATCATCACCCGTCGCTTTGCGTAAGTCCTGAAGACTACTCAGCTAGCTAAAAAGCCCACTGGACTAGCCTCCATCACTAGACGACGAGTCCCAAACACTACCCATCTAGCCAGCGGACCCGCAAACCCAGCGTAAATGCTCGACGCTAGGTCACTGGGGGTGCCTCTACCAAGCGTCCCGTCGCCCAGCGCATCTGCGACCACTCCCCGCAGCAACGCCACCTCCGCACTAGTCAACTGAGCGCGACTGAAAATCCGGCGCAGCTTAGCGAGCCGCCGCGCTTGGGTATGGGGTTGGAGATAACCGATTTCTAGCAAGGTTCGCTGGCGTGGTCATAGGATCCCGCCAATTCACCTGCTGCTGCTAGCGCAGCCGTTGGGGTCGGATTGGAGGCATCGGCGCAGTCTGCATAAACTTGTCAAAGAAAGGCTAAACTACGGTTACATCCTGAGGTGAGGCAAAACCTCTAGATTAAGGAACGTGCGGAATGATCAGAAAATCACTACTTGAATGCGGTTACAAGATGCACAGGCATCACCGACTCACAGCACTACTTCATGGTGCTGCATCAATTGTGCAAATCCAACATTTTGCTGGGGATATTCCCCGCCTTAAACTTACCCCTCGCTCTGACCTCACTGCCCTCTGGGGCGATTGGCAAGCTGTGGGTAGGGACGTAACTAAGGCTTACCACAGTCAATAAACCACCTAGCGTCTTGCCCTAGACGTTAATTTTTTGAGTCCTATCATGATAAGAGACCCAGAAGATGCCAACGACATAATCAGGACTAATACAGAGCTTTCTTCCTCGGAGTCTGAAAATCCAGAAGTTTCTGACGTTGATTCAAAAAGGTCACTTCAAGCGACGTTTTACCGTAGCGGTCCATTGCCTGATGCCAACCAAATTCGTCAGTATGAGCAAATATATCCAGGCGCGGCGGAAAAAATCTTTAGGATGGCTGAAAAAGAGCAGGATCATCGCCAGTCCCTAGAAAAAGAAGTTCTGCAAATTAATAAAACCTCAGTTGTAGAGGAGATAAATCTAGCCAGAACAGGTCAATGGATGGCTTTTGGGTTGAACATAATTGTGCTGCTCTTTGGAGCCTTACTTTCATGGATGGGTAACGATGTCGGCATCACTATAATTTTCACAAGTATAATTGCTAATGCAGCAGTCTTTCTAGGTGAAAGAGCCGTGCGAGGTTTTATCAAACAAAAAGAAGCCAGGGAAGAGTCAGGGAAAGAGGGCGAAGAATAATCTGTAATTTTGTAGTATGTACTGTACCGAAAACTGGTAACAAAGACGAACACAAGAAATATTCAATTTTGTGTCACTGAATCGAGGCATCTTTGCATCGCGCCGTTGCCCAGCGCATTTGACGGACCACTCCCCGCAGCAACGCCACCTCCGCACTAGTCAACTGAGCGCGACTGAAAATCCGGCGCAGCTTAGCGAGCCGCCGCGCCTGGGTATGGGGTTGGAGATAACCGATTTCCAGTAAGAGTTCGCTGGCGTGGTCATAGAACCCCGCCAATTCACTCGCTGCTGCCAATGCAACCGTCGGGGTCGGCTCGGGCGGCGTGCGGTCCAATTCGTAACAACAGATCCCGACCGCTTGGGCGAGGTTTAAGGACGGGTAGGCCGGATGCGTGGGTAGGGTCAGCCAGCGTTGACACAAAGCCAACTCTTGATTACTGAGTCCCCGGTCCTCCGGCCCAAACACCAAAGCCCCCCGTCCGACTAACCAACCCAACGCCTGAGCCGGGTCCATCGCCACGGGGAGGTCACGGGTCCGCGCCGTCGTCCCCACCACCCGTTCCCGGTCAGCGAGAGCCTCGCCTAGGGTCGAGAAAAGCTGGGCCCCGCTCAAGACCTCCTGGGCATGGACCGCCATCAAGAGAGCCTCCGGGTCCTGGGGAGTGCAATGGGGAGCGACTAAGCGCAGGTCCGTCAGCCCAAAATTCTTCATCACCCGTGCTACGGCCCCGAGGTTAAGGGGACCGGCGGGTTCGACGAGGACAATGGCGGTCTCGGTGGACATCAGCGTTGCAGATAGCCCCGGCCCGTGGCGGGGTCGAGGATGACCTTGAAGTGACGGAGAAAGTTGTAACCCAACAGTCCATCACGCCCCTGTTCCCCGATGGCCCCGGTGATGACGGAGACCGCTAGGTTATTTACTGCCAAGTCGCCAAAAGCCAGGGTAGCGACCCGCACAATTTGCGCGTCCACGGTCCTACCGTCCGCCACCGTGTTCCGGCCTGTACCGACCACGGGTAGGGCCAGGGCCGAGACGATGCGCTGGGAAAGGGTGGTCTGAGTCGCGCCAGTGTCGAGGAGGAGGTTAACTGGGGTGCCGTTGACCGTGACCTGGACGGGGATGGACTGACGGCGGGGATTGTAGGGAAAGGAAGTCTGCTCCCGTTCACTGAGGGGTCCGCTGGCGGGGTCCTGGAAGGTGAGTTGGTTTGCCCCCGCGTCCAGGATGAAACGATAACGCCCCAGCACATCCACCCCCAACAGATTCTCCGCCGCCACCGTCGCCGCTACGAAGGGGATGGTGAAGGCCCCCAACTCTAGGTTCTGGAGCCGCACGACTTGCGTCGTCACCGTCCGCCCGTCGGCAACCCGGACCCGACTGTATTCGGGGGGGAGGTCATCGAGACCTAATTTTTTGAGGGTGGTTACGGTGATGGCACTCCGGCTGGCCCCGGTATCTACCAAAAAATTGACGGTCTGACCGTTAATGCGGACATTGACGCGGGCTTCAAAACTGCCGGGGATCAGGGGGACTTTGAGTTCGGTGGCCCCGACGGGGAGCAGGAACCCCGCGAGAATAAACCATTTCACAGTTCGTCTCCCTCGGGTCCGGTCCCGCCAAGGACGACCTGTCTCAGCGGTACATATTCCCGGGAGAGGGTCTGGAGGCTGTTGAGCAGGACATCTACGGCTAGCGCGTCCGCCGTCCCTAGGTCAAACCAGCAGCGGCCCCAGGTCTCCTCGAACTCCACTTCCCCCATGTTGTGCATCAAGGAAGGTAGCGGGTCCATCTGAGTCGGGTAATCCACTTCATCCAGGTCCTCCATCTCTGCATCCTGGAGCGGGGTGAAATTGGCATTGAAGCCGCCCAACAGACCCAGGGAGTACCAACTCTCAAACACTTGCTTGACGTATTGCTGCTCCTCCGCCGTGGGAGAGCGGAGGAATTCCAGTTGAATCAAAAAGCTACTCCAGTCCGCCGCCAAAATCTTGATTTCCATTAGCCCTCCATGACGACTTGGCTGAAATCCGCCAAGAGTCGGTATTGATTGCGTAAGACACCCAGTAGGTTCAACCGATTGACCCGTAACGGTTCGTCCTCAGTCATGACGAGGACCGCCACGAAGAACTCGCTGACAGGTTCCACACTGGCATGGATGTAGGCGACCAAGAGTTCATAATCCCGTGCGGCCTGGGCCGGGACAAAATCCTTAAGCAGGGTGAAGAGCCGCTGTTCGGCTGGTTCCTGAAATAGCGCGGGCTGGACCCAAGCCTGGGGACTGAGCGCGGTGGTTAGGAGGTTGGCCTGTCCTCCCAAACGAATCACCCGGTTCACAGTCTCATAAATTCGCGCCAAAACGCCCTCTTGCCGCAGCCGCTGGAGCAACTGCACTCGGTTCCAAATATCGGGTAGGTCTGGTTCCTGGGGCTGGTCGAGGGCGGGTTCGAGGACCGCATTCACCAAGTCGTAAGCCAACCCCTGCTCGACGAAATAACCGTGGAGTCGTTGTTTATAAAAACTCTTGAGGACGGCGGGCAGGGGTTGACCGTGTAGCCGGTACACTTCCGCCAAGATTGTCTGGAGGCTCAGGGGTAACTGGTTTTTCAGGATTAGTTGGATCAGCCCCAAGGTCGCCCGCCGTAATCCGAAAGGGTCCGAGGAACCCGTGGGGACTTGCCCAATCAAAAATAAACTCCCCACCAACTCCGCCCGCTCTGCCAAGGCCACGATGGTCCCGGTGCGCGTGGTCGGCAACAGGTCCCCAGCGAAACGGGGTAAATAATGTTCCTCAATCCCCAGACAAACCAGGGGGTCCTCGCCGTCGGCAGTGGCATAGTAGTAGCCCATCACGCCCTGGAGTTCAGGGAATTCTTTGACCATCTGGGTGGTTAGATCGGCTTTACAAAGTTGGGCCGTGCGTTCAACCAAGCTGGTTTCTTGGGCTGTATCGCCCAACTGCTGACTCAGGAACCGCGCTAGGGCGACAATCCGTTCCACCCGCTGGGCCACACTGCCCAACTGCTCCTGGAAGGTCACGGTCTTTAGGTTCGTGAGGAAAGCGGCGAGGGGTTGTTTGCGGTCCTCTTTATAAAAGAACCGGGCATCCCAGAGCCGCGCCCGGAGCACCCGGCTATTCCCCTGGGCAATCAATTCACCGTACTCGGGGTCGCCATTGCTGACACTGAGGAAATTAGGCAAGAGCTGGGTCGGCTGACCGGGCTGGTGGACCGGGAAGTAGCGTTGGTGGCTGGTCATCTCGGTCTTGATTACCGGCGGCGGCAGGGTCAAGAAGTCAGCTTCAAACTGCCCGGTGACCACCGTGGGCCATTCCACTAGGTAGTTCACCTCGTCGAGCAGGTCGGCGGGGATTTCGGGCTGGGCTTGGAGGGTCCGGGCGGCGGTCTGTAATTGGTTCTGGATCTGGATACGGCGGGTCTCGGGATTCACCCAAACGAAAGCAGCCCGTAGCTGTGCTTCGTAATCCCGCGCCCCGGTGAGAGTGAGGGTCCCCGGTGCCAGGACGCGGTGTCCGTAGCTCGTCCGGTCACTGGTCACGCCTTCGAGGGTAATGGGCAGGATTTCCGTACCCAAGAGACTCACCAACCAACGAATCGGACGGCTAAACCGGAGACTCCCCGCCCCCCAGCGCATTAACCGCTTCCCCTCTAGCCCCGTGATCCAACCGGGTACCAACGCCTGCAACACCGTGCCCACACTTTGACCGGGGATCGCCACTTGAGCAAAGACAAAATCCCCTTTCTCCGTGGTCTGGGTCTGCAAATCCGCCACCGCCACCCCTTTGGACCGAGCGAACCCGAGGAGAGCCTTAGTCGGGTTCCCGCCTTGGTCATAGGCATTGGCGACAGCAGGTCCTTTGACGGTTTCCACCCGGTCGGGCTGGGCGGGGGGTAAGTCGAGGATTAACAAGCTCAAACGGCGGGGGGTGGCCCAAAAGTGGTAGGTACTTCCCGTCAAGCCCTGTTCAGCCAAGGCACGAGGGATACGCTCCGCCCACTGGGGGAGAACCTGAGTCAAAAAACTGGCGGGTAACTCTTCGGTCCCCACCTCTAGGAGGTAGTCGAGCATTTCTAAAGTTTATCAGAGTAGGTGGAGCACTCCCGCCCCATACCCTGATGGGCAGCGGCTAGTGGAGACCAAGGCTAAGAAGCATCTATAGCAACCCTACAGAAATTGTAAAAAGAGTCATGG
>NZ_JAAXLT010000023.1 GCF_013285555.1 Candidatus Cyanaurora vandensis | reverse complement strand
TCGCCGTGGCCTGGAACCCCAGCCTGCCTGGCACCAAAATTGAAGATACATTCTTACTCCACCCCGACGGTGCCCTTGAAAACCTGACCCTAGACCCCGACTGGCCTAGCGCGACGGTGGCAGGCCGTCCCCGTCCCCTCGCTTGGGAGCGTTGATGATGTACGCAACAATTTTTGGACAACCCCCCACGGTCACTGCCACCGCCCCCGGACGGGTTAACCTCCTGGGTGAACACACGGATTACAATGATGGTTTTGTCCTGCCCACGGTCATCCCCCAATTCACCACGGTCCAAATGGGGTTTAACAAGCAGCCCGACCACCATTTCTATTCTGAGAACCTCCAGGAGAGCCAGACCATCCCGGCCCACCCGCCCCAGGGTTTCGCCCGTTATCTGTGGGGCTGTATCCAGATGGTCGAGAGTTTGGGCTATACCGTTCCGCCCCTTGCCGTTTATGTCACATCCACCGTACCGATTGGTTCGGGCCTGTCCTCAAGTGCGGCCTTAGAAATAGCGATGCTCCGGGCCATGCGTGAGTTGTTGGACCTGAAAATAGACGATGTGAAACTGGCGCAACTAGGCCAACAGGCCGAGATTCAGTACGCGGGCGTGGCCTGCGGGATTATGGACCAGATGGCCTCCAGTCTGGCAACCACCGGACGGATGCTCTTTTTGGATACCCGCACCCTTGAACGCCGGGTCCTCCCTTTCCCGCCGGAGAGCGAAATCTTGGTCCTTGACAGTGGCATCCCGCGCACTCTGGCTGGCAGTGGTTACAATCAGCGACGCAAGGAATGCGAACGGGCAGCAGCGCAACTCGGGGTCAAAGCCCTACGCGACATTACCAACCCCGCCCTTGCCCAGGCTCTTCCTCACCCTCTAAACCTACGTGCCCGCCACGTCATCACCGAGAACAACCGTGTCCTAAACGCTGCCCAAGGGATATCCGCTCCACAGTTCGGGGAACTGATGAATAGCTCTCATGCCAGTCTGCGCGATGATTACCAAGTCTCCGTCCCTGGCTTAGATATCTTGGTGAACCTATTGCAGCACTCTCCTGGAGTCTACGGCGCACGGTTGACCGGAGCTGGCTTCGGGGGGGCATGTGTTGCCCTCGTCCAGCCTAACCAAGCCCCGACGATTGCCCAACAAGTCCTCGCGCAGTACGCCAAAGTCGGCTATCAAGGAAAACTTCTAGTTCCCTAGCCTGACCACTTCCTCAATTGTGGACGGAAGTACCTCCCCGATAATGATTACCCCGTCCTTCTGACTCAAGAACCACGGGCCCTTCGGGAAGAAGGACGAGGAGCGTGAGGAGGGGCGCGAAGCTCAAGCACTCGCGCTCATCACACGTCAGTTGGTTAGCACAGCTTAGTTCGTGAGGCTGCGTTGACACTCCTCCTCCCGAGCTAGGACTCTCTCCATAAGATTTCTAGAATTGCCCCACAAAGACGGCTGTTCAGACCTTGAGACCCTTATCTTTTTTCAGGACATCCACGACTACATCCACCACCGACAGGGGCGTACCGGCCTGGATGATGACTCCATTCAGGACAAAAGTTGGCGTACCGCGCAGTTTAATCGCCTCGCCTTGGGCTAGATCTGCTTTCACGGATTGGTCTGCTGCTGTACTCTTCCGGTCCTGGTTGAACCTGGCCTCGTTGAGCTTCAGCTTGCGGGCGATGTCCACGAAAGTTGCTTCCCCAAGACTGGCTTGACGGTTGAATAGTTGGTCATGGTATTCAAAAAACTTGCCTTGTTGACCGGCGGCCCAGGAAGCCCGCGCTGCACCGTAGGCATGTTCATGCATCTTGAGAGGGAAGTTTTTGTAGACTAGGCGAACTTTGCCGGGGTAGCGATTGAAAAAAGGTTTGATGAATTCATCCCGCGCCCGTGAACAGTAGGGGCACTGAAAGTCAGAGAACTCCACCAGGGTCAGGGGCGCGTTCTTAGGTCCCTTACTCGGGGAGTTGCCTAGGGCCACTACCGCCGGACGGGCGAGGGCTTGGCGGACATCGCGCTCTAGTTGGGCACGTTGTGAGGCAGGGAGAGTAGCATTCGTGGCTTGGGCAGCGGCAGAATCGGTGGGTCGGGTTAGTTCGACGGTAGCTTGGCTACAGGCAGTCAGAATTAGGCAAGCTCCGCCGAGGGCGGCAAGGATTTTGGTGTCCATAGGGTCACTATATCATCACCTTGATTCCGCCCCACTAGCGATGGGCGGGCTAACCCATTTCCTTCAGTTCACGGCTACTGGGATAACCGGGCGAATAGGAAATTGAGGAGTTATCGAGGCGGGCGTAGGGCGCGATGGGCTCACCTTTGCTGTAGACATCAGTCTTGATGATGTTGGTCTTCAAGTCGTTAAGGTCAATGTATTTGTCGGCGGCGTTACGCAGTTCCCGGGCAACCATACCCTCCGTGGCAATGACGGTAATGCGGGTGTTTTTAGAGCGTAACAATTCGACAGCCCGTTCAAAGTCACCGTCGCCGCTAAACAAGATGACATGGTCGTACATGGAGACAGTGTTGAACATATCAATCACAATCTCGACGTCTAGGTTGGCTTTCTGGCTAGTCCGACCGGATTCTTGATCAATGAATTGCTTGGTGAGTTTGGTACGGACGGTGTAGCCGATGTTGATCAAAGCATCGAGGAAAGCACGTTTGTCCCCGATGTGCTCAATGCCCTGGTACCAAAAAGCATTGACGAGGACTTCTTCTTGGTTACGGAAGTAATCAAGGATCTTACGGGGGTCAAAGAACCAGCCGTTTTTTTGCTGGGCATAGTACATGTTGTTGCCATCAATGAAAATGGAGACACGAGTGTTCGACATAGGTTCCTCTTGGCTTTAGTAGGTCAGGGATGGGTACTTCAACAAGGGGTAGTCAAGACGTTCGCGCTGTGCTTGGTAACACTGGGCTACCTGACAGGCGATGGCCCTGACCCGGCGGATGTATAAAGCCCTTTGGGTCACGCTAATGACCCCACGCGCCTCCAATAAGTTGAAGGTGTGAGAGGCTTTGAGTACGTAGTCAAGAGCCGGTAGCACCAACATCCCTTCGATGGTGCGTTTGGCCTCAGACTCGTAGCGGTCAAATAGATCCTGGAGAAACTGTACATCAGCTTGTTCAAAATTGTACGTACTGTGTTCGATCTCTCCTTGTAAATGGACTTGACCATAGGTCACGCCCGTTGTCCAGGTTAGGTCATAGATTGAATTAACTCCTTGTAGAAACAAAGCTAAACGCTCCAAGCCGTAGGTTACTTCTACACTTACGGGACGACAATCTAAGCCCCCGCACTGTTGGAAGTAGGTGAACTGGGTCACCTCCATGCCATCGAGCCAAACTTCCCACCCCACTCCCCAAGCCCCCAAGGTGGGCGATTCCCAGTTGTCCTCAACAAAACGGATATCGTGTTGGTCCACCGGGATGCCCAACGCCTGTAACGAGGCCAAATAAAGGTCTTGGATGTTGATGGGCGAGGGTTTGAGAAGGACTTGGAATTGGTAGTAATGCTGGAGCCGATTGGGATTCTCCCCGTATCGTCCATCCGTGGGACGGCGGCAGGGCTCAACGTAGGCTACAGACCACGGCTCAGGACCCAAAGCTCGTAGAAAGGTGTGTGGATTCATCGTCCCCGCGCCCTTCTCCGTATCGTAGGGCTGGGCCAACAGACATCCCTGGTCTGCCCAAAATCTACTTAGGGTAAAAATTACGTCCTGGAAATGCACAATAGGGTGATTTGGGTGTTCTTTGTATACCTTACCGCATTTCTCGTGTGTTTGAGAACACATTACAGTAACCGGAGCTGGGCAGGTACGAGGTCCTCATCGTGGAGAAGGCCCTGAGCACAGGTGATGAGGTCAGCTTTGAGCGTTTTGAGGTGGTCTTGGCTATCTAGGTATTGACCGAGGGCTTGCAGCGGGTCGGAGGTGGACCCCTCGCCAAGTCCAGGGAGACGCGGTTGGGCCAATTGGCTTGCTACTTGAGGAATCAGTTGGTAGGAAAAGGCTGGGACTAGGGCTTGGTGAACTGCACTCAAGTCGAGGCGTTCGGTCTGCTGAGCTTGGACTTGATAGAGGACCCGGACTACGGCCCCGTCCACCGGGGTCCGGCTGAGTTGGTGGAGGATACGGGCAACCGGGTCGCCGGTAGTACAGTCCACCCGTATAGTCCGAAAAGCACGGGCGGGCAAGGGAATGAACTGGCACTGGGTCTGCCCGTCCTTAATCTCGACTTGCATAAAGCCTTTGTCTTCTTTTTCTTCGCTGAAATCCACTCGTTCGATGGAGCCGGGGTAGACCACGGGCGGGTCTTGGTGCAGGATTTGGTGGCGGTGGACGTGTCCAAGCGCGACGTAGGCAAATTCAGAACGGGCCAATAGGTCTACGGGGACGGTAAACCCCCGGCCCACCGCTAGGTTCCGCTCGACTCCCCAGGTTGCGGTCTCGACCATGACGTGAGCGACGAGGACTGCTGGGAGAGTGGGATCAAGCTGGCGGGCTTCTGCTTCAAGGGCGACGCGGAGCCGGTCTAGGAGTAGTTGGTCTACTTCAGCTAGGGTCAAGCCCCGCGTCGCCTCTTTAGTTAAAAAAGACGAGCGGTGTAGCCAGGGTAATGTGACAACCTGGACCACCCCCGCCGGGGTTGTGACGCGGTGGGTCGTGAGGGTACTGCCCACGACAAAGCCCGGTACTTGCAGGGTGGTGTAGATGTTGAGGCTCGCGCCGCCCCCGCCCCGGTTGTACTGGTCGTGATTGCCGACTAAGAAGACTACCGGGATTTGGGCTTGAGCTAAGCGCATAAATTGGCGGGCAAAGGCTTCTTGGACCATGGGTTCAGGGGTGGCGGTGGGGAAAGCGTCGCCCCCAAAGAGGACCAGATCCACCGCTTCACTCAGGGCGTGGTCTATGCAGCGTTCCAGGGCCTGAACGAAATCTTCAAAGCGCGTGTTGTAGCCGGTGAGCGGGTTGAGCCGTCCATGGGCCAAACCACCCCCTAGGTGAATATCGGCCAGATGTAAGATACGCACAGGTAGTCCACTTAGTTTTGACAATCGTATACAATAATTGCCCCTTACAGTTCGATTAAGCTACTTAACCTCTGTGAATTTTTGAGCATTGGTTTGCATTAGCCCAAACCAAAACCCAGAAAGCATTATGTCTCAAAAGAAGGATCATTTCATAATGCTCCCGATAGAGTAATGACCAGTATCAAAATATACCTGAGGGCTAGCAGCTAACTTGCTTTGAATTTGTAGAGTGTGGATATCTGTGTACTCATGAGGAATTTATGAAGCGTTTTGTGGCTGTTGTGACTGCTTTGGTGTTGGTGACGAGTGCCGCGCCCAGCTTTGGTCAATCTGCTCCTGTCAAGCCCCAGGAAGTCCCCAGTTCTAAAGGTAGCTACAAATCCGGTGGGGAACCCCCGGCTCCCGCCACTGTACCCCGTGACAACCTACCTTCCGGTGATGGTCAGCCCATGAACCTCCCCACGCAGACCCCCAGTGCCGAGACGCCTAGTGCCAGTTCCACTACCAGTCCGACCACGGGTTCTTCGATGATGGCCCCGGCTCCCACCGCAACCACGAGCACCGCAACGGGTGTTGTCCTCAACCCCAACCCCGGTAGCCAGTATGGTGCCTTGCCCCTCTGGTTGCGCCCCAGCACTAACCTCTACGAAAAGGGTGCCCGGACCCAATCGGCGACCCGTTTTTTCAGCGGTGAATATAACCGTCAAGCTCGTGAGGCAGTCCTCAACTCAGCTACTGAGCAACAAAAGAACGACATCTTGACCTGCGCCGACGTCCCGGTCCAAGACTACTGCTAAAAATCTTGGCTAATTAAGCGGTAGTGGGCCAGGTCCTACTACCGTTGTCCCTCCGCCCCGTACCTTGCCGGGTACAGGCGTTGTGGAGACCAAGGCAAAAAAGTACAGGGTAGAGGAGAGTGGCTAGACAGAGCAAGAACCGTTGCTTACAGGGCAAGAACTACTACTTATCCGGTAAGAACCATTTTCTAGTTAAGTAGGCTATTTCGCTGGCGAATGCACTTTAGTGATTGTCAATTGCTGCCTACAAGCAGTTGTCTTTAATGCCCAGGATGCTGCACAAAGAACTAAGTTTTTAACAAAAGTTAATCTTGAAGCCGTAGCAGTGAAATCGCTGCCGCACTACGGGGCAAACGTTTCAAGCCTTTCTTTCGGCAACAAATATTAACAATTCAAACCCTTACAAATGTTAATAATTCAAACCCCTAGCTCTTCAATCATATTTACTTGAATTTAACGAGATACCCTATAATCTGATGTACACCAGACGACAGCAAATTAGGAGTGGCGCGTGAAATTCTCCGTCTATGGCAAGGGTGGAATCGGTAAATCTACCACCAGTTGTAACATTTCGGTAGCTCTCGCCAAACGGGGCAAAAAAGTCCTCCAGATTGGCTGCGACCCCAAACACGACAGCACTTTTACCCTGACGGGCTTCTTGATCCCCACGGTCATTGATACCTTGGATGAGAAGGATTACCACTACGAAGATATTTGGCCCGAAGATGTCATCTATCCGGGCTACGCCGGGGTCTCCTGTGTTGAGGCCGGAGGTCCGCCGGCTGGAGCGGGTTGTGGCGGTTATGTCGTCGGTGAGACTGTGAAGCTCCTCAAGGAACTGCGGGCTTTTGAAGAGTACGATGTGATCCTGTTTGATGTCTTGGGCGACGTGGTTTGCGGTGGTTTTGCCGCGCCTCTCAACTACTCGGATTATTGCTTGATTGTGACAGACAACGGGTTTGACGCGCTGTTCGCCGCCAACCGCATTGCTGCTTCCTGCCGTGAAAAAGCCCGGACCCACCCGTTACGGCTGGCGGGTTTGATTGGCAACCGGACCAGTAAGCGCGACCTGATTGATAAGTACGTGGCGACGGTCTCCATGCCCGTCCTCGAAGTCCTGCCGCTGATTGATGACATCCGCATCTCACGGGTCAAGGGTAAGACGATTTTTGAGATGGCCGAGTCTGACCCCAGCCTCGAACCCGTCTGCCAGTATTACCTAAACATCGCTGACCACCTCTTGGCGAATCCTGAGGGTGTCGTGCCCAAAGAAGCCGCCGACCGGGACCTCTTTAGTCTGCTGTCTGACTTCTACAACCGCCCCCAACCCGTCCCCGCCTTGGTGTAGTGAGAGGAAATCATGCAAGCTGTATACGAATGCGAAACCGGGAACTACCACACGTTTTGCCCAATCTCCTGTGTGGCTTGGTTGTACCAAAAGATTGAAGACAGTTTCTTTTTGGTCATTGGCACCAAGACCTGCGGCTACTTCCTCCAAAACGCCATGGGCGTGATGATCTTCGCGGAACCGCGTTACGCGATGGCGGAGCTAGAGGAAGGGGACATCAGTGCCAAGCTCAACCCCTTTGAAGAACTCAAGGGCTTGTGCGAACAGGTCAAAAAGGACCGTAACCCCTCGGTAATTGTCTGGATCGGGACCTGCACCACCGAGATCATTAAGATGGACCTTGAGGGGATTGCTCAGCAGGTCGAATCCGCTTTGGGGATACCGATTGTGGTGGCCCGGGCGAACGGCTTGGATTACGCCTTTACCCAAGGCGAGGACCAGGTACTTGCGGCGATGGCGCGGCGTTGTCCGACGGACCCGGTGGCAGAAGAAAAGAAGGAGCGCGCTGGGCTCAAAACCTTCCTACCCTTTGGCAAAAAAGAAAAAGAAGAACCGCCTAAACCCGCCCACGCCCCCTTGGTCCTCTTTGGTTCCCTGATTGACCCAGTGGTGAATCAGTTGACGCTAGAACTCCAGAAGCAGGGGATAACCGTCTCCGGCTGGCTCCCGGCTCCGCGCTTTGGGGAGTTGCCGCCCTTGACCCGCGATACCTACGTGGTTGGGGTCAATCCCTTCCTCGCCCGGACAGCCTCAGTCTTGAGCCGTACCCTCCAGTGCAAGCTCATCACGGCCCCCTTCCCGATTGGTCCCGATGGCACTCGCGCTTGGATTGAGGCCATCTGTCAGGCGTTAGGCGTCGAACCCATGGGTCTAGCGGAGCGTGAGGCCAAAATTTGGGAAAGTCTCGCTCCGGATCTAGCGTTCCTAAATGGCAAATCGGTTTTCTTCATGGGCGACAATCTCCTAGAGATTTCTCTAGCGCGGTTCCTCATCCGTTGTGGGATGAAGGTTCAAGAGGTCGGCATCCCCTACCTGGACCGACGTTACCAGGGCGCGGAGATTGAGCTACTGGAGCGCACCTGTGCTGAGATGGGCCACCCCGCCGTCCGCATCGTCGAGAAGCCAGACAACTACTACCAACTCCAGCGCATCCGTGAACTCAGCCCCGACCTCGTGATTACGGGCATGGCCCACGCGAACCCGCTCGAAGCTAGGGGCTACAACACCAAATGGTCTGTGGAGTTCACCTTCTCCCAGATCCACGGGTTCACCAATAGTCATGATGTCCTCCGCTTAGTCCGCAAACCCCTGGACCGCAACAATGCCCTCAATGCTCTGGGCTGGGAAAAGTTGATCCAGGAAGTTTAGGGGTTAGCGGGGGTGGTAGGGTAGACGAAACACCTGGAGTTGTTGTGTTTACCCATACTGTCCACCGGGGCCTTTACCGCACCCATGTCCTAACTGATACTGAGGCCCGTTCCTCCATTGAGGTGGTCCCCGAACGCGGTGGGATTGTCACCCGTTGGAGTATAGGTGAGCAGGATATCCTCTACCTGGACCATGACCGCTTCACTAACCCCGAACTGAGTGTGCGCGGCGGGATCCCGGTCCTCTTCCCGATTTGCGGCAATCTGATTAACGATAGTTATACCCACGAGGGCAAGACCTATACCCTCAAACAGCATGGTTTCGCCCGTGACCTACCCTGGCAGATGACCGCTAATCAGCATCAGGACCACGCGAGCATCACCGTGAGCCTGAGCGATACCCCCCAGACCCAGGCCGTCTATCCCTTTGCTTTTCGGTTGGATTTTAGTTATGAGCTTTTGGGGACGAGCCTGACCATCCGCCAACGCTACACCAACCCCGGCACGGTGCGGATGCCCTTCAGTGCAGGATTCCATCCCTATTTCGCCGCTCCGGCTAAGTCTGCCCTAGCTTTTACCCTGCCCGTGACGACCTACACCGACAAGGCCACCCAACAAACAAAACCCTTCAACGGTTTCAACTTTGAGGATGCCGAGATTGATTGGGCTTTTCAAGACCTCACCGGGACAAAGGCTCTAGTACGGGACCGGGCGCGGGGGATGACCCTCAGCCTGACCTCCGAATCCACCTTCAGCACCTTGGTTTTCTGGACGGTGCGGGGGAAGGATTTCTACTGTCTGGAACCCTGGAGTGCCCCGCGCAATAGTCTCAACACAGGTAAAGATCTTTTTTGGTTAGAACCAGGTAGCGGTGTGGAGTGGCTCGTCCGATTAGACATAACGGTGCCTTAACTCGGTATGCCGTTCGAGTAAATAATGTAAGCATCAAACCACGGACCCCTGATGCAATACACAATTCAACGCCAACTCACGGTTGTCCTCCAAAACCAACCCGGTCGCCTAGCCGCGATTACCCACTTGATGGCTGACCAGGACATCAATATTCTGGCCCTCTCCCTGACCGACAATGTGGAGCAAGGCGTAATCCGCCTAGTCACGAGTGATGCCCTGTTGTGTAAGACACTTTTGGTCCAAGCGGGTTTTTATGTGGTTGAGGCGGATGTTCTGGTCCTGGAAATTACGGACAGCCCCGGTAAACTGGCCCTCTTGAGTAAATCTTTAGCTGAGGCCCAGGTGAACATTGATTTCGCCTACGCCAGTGTCTTCCAACCGGGCGAGCAGACCCGGCTCATCCTCAAGGTCTCCCACATCCCCATCGCCTGTCAGGTCCTCGATACCCTCAAGGAGCGTTAATCATGACCCCAGACACGGTGGGAATCTTGCCACCCGGTGCGCTGGGGGTAGCTTTTTTTTACCAGTTGACCCGTGAGTTGACCGAGTTGGAGCGGGTGTTCTTCTTGTCGCGCCGAGGTTCAGCCAGTGCCCAGGGTCTACAGGCTCTGGGGTTGACGCTCAAAACCGCCCAGGGTCTACGCCAAATAGACGGGAGCCTATTGAAGCCGGACTTACTGGCCCTAGAGAGTCTGCCGGAGGTATTGCTGGTCTGTCCCAACCCGGACCAACTCCTCGAAGTGATGACGGACTTGGTGGAAGTCTTGATTAAGCTCTATCGCCAAGGCCGGGATTGGACGGCTCTGCCCCTCGTCGTCCTCAGTGCCAATGGCATCTATTACCAACGAGTGCGTCAAGTCTTGATTGAGAAACTAGAAGAGGGGACGCTTTTTGGGCGGTTGCCGGACCTCTGGCCCGAGGCGATGCCCCAGATGGTTGGTCGGTTGCTGCGGGGGGTGACGCTCCAGACGGGGTTGCGGGAGGGCAGTGGTAGCCAGACGGTCTATGTCCCCGGTCCTCCCGGCCCGACTAAGTTAGCGGGGGGCGAACTCCGGCACCGGGAGCGGGCGAGTGCATTACTCAACAAGCTCGGTGGCTGGTTCGAGGTCGAGCAGGAACGCTCAGCGACCCGTCTGGAGTTTGATAAGGCTCTGGTCAATTTGGCGGCGAATCTCCTGGGTCAGGTCTACGCGATTGACGAGACGGGGCGGTTCACCCTGCTCCGGGTCAAGGAGATCGTGGTCCCGGCCCATCTGGAGGAAGTGCGTGAACTAGTCTACCGGGTATTTGCCGTCGGTCAAGCGGTCAATGCTTACCCCCCGACGGAGGACCGGGAAGTGATTTTTCAGAATCTCCTGCTGAACTGCAAACGCCATGCTGACCATATCCCGTCGAGTCTGCAATGGGTCAACCTCAACCTGTACCGGGGTACTTTGGCCCCAGAGCTAACGCCGACGGAGGCTTGGTTGCTCGAACCGTTGCGCCGTTATGCCTTGGCTGGCGGACTGGAGGAGACGGCTCTCTATTTTGAACAGTTGAAAGCACGGCTGGTCCACAAACTCACCCTAGCGGCGGCCCGTCAGGTCCCGGTCTCACCATGAATCCAACCTTGTCTGCGATCTGGGTCTACCCAATTAAGTCTCTGGACCCGGTATCTTTGACGGCTTCTCCCCTATCGCCTGGCGGGGCTTTGGCTCATGACCGAGCTTTGGTCATGCTAAATGCGCGGGGTCAGTGGGTTAATGGCAAGCGCGAACCGAAGATTCACCAACTCCGTGCCCACTACGACTTACCGGGACGCTGGGTGGAACTTACGGTCGGGGCGCAAACGGGGACTTTTCATCTAGACCGGGAACGGACGGCCCTGGCGACTTGGTTGAGTGGGTATTTTGGCTACCCGGTCCATTTCGACGACAACGCCACGATTGGTTTTCCCGATGATCCTGGGGCTTGGGGGCCGACTTTGCTTAGTACGGCAACTTTAGAAGTGGTTGCTAGTTGGTATCCCGGACTCACGGTGGACCAAGTGCGTTTACGGATGCGGGCGAACCTTGAGATTACGGGGGTTCCTGCTTTTTGGGAGGATGGTTTGTATGGAGCCGAGGGCGAAATCCCCTTTACTGTGGGGACGGTTTTATTTAGCGGGGTGAATCCCTGTGCGCGTTGTGTGGTCCCGATGCGTGATCCCATGACGGGGGTGCGTTATCCCGAATTTCAGCGCACTTTTGTCACTCGACGCGCCCAGACGTTACCAACCTGGGTTGCGCCTGGTCGCTTTGACCACTTTTTCCGGCTGAGTCTTAATACCCGGATTGCTCCGGCAGAGGCGACGAAAACTTTGGCTGTGGGGGATGTTGTACTTCCTGGCTGATGTGAACTTAGCGGAGTCTTGATTGCGGTGGAATGATTAATTTGCACTGCTTGTAACAGCCTGCGAGGACAGGAACCTTCTCTTTCTCCCCTTTTCAAGGGAATCTGGGGGTATCTCTTGATGCCTTGGTCCCCCACCACGCCTGTGCCCGGCCGGGTATGGGGCGGAGGGGCCTTCTTACGTGAAGTAGGTCGGTCCTACCTGATATCCTTAAAGAATATCTCCAGAGGAAAAGCATGCACGTGTTACGCCGGGTAGTAGTGACCGGGCTGGGAGCCTTGACGCCCTTGGGTAATACGGTGTCTGATTTTTGGGCGGGTTTGGTGGCGGGCCAAAGCGGTGTTGGGCCAATCACCCGGTTCGACTCCACCCAGCACGATGCCAAAATCGCCGGGGAAGTGCGCGGCTTTGACCCCCTCAGCTACATGGACCGCAAGGACGCGAAGCGCATGGACCGCTTCTCTCATTTTGCAGTGGCAGCGAGTAAGCAGGCTCTGGAGGACAGTAGTTTTAAAATCAACGACCTCAACTGTGAGCAGGTCGGGATTATCATCGGCACCGGGACGGGCGGGATCAAGGTCATGGAGGACCAACAGGAGATTCATCTCACCCGTGGACCGGACCGCTGTTCGCCCTTCATGGTTCCAATGATGATCTACAACATGGCGGCGGGGATGACCGCCATCCTCACCGGGGCCAAAGGACCTAATTCCTGTACCGTGACCGCCTGTGCCGCTGGCTCCAATGCGATTGGGGATGCTTTCCGGCTAGTCCAGCATGGTTACGCCCAGGCCATGCTCTGTGGCGGGACGGAATCAGCCGTGACCCCCCTCTCGGTAGCAGGGTTCTCCTCAGCCCGTGCCCTCTCGACGCGCAATGATGAACCGACTCGGGCTAGCCGTCCCTTTGACCGAGAGCGTGATGGCTTCGTTATCGGTGAGGGCTGCGGGATTTTACTGCTTGAAGAATTGAGTCACGCCTTAAGCCGGGGAGCCAAGATTTATGGAGAAATCGTCGGGTATGGCGTGACCTGTGATGCCTTTCACATGACCCAACCCGCGCCGGGGGGCGAGGGGGCAGCCCGGGCGATGCGTCTAGCTCTCAAAGATGGCGGTGTCTTGCGCGAACAAGTGGACTACATTAACGCCCACGGCACTAGCACCGCCGCAAATGACAGCACTGAGACTCAAGCGATTAAATCAGTCTTCGGTGAACATAGTTACCGGGTTGCCATCAGTTCAACTAAGTCCATGACCGGGCACCTCCTCGGTGGGTCTGGAGGGGTTGAGGCCGTAGCTTCGGTGTTGTCTATGCAAAATGACTTCGCCCCGCCTACGATCAACCTCGAAAACCCAGACCCGCAATGTGACCTCGACTACGTACCTAATCAGGGGCGCAAGCTCCCAATTGATGTCGTCCTATCTAACTCCTTTGGGTTTGGTGGTCACAATGTCTCCTTAGTCTTCCGTAAGTTCCAGGAATGAACCGGGGCGTTGTGGAAGTTTTTCCTGGGGGTACGGCGGCCCTGGATGAATTACTCCAGACTACCCGTCCGCTACGGGTGAAATTAGGGGTAGACCCGACCCGGCCCGACCTGCATCTCGGGCACATGGTTGCCCTCAACAAACTGCGGCAGTTTCAAGACCTAGGGCACCGGGCTGTACTGATTATTGGCGACTTCACCGCCTTGATTGGCGACCCCACCGGGCGTTCTGAAGCTCGTCCCCGCCTGACTCCCCAGGAAGTAGCCCACAATGCTCAGACTTACCTAGACCAAGCGAGTAAAGTCCTAGACAGTGACCCAGCCCGGTTGGAGATCCGCCGCAATAGCGAGTGGTTAGCTAGCCTTGACTTGAGCAAGATTATTGATCTGCTTGCGACGATGACCACCCAACAGATGTTGGCGAAAGAGGGCTTCCGGGAGCGGTACAACCAACAGCAGCCCATTCACCTCCACGAGTTCCTCTATCCTTTGATGCAGGGTTATGACTCTGTTGCCATCCAAGCCGATATTGAATTGGGCGGTACGGACCAGAAATTTAACCTCGCTGTGGGCCGTGACCTACAAGTTCATTATCAACAGCCGCCCCAGCTTTGTTTATTAGTGCCCCTACTCGTGGGCCTAGATGGGGTAAAGAAGATGTCTAAGTCCGTGGGTAATTATGTGGGCCTAACCGATAGTCCATTGTTGATGTATCAAAAATTGCAGAGTGTCCCGGATAACTTACTGGAGACCTATTTCAACTTACTCACCACCGTAGATGTGACCACGCTGCCCCCGGATGGTCGCGCTCGTCAGAAACAACTGGCCTTTACCCTAACGGCTTTACTCCATGGTGAAGAAGCTGCCCACCAAGCCCAGCAGGATGCCCTCAATCTGGCTCTGGGGAAAACCACTCAATTAGAACAAATCCCTGAGTTCTCGCTTGCGGCGGTAAACTTCCCCATCCGGCTGACTCAACTACTCAAACAGGCCCAGCTCTGTCCTAGTACCTCCGAGGCCCAACGCCAAATCCAAGCCGGAGGTATCCGCCTCGCTGGGGAGAAACAGGACCAAGAATTGACCTTCACGGAGGCCAGTGGTTTAGTTGGTACCGTGGTCCAAGTCGGCAAAAAAAAGAGTGTACGTTTGGTTCCTTAACTGAGGCTGTGGGCCGTGGTAATCAGCTTTTGGTTACTCTCGGTCAACTCCTGGAGCAGCGAACGCATATTAGCTAGAGCTTGGCTCGCGGATTGGGAGACTTCGCGGAGATGGGTGGCGACCTGTGCGCCACTTTGGGCCGAGGTGACATTCCGTTCGGTGTTCTCCTGGATCGCTTGGGCCAATAACCGAATATCACGGGCGGCTTCGGTGGTCTCGCGGGCTAGGCGGCGTACTTCTGAGGCTAGGACCCCCAATCCCTTGGAGCCAGAACCCGTCCGCTCTGACTCTACGGCGGTATTGAAGGCAAGTAAGTTAATTTGGTTGGCGATCTTACCGATGACTTCACTGATACTACAAATGTGGAGAACCTCGACCCGCAGTTGGGTACTGTCTTGCACAATCCGGTTAATCTCCTGGGTAATGAGATCAATCCCGGCAAAAGTCTCACGAAAAGCTTGTCCGCCCTGGGTCGCAAAAACCCCGGCTAGGTTAAGTAACTGTTTTTGAATAGCCTCTAAGGAGGCTGAACGGGTCTGGAGTTGGACCTGTTGGGCCTCAAGGGTCCGGGTGTATTGCTGGATCTGGGTTTGCTGGTCTTCTAGGCGGAGGAGGTATCGGTGGGTCTCCTGTTGCTGACGGTCTAGCAGTTGCATGGCTAGCTGAAAAATCCGGGCGTGGGCCATCAAGAGGTCCCCGACATCCAACAGAAAATCCCCATCGGCAACCGAGACCACCAACGGCTCGTAGGCATCCTCGCCGAAACGAGCCAAGGCCATACTCAACCCATCGGCTACCCGGAGTGTACCAGGAACCATGAGGCAGTTTTGATTCTCAGCCCAGATATCCGGTAGTTCCGCCATCGAACGTTTGAGAAAAACATCGAGCGCGTAGGGACGGCTCAACCGCTCAAAAAGTCGCCGCCGCGAAAGCATTGCCTGCATCTTGGTCTCATCGGGCATAACCACCAAGACACCGGGAATTGTGGGTGACATCTGGAAATAATCGCGCACTTCTTTGCATTGAGTATCGGGTACGACCCGGTAGGCAACTAAAGGCAACTCAGCAAGGACAGAATCGGGGGAGAGGTTCCGTAGATAGTCTGAGGTCATAAATCCATGCCACTCACGTGTTTACCCTAAGTTAATTAGGTTAAGAGAAGGTAAAGAAAACTAAGTTTTAAAGGCAGTATAACTACGGATAAGCAAGGGGATTAACGCGGATGGAGTTCTTTAAAGTTACTGAAGAGCAACTAAGTTTGAACAACAAATGATATGTTTGTTACGTTTTGCGAGGCTTTCGCTATGTCGTCCTCACCTGTTTATCCTCTTGTGTTACTCATCTTGGATGGCTGGGGCCACCGGGCGGAAACCGATGGGAATGCCATAGCTAATGCCCACACCCCGGTCATGGATGCCCTGACCCAGGTTTACCCCCATACCCTACTGGACACTTCTGGGCGGGCGGTGGGTCTCCCCCCCGGTCAGATGGGTAACTCGGAGGTCGGTCATCTCAACCTGGGTGCAGGGCGGGTCGTCCCCCAGGAATTAGTCCGCATCAGCGATGCTTTTGCCGATGGTAGTGCTTTCACAAATCCCGCCCTAGTCGCTTGTTGTACCCAGGTCCGGGCTAGGGGCGGCAAGATGCACCTGATTGGCCTGTGTTCCGATGGGGGCGTTCATTCCCACCGAGACCACCTGTTGTCGCTGTGTGAACTGGTCCAGCAACAGCAGGTCCGTGAGCTTTGTGTCCATATAATTACGGATGGACGGGATACTTCTCCAGCAGTAGCTGACCAGCAAGTTGCGCCCGTGGTCCAGAAATTAGCTGACTTAAACTTCGGGCAGATTGTCACGGTTGCTGGACGTTACTTTGCCATGGACCGCGATAAACGCTGGGACCGCACCGCCAAGATGTATCAAGTCATGACCGAGACGGGTCCAGGGACGGGCCTAGATGTAGTACAGACGATTTTGCAATTTCGAGAAGCGGGGATCAACGATGAATTCATTCCCCCGACCCGCTTACAGACTGGGGCCGTGGAGCCAGGAGACGGGGTGATCTTTTTTAACTTCCGTCCTGACCGTACCCGCCAGTTGACCCGCGCCTTTGTCCAGCCCAATTTTCAGGACTTCCCCCGCTCGTTCATCCAACCGCTGGCCTTCACGACCTTGACCCAGTACGAGGCTAAGTTGCCTGTCCAAGTCGCTTTTGCCCCAGTGAACCTAGACCATCTGCTCGGGGAAGTGATTGCTGAACACCGCCTTAATCAATTCCGTTGTGCTGAGACGGAGAAATACGCCCACGTAACTTACTTCTTCAATGGTGGGGTGGAGGAGCCCTTCCCTGGGGAGGACCGCTTTATGGTCCCGAGTCCACGGGTGGCAACCTACGACCAACAGCCCACCATGTCCGCCCAAGCCGTTACGGAGGCTGTCCTCCAGGCCCTGCAACGGGGTAAATACAGCTTGCTGGTAGTTAATTACGCCAATCCCGACATGGTTGGACACACCGGGAACTATGAAGCCGCCCGGATTGCTATCGAGACTGTGGACCAGTGCGTGGGTCAGGTCCTCAACGGGACGATTGCCGCTGGGGGGACCTTAATGGTGACGGCGGACCATGGCAACGCTGAACTCATGCGAGATGAGGCGGGTCAGCCCTGGACTGCCCACACAACTAACGCGGTGCCCTTTGTGATCGTCGAAGGCGAGGGTCTCAAAGTTGCCGGACGGGGCTTGGATTTGAAGCTACGCTCGGGCGGGTGTTTAGCCGATGTAGCCCCGACAGTCCTTGAAATTCTTAGTCTGCCACAACCCCCAGAGATGACTGGGGTTTCGCTGTTGGCTCCTACGGATTATGAGATGCAGCCCCACCACTACCAGCAACTCGCCAGCCGTTAACCTATTTTTAACCTTGTCGCATGATGGTCCTGTTATAATCTCCTCCATTCCTTCCCTGGACCCTCATGCAGAAATTGATTGCCCTGGCTTTGGTCCTGTTCCTCCCTTGGGGCGGATTTGTCCTCAGCCCCCTCCAAGCCGCAACCTTCAAAATCAGTGCTCCCAAAAAGCTCAAAAAAGACGCTAAGAACGCTAACAAGGCTTCGTTTGACGACCTGACCAATGTGCGTTATTTGAATCCTTCGACAGCACGGGATGTGATTGATGGTCGGCCCTGGCAGTCCGCCGCTGAACTGGTCAACCGCAAAAACTACTTCGATCTCAATGACCAGAAAATTCTTAAAAAAGCTCTAGAAGAAGGTTATTTATTCGTCAAGTGAGGTTCCCATGGCAAAATCCGGTCCCCAGGTCTTCGGTCAACCGCCCCTTGCTTTTTTGGGGTCTGTAGTTTTGGCGGTTGTTCTAGTGTTCTCCTGTCTGTTCATCGGTTTGTTTATCGTGTACATCCTCTTTGAAGGACAGTTTCAAGGATGAGCGCAAGTGTTCTGGGGTAGGAATTCCAGCCTTTTTCTTAACCTCCTCTTAATCCATCCTTGTTACGGTTTTAGGTAACGCCCTTCCGGGGGCGGGTATGAACCTGTAGGTGAGAAAAACCATGCGTACCCCTGTTAAAACCCTGGTTGCGGCCCTGACTGCCGCTATTGTTCTGGCCCCTGTTGCCCTAGCCGGGACGATCACGATTAAAGGCTCCGACACCATGGTCAACATGGCAGCAAAATGGGCCTCCGAGTATTCCAAGAAAAACCCTGCTACCAAGATCCAGGTGACCGGCGGCGGTTCTGGAACCGGGATCAAATCCCTGGTTGATGGTCAGGTGAACCTCGCCAATGCCTCCCGGCAGATGAAGTCCAAAGAGTATGACAGTGCCGAGCGCAACGGTATTACGCCCATCGAGATCAAAACCTCGATTGATGGACTCGCCGTCATTGTCAATAAGAACAACCCGGTCAAGCGGTTGACCTATCAACAACTCGAAGCAATTTTCACCGGACAGATCACCAACTGGAAGGACGTGGGGGGCAGTAATTCACCCATCTCCCTCTATGGTCGTGAGAATTCCTCGGGGACCTATGAATACTTCCGGGAAGAAGTGCTAGAAGGCAAGGACTACGCCTCCTCAACCAAGGTTCTCCAAGGGACCGCCGCCCTTGCCGATGCCATTTCTAAAGATACGAACGGGATTGCCTACGGTGGAGTCGGTTACTTCGCCACCCGTAAGGACATTGACACCGTAGCCGTCAAGAAGAAGGGCGGCTATGTGGACCCGATTGTTAAGGGTCAGATCAACGACCGGGCGATCTCCCAGGGGATCTACCCGATCTCTCGTTTCCTCTACGTCTATACCAATGGCGTACCCAAGGGTGAAGCTAAGCAATTCATGCAGTGGGTCCTGGGTCCTGAAGGCCAGAAGATCGCTGGGGAAGAGTATGTCCCCCTCAGCCCCGCCACAGCCCAAGCTGAGTTGAAGAAACTCGAAGGCTAATTTTCTTAGGGGGAGGATTGCGCCTCCCCCTCCCTCATAGGAAAGCCCATGACCCAGACGACCCCCACGAGTGGCTTACGTTCGGACAAGTCCAGCCTCAAGTACACTCAGGAGAAGGCAATTGAGAATTCGCTCCTTGCCGTCTCAACCCTGGCAGTACTTTCAATTGCCTTGATTTTTTTACTATTGATCTACCAGGGGCTTCAGGGCCTCACTGTTTTTGGGGGAGAGACGGACTTGAGCCAGTATTGGTCCGCCACCATTGAGAAACAAGAACTAGTCCGTAACCCCGATGGCTCGATTAAGACCGATGCCGACGGTGATTTCGTCTATGAAGCTAACCCTGTAACGAGCTACGACTGGCAACCGACGTCTTCGGACACTAAGAAATTTTCCCTTGTACCTTTGATGATTGGGAGTGCCAAGGTTGCCATCCCAGCGGCGATCCTCGCCTCCATGGTGGGATTACTAGTGGCGATTTACCTTTCTGAATTAGCCCCTCCCCAAGTGCGCGAGGTGGTCAAACCCGCGTTGGAATTACTGGCGGGAGTGCCTTCAGTCGTCCTGGGCTTCTTCGCGTTGGTGACGATTGCCGCTTTTGTGCAGTGGTTTGTCCACATCCCCTGGGTATTTGAGTTCTTGACCCAGACGCCTGGTCTTAATCGCTTGATGTTCCCTAGTTGTTCCTTTGAGGCTGGTCCTCTCCAGCAGACCTGCCTAGAACGGGCTTTAAAACTGGGGACTCAGGGGACTTACCTCAATACGCTAGTGGGTGCCCTCGGGGTAGCTCTGGTGGTGATCCCGATTGTGGCGACCATTGCTGAGGACGCGCTGCGTGCTGTTCCCAACTCGATTCGTGACGCAAGCATGGCCCTGGGAGCTTCTCGCTGGCAGACTGCTTTTAATGCCGTCCTCCCGGCGGCGGTCTCAGGCTTAGCAGCGGCAGTGATTTTGGGCCTAGGACGGGCGATTGGCGAGACGATGGTGGTCTTGATGGCAACGGGTAACGCCTCAATCCTCTCAGGTAATGTCCTGGAGTCAGGACGGGCGATTACTGCCACGATTGCCGCTGAATTGGGTGAAGCGGTGGCGGGGGGCGACCATTACAACGCGCTATTTTTTATTGGGGCGGTCCTGTTTGTCTTCACCTTTGCCCTAAATATTATGGGTGAGATCATCATCAACCGCGCTCGTCAAAAAGTCCGTGAGGGAGTGTAGCTATGAGTGAGGCTGTTAAGTATGTCCCGATTTCCAAAGAGGACCTGTCTTACAAGTCAGTCCGCGAGACTTTTCTCGAAGGTTTATTAAGTGGACTATCCTGGCTTTTGGTCGCCTTTATCGTGGCTTTCTTGGGGATCATTGTGGTCCGGGGTTTCCCCACGGTCAGTGCCAACGGGTTTGAGTTTTTGTATACCTCTCCGGCTAAGGGGTTGGATGAAGGCGGGGTCGGTCCGGCAATTTTTGGGACCGTAGCTTTGGTGCTATTGATGACACTTTTCGCGCTCCCCATTGGGGTCTTGACCTCAGTTTATCTGGTGGAGTACGCCGGGGGCCGTCAGTCCTCGCGGATCATCCGGGCGGCGGTGAACAACCTCGCGGGGGTACCCTCAATTGTCTTTGGCCTGTTTGGGGTCGCCTTCTTTGTTCTTTTCCTGGGGCGGGGACTAGACGGACTGCTGGGCTACAGTACGTCAGATCCACTCTTTGGGAAGCCAGCGATCCTCTGGGCGGCGGCGACCATGGCCCTGCTAGTCTTGCCTATCGTGATTGTCAACACAGAAGAGGCTCTACTTGCCGTCCCCGTCTCCTTGCGCCAGGGTAGTCAGGCCCTAGGCGGCACCCAATGGCAGACAATCTCGCGGGTTGTCCTACCCCAGGCAGTTCCGGGTATCTTGACGGGTTCGATCCTCTCGATCTCGCGGGGAGCGGGGGAGGTGGCACCGATCCTCTTTACCGGTGCGGCCTTTTTGCTGCAAGACCTACCGACGACCCAGGTCTTTGGGGTGGTGCCTTTCATTGACCCGACCAAGCAGTTTATGGAGTTGGGCTATCATATTTTCATTTTGGCGACCCAATCGTCGGATGTGGAGAAGACCCGTCCTGCTCAGTACGCGGCTACCCTAGTTTTGTTGGTGATTACCTTCAGCTTGAACTTCGCTGCCATCATCCTCCGTGCCCAATTCCGTAAGCGAGCCATCAGGTAAAAACCATGCGTACCGAACAAAAGAACCGTAACGCCGTCAATACCCAAAAAGTTTCCTTCTTTTATGGTCCCAAGCGGGCCATCGAAGACATCAGTGCCGAGATGCCCGAACGTCAAGTCACTGCTATCATCGGCCCCTCCGGTTGTGGCAAATCCACCTTCCTCAAGGCTCTCAACCGCATTAGTGAGACCAGCGGGTCCTCTGTCCGGGTCGAAGGAAAAATCTTTTTATTTGGTGAGGATATTTACGCGAAGGATGTGGATGTCACGATCCTCCGTAAGCGCGTCGGGATGGTCTTTCAGCGGCCCAATCCATTTCCGATGACGATTTTTGACAATATTGCTTACGGACCCCGGCTTTTTGGGGCGAAGGGCAAGGCTGACCTGGAAGTTATTGTCGAGCGTGCACTTCGTCAGTCCGCCCTTTGGGACGAAGTGAAGGATCGTCTCCGCTCCTCGGCACTTGGACTTTCCGGTGGACAGCAACAACGGATGTGTATCGCTCGTTCCTTGGCTGTCGAACCCGAAGTCCTCTTGATGGACGAACCCTGCTCAGCCCTAGATCCCATTGCTACCCTAAAGATTGAAGAACTCATTCTCGAACTCCGCAAGAATTTGACCGTAATCATCGTCACGCACAACCTACAGCAGGCGGGCCGGGTTTCGGATTACACGCTCTTTTTCACCACCGATGAGAGCCGGATCGGGAACCTCGTCGAGTCCGGTCCCACCCGTGAAATCTTCTCCTCGCCTAAGGACAAGCGCACTGAGGATTACATCACGGGCCGCTTTGGTTAACCTGACCCTGTAGATACCCATTTATTTTGTTAGACCAGCTACGGCAATGTCCAATGGTCAAGGGATAGGCGATGGCGGGACATAGCAAGTGGGCGCAGATTAAGCGTCAGAAGGGCAAGAATGATGTGGCGAAGGGGGCTCTTTTTGCACGCCTAGCTAGGGAGATCATCGTGGCGACCCAGTTGGGCGGCGCGGACCACCAGGGTAACTTTCGGTTGCGGACGGCGATTGAACTGGCGAAGACGGAGGGTTTACCTAACGAAAATATTCACCGGGCCGTCCTTAAGGGAGCGGGAGCATTGGCGGCGGATCGTTTAGAAGAAGTCCGCTATGAAGCCTATGGACCCAGCGGGGTTGCCCTCATTATTGAAGCCCTGACGGATAACCGGAACCGGACAGCAGCAGAAGTCCGGGGCGTGCTCAGTAAGTCGGGCGGGAATTTAGGGGAATTGGGTTCGGTGAGTTGGCTGTTTCAACACTTGGGCGTGGTGGAACTCGCTGGGGTTATTGAGGAGGACCGACTCTTGGAAGATGCGCTCACGGCGGATGCTAAGAGTTATAAGCAGTTTGCGGAGGGCGTTGAAGTTTATACAGACTTCGCTAACTTGGAAATGACGAGTAACTATTTTAAAAATCAGTACTACACGGTCACCAAGGCGGAACTCCAGTGGCTCCCGGATAATATCTTGACCCTGACGGATCTCGCCACGGCAAAGCAAGTCTTGGTCCTCATTGAACGCCTAGAAGACTTAGATGATGTCCAGCAAGTAGCTTCTAATGCTGAGTTCCCCGATGCGCTTTGGGCACAGTTAGCAGATTAAGTACTGACTTCGGTGGCTAGCTTGCGGTAATAAAAACTGTTACCGTGGCTTGAAGCACTTGGGCAAAGCTGGTGGGGGAGCGTAGCGCGGGACAGACAGTGGTGATTGGTGCGGGTCCGGCGGGTCTGACGGCTGCCTACGAGTTGGTCAAACACCAGCAAACCGTGCGCGTCCTCGAACAAAGCCCAACTACAGTGGGCGGGATTTCCCAGACTGCCCAGTACAAAGGTTTCCGGTTTGACATCGGTGGGCATCGGTTCTTCTCCAAGTCGCAGGAGGTGGAAGACCTATGGACCGAGATTTTGAGTGAGAAAATGATGCTACGCGGTCGGCTGTCGCGGATTTTTTATAATGGCAAGTTTTTCGCCTATCCAATTAAGCCCCTTGATACTTTTCAGAAGTTGGGGGTGGTTTATACGACCCTCTGTGTAGCGAGTTACTGCAAGGCCAAGGTTTTCCCGCGCCAGAATGTCCGCTCTTTTGAAGACTGGGTGATTAATAATTTTGGGGAGCGGCTCTACGAGACTTTTTTTAAAACCTACACCGAGAAGGTCTGGGGGATGGACTGCCGGACGATCAGCGCGGATTGGGCCGCCCAACGGATCAAGGGCCTCTCCATGACGAGCTTGATTCGCAATACCCTGTTTCCACCCAAGAATCAGGACCGGGGGGCGGTGATTAAAACCCTGATTGACCAGTTTCGCTATCCTGTCCATGGGCCGGGGCAGATGTGGGAGACCGTGGCAGAGATTGTCACTCAGCGGGGCGGGGAAGTGCTGATGGGCCGTCAGGTGGTGGGGTTGCAGTGGGAGCCGGGACAGTTGCAGGCAGTGACGACCACCGGACCGGGGGGCGATGAGACCCACCGGGGCGAACATTTCGTAACCACCATGCCGATCCGTACCCTGATCCAGTCCCTCAGTCCCAGTGCGCCGCCAGCGGTGGTCCAGGCCGCGACAAATTTGGGGTACCGCGACTTTATTACCGTGGCTCTCATCGTTCAGAAAAAAGAGCTTTTTCCTGATAACTGGATCTACATCCACGATGCCCAAGTCAAAGTGGGGCGCATCCAGAACTTCAAAAACTGGTCGGAGTTCATGGTCCCGGACCCGGAGTTGAGTTGTCTCGGGTTGGAGTATTTTTGCTTTGAGGGAGATGGTCTTTGGACCATGAGTGACGCGGACTTAATTCAACTAGGGACGACAGAGGTGGCGCGGTTGGGGTTGGTGGAGGCAGACCAAGTGATTGATGGGACGGTAGTGCGCGTCCCCAAGGCTTACCCGGTCTACGATGACAATTACCGTACCAACGTCCAGACGGTGCGCGATTTCGTGGCTGAAATGTTACCGAATTTGCATCTGGCGGGGCGTAATGGGATGCACCGTTACAACAACCAAGACCATGCCATGATGACGGGGTTACTGACCGCCCGCAATATCATCGCTGGGTATCCGCGCTTCGACCCTTGGTGTGTGAACAATGACGCGGAATATCTGGAAGCGGGCGAAGCGGGGGCTGAGGGCGGCGGACGGTTGGTGCCCACACGGACCAAGACTCCGTGATCCGGTTCCTCAGGTATTTGGGCTCGGGGGGAACGGCGACGCTGGTGGATGTGGGGGTTTTTGCTCTACTCAACCGGGGGTTGGGGCTCTGGTATGTATGGGCCTTTGTCGGGAGTGCTTTAGCGGGGCTGGTCACGAATTTCTTATTGAGCCGTCAATTTGTTTTTGCAGTGCGCTGGGAAAACACCTTCCGGCAGTTACTCGTCTTTACGGGAGTCGCCCTCAATGGGATGGTCTTGAATTTGGTCATTATGAAGTTATTGGTGGATCTGCTCCATTGGGATACAGTTTGGGCCAGGGTCCTCAGTGCCGGGATGGTGGTGGGCGTTAGTTTTGTCGGTCATAGTCTGTTCAGTTTCCGTAAAGTAGGCGGCGGGAGCGGGGAGTTATAAACCCGATGGGGTGATATTCATGACGAAGCTTGATTTTAAGACTTGGCCGACTGGGAGTCGTCGCTTACGGGCCGCGCTAGTTTTACTCCTACTTTGGGGGGGGATTTATCT
>NZ_JAAXLT010000195.1 GCF_013285555.1 Candidatus Cyanaurora vandensis | reverse complement strand
GCGGGTCGGCGGGAGCGCGAGGGCGGAACCGTGTGCCAACCCCTAACTCCCCCGCACACAACCCCTGCAACCAGGAGACACAGGTAACGCGTAGCCCGTTGAGAGCGCGGAAGCTAAGCATTACACCCCTACAGCTAGTCCCAGTTCAGCCAGCGCACGGTTATAGCTAATGACCGCGTTAGCATAATTCTGACGCGCCTCAGTCAGGGAACGTTCCGCCGTGATGACCTCAATTTGCAGACTCAGCCCGAGTTGACGGCGGCGTTGGATCAGTTGTAAGCCCTCGCTGGCTTGGTTGACAGCCACCTGGGACGAACCCATCTGGGCCTTAGCCGTCTCCTTTGCAAGATAAGCCTGCTCAATATCACTCCTGATCCGTTGGGCTGTCTGGCTCACATCTAGCCGCAGGTTGCGTTTGTCGTACTCCAACTGCTCCTGACGGGCCACACTCGCCCCCCCGTCGTACAATTGCCAACTCAAGCTCGCCCCCAAGATGGTCTGAGGTTGGTTGAAGCCGCGCAAGTTATCATTGAACCCGTAGCCCGCCGAGACCGTGAGCCGGGGCAAGACCTGACCATTATCCGTCGCCTGTTGAGCACTAGCAATCGCCACATTTCGCTCCAGGGCACTCAATTCAGAACGGCGGTCAAGGGCTAGATCTAACGTAGCGGCGAGGTCCTGGGTCCAGTCGGGGTTGGGCGCGATAGGGTCGGCCGCACGGGCCGGGATGGACTGGCTTAGGTTTAGCAAATCCGCAAGGACCAATCGAGTCCGGGCCTGTTCATTTTGGGCAGCAAACAGACTCTGACGACTATTGGCGAGTTGGACTTCCTGTTGCAGGACATCGAAGCGGGTGGCAAGTCCTGCTTGTTGACGCTTGCGAGTCTGGTCCGAATTGGCTTGGGCATTGGTCACCGCTGCTTCTTGGATCGTCACATCGCTGTCGGCTCGTTGCAAGTTGAAATAGGCCGTGGTCACACTGAGAGCAATATTGCGCTCCTGAGTCTGGAGGTCCAGGGTAGTGCGTTCTCGCGTGAGTTGCGCCGCCTCAATCTGGGGTTCCCGGCTGGCATCATAGACCGTCCAACCCACCGTCCCTTGGAGATTTACATTGTTGGCAAAAGGAGTAGCCCCCAATTCTTGGCCCGTGTAGCTGCTGGTGGTACTGAGGTTGGGCGACCGGAGGGCTAGGGCAGCACGGACCCCCGCCTCAGCACGGAAAACATTGTTGCGGGCCTTGAGGATGTCCTGGTTCTGGTCTAGGGCCAGCCCTACGGCTTCTTTGAGCGAGAGGGGACGGGCTGCTTTTTCGAGCCGGATCTCGAAATTGGGCGGGACACGGGTGGTGGTTTGAGCCAGCACCGGCCCGCCCGTCCACAACAACAAAACCCCGACACTGCGCCAAAACATAAATATCCCCGAAAACTGTTTTAGGTTGGCACGTCCTCTGGACTAGAAACAAGCGGGAGTATTGTGAAGTTATGGGGATTTGTGGCTAGACACCGGGTCTCTGTAAACCGACAATGGCGAGTATCAGCGGACGAGACTGTGAAAAAACTTACCCTTTTGGGTTCAACGGGTTCGATTGGTACCCAGACGCTCCAGATTGTAGCGGCTTACCCTGAACGCTTTGGGGTCGTCGGTCTCAGTGCCCACAGCAATATGGTCTTACTCAGCGAACAGGTCCGCCAGTTTCGGCCTGAGGTGGTAGCCGTGGCGGGGGAGCCGGAACGCCGTCAGTTACGGGAATTACTCGCGGATTTGGCGGTCCTGCCGGAGATCTGGACGGGACCGAGCGGGCTAGTCCAGGTTGCCGCCCACGGGGCTAGTCAAGTCGTCGTGACGGGCGTTGTCGGGGTGGCGGGACTGTTGCCCACCCTGGCGGCGATTGAAGCAGGGAAAGATATTGCCTTAGCGAACAAAGAAACCCTGGTCGCCGCCGGTCCTGTGGTCTTACCGCGCATCCGAGCCAAGGGGGTCCAGCTTCTGCCTATAGACTCCGAACACTCCGCCATCTTCCAATGTCTGCAAAGTAACGCCCTGACTCAAAACCAGGGACTCAATAAGATTATTCTGACCGCTTCTGGGGGTGCATTTCGCGATTGGCCCGTGGAACGACTCCAAACTGCCACCGTCCGCGATGCCCTCAAACACCCCAACTGGGTCATGGGCAAAAAAATTACCGTAGACTCCGCCACTTTGATGAACAAGGGTCTCGAAGTAATTGAAGCCCACTGGTTATTCGGGTTGGACTACGACCAGATTGAGATTGTGATTCACCCCCAGAGCATCATCCACTCGTTGATTGAATGGACGGATACTTCAGTCTTGGCGCAGTTGGGGTGGCCCGATATGCGGCTGCCGATTTTGTATGCCCTGAGTTGGCCCGAACGGCTCTCGACCCCGTGGCGACCACTCGATTTAGTTGAAGTCGGGACTTTGACTTTTAAGGCCCCGGACCACGAGAAATATCCCTGTATGCAGTTGGCCTACCGAGTGGGCCGGGTCGGGGGCACCCTCCCGGCGGTCCTCAACGCTGCTAACGAAGCTGTAGTCGAGCTTTTCCTGCAAGAGTCGATCAGTTTCACCGATATTCCCCGCCTGCTAGCTCTCACTTGTGACGCCCATAGCCCGGTTCAGCAACCAACGCTGGTAGATGTGATTGAGGTCGACCATTGGGCCAGACAACAGGTCCAGCGGCAGGCCCAGCGCACCGTGGTCTAAGCTCATGCATCCGTTATTACAACAATGGCAACAGGACCGACTGGTGGCAGTCATCCGCAGTTCTAATCAGACTACGGCTCTGGAAATTGCGGCGCGAGTCCAGGCGGCAGGAGTACGCCAACTGGAGGTTACGCTCACCTTTCCCGAGGCTCTGGCAGTGATGGCTCAGCTTAGGGCGGGGTGCGGGACGGTCATGACGACCGCACAGGCTCAAGCCGCCATCGCCCAGGGGACGGCTTTTTTGGTCTCGCCCTTTACCCACCCGGAGATTATTGCGCTGGGGCGAGCGGCGGGGGTCTTGGTGGTCAGTGGGGCTTGGACGGCGACGGAGGTGGAGCGGGCTTGGCGTTTGGGGGCGGATGTGATTAAGTTGTTCCCGGCTCAGGTGGGCGGTCCTGATTATCTGCATAGTCTGAAGCAACTATTTCCCGAGGTGCCCTTTTTTCCCTGTGGTGGCGTGACCCTGGCGACAGCGACGGATTATCTACAAGCGGGAGCGGTAGCGGTGGGGATTGGACAGGGTTTAGGCACGGCAGCGGACCTCTCGCAAGTCCAGCAATTACAAAAAGTTTAATTACCCGTTCTCTAGAATTTCGTACGCTTTAATTTTTTAAAAACCTAAGATTGATGGGTCGTGACTAAAAACCATGAAGATACCATAAACCTAATATGTGTGAATCGCAAACATGGTTACCAATTTAGAGGTGGTAAATTAGACCTCAATTGCCTGAGGACTTACCCATGGCTGCCAAGGTCAAAATGCGCCTCGGTTGGGTGCAGCTTTACGATAAAACAGGTAAGTATAGTCCCACCAGCCGCCGTTGTAGCATCTCCCGTCCCACCCTTTGTAAGTGGGTAACGCGCTACCAGCAGCAAGGACTTGACGGATTACTTGACCAAAGCCGTCGCCCCCGTAAAGGTCGTAAACGTGACCACAAGGAGATTCCTGGTGAACGAATTCAGAGGGATGTCGGTAACATTGGTCCCAAACTCTACCCATGTATGGCAATTGATGACTGTACGCACCTCAAAGTCATCCGGCGATACCCCCATCAAAAGGCCGACCGGACCCGAGCCTTCCTCGAGCAGGTAATCCCTGAATTTCCTTTTGCTAGCCAACGCAGCCAAACCGACCATGGCGAGGAGTTCATCGCTTATCAGGTGCAGTACCGCTTGATGGCTTTGGAGATTAAATTTCGTCCCACGAAGCCGCGTTCCCCCCACCGCAACGGCAAGGTTGAGCGTAGGCAGTGTACTGACCTTGAGGCGTTCTACAGCCTAGTCGATAGCAAGGCACCTGATTGAGCCGAGCAACTACAAAGGTGGCAGGCGGACTACAACCGGGAACGACGGCCTAGCTCCCTTGGCAAAAGTCCCTGGCAGAAGTGGCAAAGCTTAGCCAGTCTGCCCACAAGGGAGCCGGGACCTGCGCTCTATGACGGGTCGAAAGAACGTATCCGAAGTGCTTGTTATGGGGATGATATAGGTGTCGACCCAAATGGGTTTGGTCACTGTAAACCATGTTTGTGATTCACATGTAGCGAGTCAGGCAGCTTAGCTTACGCGGCTTTCGGCTAAGGAAATGTCCGGCTAGCTGACCAGTCCTTAAGTTCATTTATCGTTCCATTGCTCCCCAAGTCCCTTTTTGTACCTTTGCCGCTTTTAACCCAAATACCTACTACTGAGCTGGAATCTCGATAGGTTGTTGTTGAGATAAGGGCTTGCTAACCACGGGTAATGAATTTTGAATGATATAGTCCTTCACCTGAACGGTTTGTCCTTTCAATATTTGCTCATGGACAAATTGCATATCTTCCGACCTGCAATTTTTGCCGAGCAGCCGAAAAATACTGGTTGCTAGATAATCTATCCGTTCTTCAAAGGCCAGCCATCTCCGACCCTCTATTTCTGCCACTGCCCCTGTGGTATTTGATCCTGCAAAAAAATCGACAACAAGATCATCAGGATCGGTCAGAAAACGGATGAAGAATTCTGGTAGCTTGGCCGGAAAACGTGCCGGATGCTGTTTAACGCCGATAAGCTTGCAACCGGACAAATACTGGCTGTTTGAATCTGAATTGGGTATCTGCAAAAGATTAGAAGGAATAGCGCCCCCATTGTTCTTGCCAAAGTTTTTCCCAATGTCGTGCCCTGATGGGCGTAGTTTTGGCGAGTAGAATGCCGCAGGGTCTTCGAGAAGCTTGTTCATTCTGGCACTATAGGGAGCTAGTACTTTGGATACATCGGCTTTAGGCCATTCCGTCTTGCTGAACCACCACAGATTGTTTACCGAGTCTTTTGCCCTAATTTTTCTTTTGTTCACCCACTCAATAGGGCTTGGCAGTTTTGACGGGTTATACCAGTAAAAATCTTCTGCTAAGAAGAAGCCAAGGTCATCGCAGAATTTGATAGGAATGCGAAAATTATACAGACTACGTGTTGGGCTACCCTTCTGGTATGCACCGCCTAAATCAATCACGAAGCTGCCATCAGGTTTCAGTTTTTTGTAAACTAGAGCGGCGAACTCTGTAAGCCAATCTATATACTCTGACTGATCCTTGTTTCCGTATTCTTTTTGCCTTTGTAAGGCAAAGGGTGGACTCGTTATTACCAGATTTACACTATCGTCCGGCAACTGCGCCAGCATCTGGCGGGAGTCGCCGCAATATGCTTTTCCAAGCTCTGTGGTGTAAGCAGGGAGCTGTTGGAAGCCGTCAGAGGTCGTTCTTACTATGTGGTTGTCCCTTCATTACACTGCTATAACACTTATAGTATGTAGACGCATAGTGGTCAACACAGCAAAAATCATCATGTGTCATCACAAAAAACACAAATTACTCTTCGTCTCCGGTTCGCTAGGAACTTGCGTCAAATCAGGTTGCAGAAGGAGTTCTCTCAAGAAGCACTCGCCGAGCTGGCGAGCCTGCACAGAAATTATATCGGCTCCGTTGAACGCGGCGAGCGCAATATTTCTATCGACAATATTAAAAAATTGGCACACGCGCTAGAGGTTGACCCAGCATTGCTGCTCACGGAGCAGCAGTAATGAAAGCCCATGCAGATGCCGCACTCCTAAAAGAGTTGTTCCCCAGTATACGAACATATCAAGAATTAGCGGCAAAGCACGGGATTAAAGACATTTTTCAAGATAATGGCGGGAAGATACTTCAGGTCTGCCTCACGCTTAATCTTAAGGTGTTGGGGGGACGCGAAGGTAATGATGCGATTGACGAGGCTGGCAACGAATACGAACTCAAGTCGGTCAACCTCAATCTCACCAGAAGTTTCTCGACGCATCATTACATAAATCCAGTCATAATTGCTAAATACCGTAAAGTGGACTAGATTTTTGCGACCTATGAAGCGATTGAGTTAAGAGAAATTTATCGGTTAACGCCCGAAAAGATGGAGCCGTTCTACACGAAATGGGAAACGAAGTGGCTGGCTGATGGTAGGAAAGATATTAATAATCCTAAGATTCCCCTGACTTATGTTCAAACTCATGGGGAACTGCTTTTCTCCGAAGACTCAATCACTGATATAGGGTGAGTCGCTTGTATACCCATTTGTCCCAAAAACGAACGTTTATCAGACACTTCCTGTCCTACCTCTCTCATACGGGTTACACCCCCTCATTTGTGTATCACAACTTATCTCTTTTTCTATGTATGGTCTTGGCCCTATCGGAAAAACTAGCGATGGGGGCCGAGCTCGGCAGTCTTTTCCTCGATGAAGGCTTCGGCAGTTTGGATGCTGAAACCTTAGAAAGTGTCACCCAGATCCTAGAATCCTTGCGTCAACAGAATCGGATGATTGGCATCATCACCCATGTCTCAGCCCTTGGTGAACGTTTACCCACCCAGATTAAAGTCCACAAAGACCCTAGTGGCTCCCGGATTACCCTAGAGACGCTCTAGACCGGCGGACTGGTCAGGTCTTCCACCGGGAGGCCCGCTTGCAATCGCTCATAGACGGCCCGGACAGCTTGGATATCTTGCCACATCAGCCATTTAGGTCCGCCGACCTCCCGCGATTGCTGGCGCAAAAGATAGGCCGGGTGAAAAATCGGGACGACCCACCGCCCCTCCCACTGCAACCACTGGCCCCGGATTTTGGTAATTCCGCGTTTCTCATTGAGCAGAGCCTTAACTGAGGTGGCCCCGGTCAATAGGATGATCCAGGGGTCTACGAGTCGGATTTGTTCGCGTAAATAACCCATGCAGGCACTCACTTCGGCGGGTAGGGGTTCGCGGTTCTCGGGAGGGCGGCACTTGACGACATTACAAATATAAATATCTTGATTACTATCAAATTTAACGGCGGCTAGGATCTTATCGAGCAGTTGACCGGATTTACCGACAAAGGGCAACCCCGTCTGGTCCTCATGCTCTCCTGGTCCCTCGCCAATGACCATGATCCGGGCGGTGCGCTGGCCCCGTTCCACGACGGCATGGGTCCGATGTTGCCCTAGGTCACAGCGATAACACACCGAGCAGTCCGCCTTGAGCGCGTCTAGTCCGTCATAGGTCCCCGGCAGGATCGGTACGGTGGCGGTTTTTGGAATGCGGGCGGGGTCAGCGGTTGGGCCAAAGAGGTCAATCTGTGACATAAAAATTCCCGGTGTCTCTCAAGTATATCCACGGGCGGGCATCGCCAAAGCGGGGGCAAGTAACCCTCTTAAACGGGCGGGACTGAGACGGGGG
>NZ_JAAXLT010000194.1 GCF_013285555.1 Candidatus Cyanaurora vandensis | reverse complement strand
GTGTCAAACATATTCCTGGTCATGGCGACGTGGACCGCGATTCTCATCTAGAATTACCCGTCCTCTCCACCCCCAAGACCGTGCTAGCCCGAGACCACTGGCCTCCGTTTCAGGCTCTGATTAGGGCGGGGGTCGAGACGGCGATGGTGGCCCACCTCCAGGTCCCGGCGTTGGACCCGATGGGCTGCCCCGCGAGTCTTTCTAGACCCATCGTGACGGACCTACTCCAGACCCAGTGGGGGTTTCAGGGGGTGGTCGTGACCGATGCTCTGACAATGCAGGCGATTACTGACCGTTATAGTCCGGCAGAGGCGGCGTTGTTGGCTTTTCAGGCGGGGGCGGATATTCTGCTGATGCCCCCAGACCTCGCTACGGTCCATCGTGCATTAGAGACTGCCGTGGCGACGGGAGCAATCACTCCGGCACGGATCGCCCACTCGCTCCAGAAGATTCACCGACTCAAAACCAGTCTGCGCCCCCCCCAACCCGTTGCCTGGGCGGACCATCGCCACGGTGCCCAGCGGCTTTTTGCCCAGAGTTTGCAAGCCGTGGGTCTCCAACCCTTACCCGCCCAGTCTGAGTGGGTCCATGTGCTCGTCCTCCCTGAAGGTGAAGCCCCCACGGGTCCACTGCTGGATTTGAAACCCACGGTGCTGACCCCAGCGAGTCCGGTTAATCACTACCCCAGTGCGGGAGTAGTTTTTGTCCACCTGATGTTGACCACCGGGCCTTACCGCTCCTGTACCCGGCTCCCGCCCAATTTACAGACCTACCTCACTACCACGTCTGCCCGGTGTATTGTCCTGAGCTATGGCAATCCCTACCTACTCCAGGACCTCCCGCCCACCCAGGAACGCCTTTATGCTTACAGTCCGCAACCGGAAGCACAACGGGCCGTAATAGATTTTTTAGGTAATTTTATTACCCTGGAGCACCCGATATAGGACCGCCGCTACTAGGGAACTAACCGTAGACCAGAGGTGCGGATAGACCGGGAGGCGGGGTTGGAGTTGCCAGCCCCAGGACTGCAACTGGCTCTGGAGATGGGCTAGGTCGGGTTGTTCATAGTCGGGGTTGACCACATCCATGGGGCTAATCCCGCCTAAGTCCGTCACGCCAGTCTGTAAGAGTCCGGCTAGGTCTGTAACTAGGTTGGGCGGGACCTGGAGGGCGATGGTGGGGCCGAGAATTTCACGGGCCACTAGGACGAGTGCTTGGAGTTCGGCGGGGGTAATCTCGGTGCCGCTGAAGGTTTGCTGGGTGCCCCGGCGGTGGGGCTGGAGAATGACTTCTTGGATGTGTCCGTACTGCTGTTGGATCGTGGCGATGGCCTCTAGGGACTGGACGCGCTCGGTCTGGGTCTCGCCAATGCCTAATAGCAAACCAGTCGTGAAAGCAATCTTTAATTCACCTGCCCAAACCAGTTGTTCTAGGCGCAATTGGGGAATTTTGCTGGGGGCGAGACGGTGGACCGGGAGGGGGGCAATATTCTCTAGCATCAAACCCAGACTGGCATTTACAGTTTTGAGGCTCTGCATCTCGTCATAAGTCAAAATCCCGCAGTTGGTGTGGGGCAAGAAGCCCAGTTCTAACGCCAAAGCGCCTAGGTCATAGAGCATTTGGAACCACTGGGGGCGGCGCGGGTCCTGGGGGTGGACTTCACCAGAGAGAATCAGGATTTCGACAATACCCTGGTGCTGTAAGGGCAACAAGATGGTCCGTGCCTCAGCAACCGAAAGCCAAGCGGCCCCCCGGTCCCGGCGGAAATTACAGTAGGTACAACGATTAAAACATTCCTGGGTCGGGACCAGGGTGAATGACGGACTATAGGTGATTACGGTCAAGTACGCCGACAGAGTAACAGACCAAACCAACCCTGGGGGTCCTGCCAAACCTTGACAGTGGGTAGTCCTAGCTCCGTCAATAACCCCCCTAGCTCCGTTAGATCAAACTTACGGGAAGACTCGGTGTGGATCGTCTCCCCAGCCGCAAATTCCACGGTTAGATCCAACTTACTTAGATAGACACTCTGCGGACACAGACTTCGTAAATGCATCTCAATCTGGTGTAGTTGCTTGTTATAAAAAGCCCAGTGTTCAAATTGTGTCAGGTCAAAGTTCCCATCAAAATCCCGGTTCAACCGCGCCAACAGGTTCAAATTGAAGGCCGCTGTCACACCTTGACTATCGTTATAGGCTGCTTCCAAGAGCGGGACCGCCTTCCGCAGGTCAACCCCCAACAAAAAATAATCCTGCGGTTGGAGGGAGTCAGCAATCTTGGCTAAGAAAGTCTCACATTCTGCTTGGGAGAAATTTCCTAAAGTACTCCCCAAAAACACCAAGAGCCGTCGCGACTCAAAGCGGGGTAAACGTGCCCAGACCCCCTCATAATCTGCAACCACGCCCCGCACTATCAATTGGGGATAATCCGCTAAAAGTCGCTCCGCACTACTTTGCAGGATCGTCGGACTGACATCCACGGGCACATAGACCAAGGGATACTGCAATTGGACCAACGCATCCAGTAAATAGGTCGTCTTAGTGGCACTCCCCGAACCCAACTCCACCAACTCGCAGGGTCCCGTGGTCTGAAAAATCGGGACCGCCGCTGTTTGCAAGATTAACGCCTCGGTCCGGGTGGGATAATACTCGGGTAGCTCACAAATCGCCTCAAACAAGCGCGAACCCGTTTCATCATAAAAATACTTGGGTTGTAGGAACTTAGGGATACTGCTCAGGCCTGTGACCACATCTTGACGATAGGTCTGGGCAACTGGGAAATCTTGAATCTCTAACCTGGGTATAGACAGCATCAAACCCACTCCGCGCATCGCTCAAGTTTACTCTAGCGACGTAGACCCAGCACCAGGACCGCCCCGAGTGCCAAGACACAAAGGACCATCAAACCAGGGATATTGGGTAACAAAAAGCTCAGACTGAGCGGGTTGGGCGCGTCGGGTTGGATAACCCAGATGAGGGTATTGCCCGTGGTGCGGGTGGCATTGGTGGAGAGCGCGGCGAAGGGTAGGGTAATCGCTAGTTCACAATTAATCAAACCATCGGCTTGGAAGGTCAGGGCACCGTTGCTCAGGGGGAGCCGCGCAAGGTTAGTAAGGTCCAAAACCCCATTTAATTTGTAAAGTTTCACGACGAAAAAATTCTGTTCCTCTAGCTGAAAAGACTGGATTGTGCTGCGGACTGTGGAGGATGAACCCGCGCTTGATTGGGCCGTATCGCCAAAGAATTGACCCAGTTTCCCCTCGACCTGCTGGAGTTCTCGAAAAGGAATAACTACCTGGAGGATACGGGGGTCCTCTTGGCGGTCCAGGTAACCCCCAGCCCGCGCCGCCCGTTCCTGGACTTGTTCTTTGAGGTCGGCAATATTGGCGCGAGCCAGACTAGCCAAAAACGGGTCCACTTGGAGCTGCTGAATAATCGTCCCACTGCCATCCCAGCCCAATTCCAGCCCGAGCCGATAATTGACACATCCGGTCAGAGTAAGCAGGAGGACCAAAAATCCTAGACTTTTGTGGAGCAATGGTTTCAAGGGTGGGCTGGCAAGATCCATGGCCTACCTTACCTTACTCATCAGAATTTGCCACTAGGTATCTTAAAAAATCCTAGACAGAGCTGCAAAATTAGCCTATGTTAGATCTTTGTGACCTTCGGGTCCGTGCAACCATGGAGTAACGGCTGTGGCGTTGGGGTTATTAGGCCGGAAGTTGGGGATGACCCAAATTTTTAGTGAAAGCGGAGAAGCGATCCCCGTCACGGTAGTCGAGTGCGGGCCGTGTATCGTCACCCAGGTGAAAACCCAGGACAAAGACGGCTACAACGCGATCCAAGTCGGGTTTGGCAACGTCAGCGAGAAGGCTTTGACCCAGCCAGAACTGGGCCACCTCAAAAAACATGAAATTGTGCCCCTGCGCCACCTCCAGGAATTTCGTCTCGACGCGCCGCCGACGATGAATGTTGGCGAGGAGGTCAGTCCTGACCTTTTTATGGCCGGTCAAAAAGTAGATGTGCGGGGGCTGAGTATCGGTAAAGGTTTTGCCGGTACCGTCAAACGCCACCACTTCGGGCGTGGTCCCAAATCTCACGGTTCTAAGAACTACCGCGCACCGGGCTCCATTGGGGCCGGGACGACCCCAGGCCGGGTTTTTCCAGGGGTGCGGATGCCGGGACGGATGGGCAACAAACAGGTGACAGTGCTGAAGTTGACCGTGGTGCGGGTGGATGCAGAGCGCAAGTTCATCATCATTAAAGGGGCACTCCCTGGCTGTGAGGGGAACCTGCTGCGGATCACCCCGACAAATCTGGTAGGCGGTAAATAAGTTATTCAAGGATGCGGACAATGACAGCGAGTGTGGTCAAGAATTGGGCGGGCGAGGCGACCCCCACCGAAGTTGAATTCAGTCTCCAAACGGCGCGGCCCGAGAGCAAAGGCCACGTGGTCTGGCTCGCCCTCAAGCGGCAACTCAACAACCGCCGTCAGGGGACCCATTCCACCCTGACCAAGGCTGAGGTCCGGGGCGGGGGCAAGAAGCCCTACAAACAAAAGGGGACGGGCCGCGCCCGGATGGGTTCGATGCGGACGCCTTTGCGCCGGGGTGGTGGGGTTATTTTTGGTCCCAAACCCCGTGACTATGACCTCGCCATGAACCGCAAGGAGCGTCGTCTAGCCCTGCGGACCATTCTCCAGGAGCGAGCGGGTGACATCATCGTGGTGGAGGATTTCATCCAACAACTCGAACAACCCAAGACCAAAGAACTGGTCCTAGCCCTCAAACGTTGGGGTGTGGCTCCCGGTGAAAAAGTCCTCCTCATCCTGGAATCCAAGCAAGATACCCCCTACCGCTCCGGTCGGAATGTCCCCTATCTGCGGATCATCACGGCCCAGAACCTCAATGTCCACGATCTACTCCACGCCGACCAGATCATCATGACAGCCCCAGCGGTGGCCTTGGTCCATGAGATTTTTCAGCCCAAGCCCCCAATGCTCCTAGAGGAGGTCTTCCATGCGTGATGATACCCGCCACCAGTACGCGGATGTAATCCGTCGCCCTCTGCTTACCGAAAAAGCAATCAAGATGCTCGAAGAGGGCAAGTACCTCTTTGAAGTCCATCCCAAGACCAACAAAACCGAAATCGGTCAGGCCATCACCAGTCTTTTCGGGGTCAAGGTGGTCAAGGTCAATACCTACAACCCCCCGCTCAAGCGCAAAAAAGTAGGCCGTTTCGCTGGGGTCAAACCCACCTACAAACGGGCGGTGGTTACGCTGCAAGAGGGTGATTCAATTAAGCTCTTCCCCGATGCCTAATTAATTCAACATAAATAATCAGAGATAGAGGCTGTCTAGCTACCATTGATAGGCAGCCTCTATTATTTCATCCAAGAAGAACGCATGACGCGCTCAGACTACAAAGCTCTCGTTTATGAATGCGCTGCCGCCATGTCTCCCGAGGCGATTGAACGGATTTTGAGTGAACCCTTGGCCCAGGATGCGGCGGGCTTTGAGGATTACCTCGGGCAGTTTGTGCGCGGGGAAATAGACCCAACCGAGCGGACCCTGGCGAAAAAAAAGTTACCCCGGCAGACCACCTTAGATAAGATTTGGCAGACCTGGGAAAAATTGCGCCATAGCCAACGCGATAACGTGCTGGACTTGTTAGCGACCCAGTTAGTCCGTGCCCCGCTGGGGACCGAGCTTGCAAAACTTGTGGCGGCCCTAGACCCCCTAGAGAAGGTCTACACCAACTTCGATTTCAGTAAGCCCCAGCGAGTCGTGGAGTTTTTGCAGTTTTTACGGGAGCGCAATATTGATACTGAACCCGCTAAATTTCAAAGACTCGATAGTTTGATCAATGGCTGTAGGCTGGGGGTCCAGGGCTGTGCTGAGGTCAATCAGGCAATTTTAGACTGGGCCTACGAACCTCAGCAGCCCCGGATTAGTTTTGGACAGAGTGAGGGGCCGTGGCTCGCTTGGGGCCGTAAACTCAGCCATCCACCTCTCAAGGCGTTTCTGGGGGCGGTGGGCCAGGGGAGCCTGCGCGAATTTTTGGGGGCGAACCTCAAGTTACTGGATGAACCGCTCTGGCTGGAGTTCGCGTTGGTCCTGCGTTACGCCGAATTTACGCTGCTGGACCTATTTGAGCAGCGCATCATGTCTGGGCGGGAGGGGGACCGGCTCGCCAATGCGACCTACATGACCTTCCTCGGGGTATGGGCAGAGTTGGGCTTTGAGCTGGCAAATCTAGAATCACCGTTGATGGAAGTGAGCTATCAAGTCGGGTTGCAGGTCCTCAAGGAATTTGCTCAAAGGCCCTATTTCCCGCTCTACGGCCCGCTTTTGGTCAGTCTGAGTGGGGCGGCCTTGGGTGAGGCTGTGGTCCATCTCCGTGAACCCCTCCACGAAGTCGAGGACATCCCGGAGATGGCGAAAATTTATAACTTGCTCGGCTGTGCCCTGCGTTATCAAGGTCGTCCCCAGGAAGCCGCCCAGTTTTTTGAAATCGCGACTGCCCTAGCCCAACGCCATGCCCAGACTCAAACTGAAGCGGCCTGTTATGTCAATAGCGGCTGGGCCTTAGTTGAGCGTGGTTCACCCCGCGAAGCCCTGGTCCTCCAGGAAAAAGCCCTAGTCTTGACGCGCACGGTCGGGCATCGGGTGGGGGAGTCTCATACCCTCGTCGCCCTAGGTCACACCCTGGCGGCTCTGTACCGTCATCCCGAAGCGATTGATTACCTGAACCGGGGGCTGGGATTGGCACGGGACTTAGGAGAGACCCCAGCGGAGAGTTTGGGTTTGTTGGGACTGGGGCTGGTCTATGAGGCGACGGAACGCCACAGTGAGGCAGTGACAATGCTGATGGAAGCCCGTGACCTCTGTGTACGGACTCAGGATCTCGCCGTGTTGGGGCAGGTCTTTTTGGCCTTGGCGGAGGCTCAGAAGTCGCTACAGAAAACGAAACTGGCGGTCCAAGAAGGAGTCCAAGCTCTCCTGTTACTCCATCGGCTGCAATCACCACGCTGGCGGCAGGCGGGCGGGCTGTTGGTAGTCCTGCGGGGGCAACTGGGGGAGGAGGCGTTTGCAGAAACGCTTAAGAGTGTCACCGATGGCATGTCCCAGGGCGGGTTCCAGCGACTCTATGAGCATGTCTTGGGCCTATTGACAGAATTCAACCGTTGACCTTGGTAAGCTAGAGGGGTGGTCAGGGGTGAACGGTGCAAGAGCTACCCGCGCAATACGCCACAATTCGTTCCTTGGTCCGGCAACGGGTGGCGGAGCGGTTTGTCGAACGGGTGCCCCTCTTGATGGCGGGGGCTAGAGTCCAGTTATTAACTGAGCATCACGCCCAGGAAATGTTGGTGGACCCCAGCACGTTGCACCAGGAATTTAATTCCTTGGAGGAGGGGACACTTTTTTATCATCGGCTTTTTGAACGTTATTTCTGGTTGACTCGTGAGCCAGCGGGACCCTTTAGTTTTTATGAACGCCATCTGATTCGCGCTACGGTTGCTATGCACGTCTGTATGGATGTGGCTCTTGAAGCTTGGGGGACCGGGGCGGCGGACCCATTTTCCTATTTACTCGCACCGGGAGACCATACCCTGTCGGCCTTTTTGCAGTCCACGCCCGGTCAACCCGTGAACTACCAGCCCGGTTGGTTGGTACAAATTCTCGAAGTGATGCGGCAGTTAGTACGGGCGACTTTTGAGAACCAGCCCTTACAAGTCGGGGTCCTGATTGACCCGCAACGCTGTCAAGGCAAACCCCCAGCCGGGAGTTTCTCGGCGCATCTTTTGGAATCCAAAGTTTTTCAGCGGCTCAGTGACGGTCAAAATCTCGTTTATCTCACCGATCAGCGGGGAAACTTGGTGGAGTTGTTGGATTTCAGCCAACAGGATTGGTCCGCCACGGCTGATACGCCGCCGCTCTACCCGACCATGCACGCCAAACACGCAATTGCCACCAAGAAATCCGGCAGTATTCTTTTATTGTTGACGGCCCAGGGTTCGGTGCAGATCTTCTGGCAAGGGGAGTGGGCCTTTGAGTTGCGGCATCAGGGCTGGCGGCTCTTGGACCTGGGAACTAAATATAAGCATCTGGTCGCCCATGTCGGGACCCTGTTGGCTCCGATTCTCTTTCAAACTGCCGTGGACCTCGCAGCAAGTCGTCACGGCGCGATCCTCTTGGTCCTGGATGACCCGGAGAAACGTCACCAACTGTTGATGCAGAAGGATGACCTGCGCGGCGGTGGCCCGGACCCGACCTACCCGAAAACTCTTTTACATTCGCTGGTCGCTAATATCCCGGTCCCCCAGATGAGTCCAGCGTTATTGGCAAATCTCGCTAACTTAGACGGGGCGGTGGTTCTGGACCGAGAAGGGCATCTGTTGAGCTTCGGGGCCATCCTCAAAAATCCCGCCGACGAACTGCTTTTTAGTGATACTTCCGAGGGTGCCCGCACCAAGACCGCCCGTCTGTCCTCGCGCTACGGCTATGCAATCAAGGTTAGTCAAGACGGTGAACTGACGGGTTATTACCACGGGCATTTGGTCTGGCGGACTTGATGCTAGAACGTACCGTGGAACTCGTCGTGGCGGCTCCGGTAGCAAAAGTCTATGAACTCTGGGCCGACCTCAAAAATTTACCCCAGTGGATGCAGTACGTGGACCGAGTGAGCCTTGACCCAGTACGTCTAGGCTATTCCCAATGGCGGTTTGGTCGAGAGCCGCTCTTCGTCGAGTGGACCGCCCGGATTACCCGCAAGATCCCCCTGCGCTTGGTGGCTTGGGAATCCGTGGCGGGACTGGCTAACCGGGGTCAGATTGAGTTCTTTCCGGTGGCGGCGGGTTGTCGGTTGCGCTTGACGGTGGCGGTGGCGGCTCCGGGGGGACTGGTCGGGGCGTTTATCCAACAAGTGGGCTTGGGTCATTGGCTGGATGAGAACCTGCTCGCGGACTTGAAGCGATTTGCGCGGTTGGTGGAGCATGGCTAAACTCCGCCTAGGGGTGATTGGGATTGGTTGGTGGGCAACTGCCGTTCATGTACCCGCGTTACGTCAAGCGGGGGCCGAAGTAGTTGCCATTTCCCGCCGCGATCCCGTACGGCTAGCCGTGGCGCAACAGGCCCTCGGGGTTCCCCAGGCTTACACGGACTGGCGCGAACTTTTGGCCCAACCCTTAGATGGCGTGATTGTCAGTACCGCCCACCATGCCCACATGGAACCGACTTTGGCGGCTTTAGCCCAAGGCTTGCCAGTTTTAGTTGAGAAACCCTTGGCTTTGACCTCTAGCGATAGTCAACGGATGGTCAGTGCGGCTGAACAGGCGGGGCAACTGTTGATGGTGGGCTACAATGCCCGTTGTTTGGGGTTATTCAGAACCGTCCAGCAAGCCTTGGCCCAGGGTCTGATTGGGCAAGTGCGGCAAGTAAATTTAGTTTTTTCGGACAACTACCGCTGGTTCTGGGAGGCTGAGCGGGTGCCCCCAGCCATGACCGCGATGTTGCGGGCTTCCGGGGTGCCCGAGGGCTTGATGGGGGACGGCAGTCTGGACCAGTATTGGCGCAGACAGCCAGAACAGATGGGCGGCGGGATGTTTGCGGACATCGGCAGTCATTGGGTGGATCTGGCTTTGTGGCTCGGGGGTGCGCCAGCGGTGACGGTGATGGCCTTGACGGAGCGGGCGGGTTTGGCGGTGGATTGTTTTGTGACCGCCCAGGCACGACTTGCCAATGGGGTCCTGGTTAGTTTGACCGCTGGGGCCGGGGTTGCCGGGAAATCGCAACGGCAGTTGACGGTGTTGGGGGACCAGGGTTTATTGACAAGTACTTGGTCGAGTTGGGATATGACGGAAGTACAGGTCCAGCAAAAGGGAACTATCACGGCCCTAACCACCCAGTTCTCTGACCTCACTCCGGCAGCAGCCTTTGTCCAAGCCCTCAGGGGTGGACCCAACCTCGCCCCGGCCCAGCAAGCAGCCCACGCCGTCGCCTTTACCGAAGCTTGTTATCGTTCTGCCGACTCGGGAGCCTTGATTCATCTGTCATAGTCTCAACGCCCCGGTGGTCTCGCCCTCAGCCTCCTAAAACGGCGTTGCACAAGCAGCTAATGAAAGTGGGGAGAAGTGGGATTTCCCCTGTTTTTAGGTAATGCACTACCAACCGTAAAGATAACTTCCACATCGCCTTGCTCTTTGCGTAACCAAGACGCTTGCG
>NZ_JAAXLT010000193.1 GCF_013285555.1 Candidatus Cyanaurora vandensis | reverse complement strand
TGGGGAGAGCATAGCCCCTACGACAGAGGCGCAATCCGATGTTGCAAGCGAACTCGTGGAACCAGGAATCCCCCGGCTTTAGCCGTGGGGAGTGTCAAAATCTGCACTAGCTTACCTAATGAGGGGTGCTAGTGTACCCCCAAGGGATTAACTTACAGACACGCTGCTTGGGTCACGGGATTGCCGCAGAGAGTATTCACCAGGGTCACAATATTGGTGTCCTTAAAAGGGGAGGCACCCTGTTGTTTAATGCCCTGATTCGTGTAGCCCCAGCTTGTCACGCCCACAACAGTGTTGGAGTTGGGATAGGTGCCACTGGAGATACCGCTTAGGGTCGGGCGGATACCGAGGTTGATGAGCCAAGGACCGCCGCTGGAGCCGCCGTTCATCAAGGAGCCGATGATCGTATTTGAGGACTGGCTGCTATTGACAAAGCCCTGGGAGTCGTTACGAGCCATGTAGAGGGCACTGTCTAGACCCGCCGGGTAGCCGAGTTGGCTGACGTGGGTGAGGCCATTGTTGGCGGTGGAAGTGAACCCGAAACCATTCCAGCCATAGCCATACCAGCCGGTGTTGGTCCCAGGAAAGACGTTATTTTGTGGGCTGAGACGGACGGTTGCCACATCGTTGACACAGACAATCCCGGTGGTCGAGCAGGAATCCGTGCCATTGAAGTAGGAGCTTAAGACCGAAGTGCTGGCTGCGTTCCAAGTCCCGTAGGGTGCGGCTCCATTGCGGTAGCCAGGGATGAATTGGATGCTCGTGTAGAAACGTTTTTGCCCGTAGGCAGAGACGCAGTGCGCCGCTGTCACCACCAGTCCGCGCTTAATCAATGAAGCAGAACAGATGAAGGACGAGTTCCCGTCTCTGAAGAAGAGTTTACCCGCCGCCCGGTAGGGATAGTAGGTGTTGGTTGCGAGACCCGACAGGTCGGCCTTCGCGGTGCTAAAAGGCTGGAGGCTAGTCCCAAACTCTTCAGACCCAACTTCGTCCTCATCAATGCCTGATTTGGGCACCAGTGTCGGGTTCGTGCGACCCGCACCTTGGGCACCTGCCGAGAACCCAGGTGTGCTCGGCAGTAGGTCACGAACCGCATCGAGGTCAGGCAGTTCAATCGCATTCGGCGGCGGATTGGGATTTCTGGGCAGAGGCAGCGGTCGGGCATTGATGTAATCTCTGACGGTGAACGCTGGTTCTTGGGCCTCAGTGGTAATGGTCGTCACGCCCCCTTGTTGTCTGACATTTTGTTGCGCTAGAGCCGGTAATGCACAGGCAATACCCATGGACAACATCAAGATTTGCAACCGTATCGCTTTCATGAAAAGTACCTGTAATAAACACATTGCTACGTTAGCAGGGCCGCCGGATAACGAAAGTGCAATGAAAAGGAATCGAAAAGATAACCAAAAAGCATGAAAGGGTAAATTAGACCGGCGAACCTCTGAGCGTACGTTAATTCTCCTAATTCAGAAGTTGACGAATCATTTGTTCCGCTTGGATACGATAGCCGCTACCGAACAAATTGAAATGGTTGAGGACATGGTAGAGGTTGTAGAGTATTTTACGCTCTTGGTAACCGGGGTCTAGAGGATAGGTCGCGTGATAGGCCCGATAGAACTCCGGGGCAAAACCACCAAAGAGTTCAGTCAGCGCGAGGTCCACTTCCCGGTCGCCCACATAGAGAGCCGGGTCAAAAATAACGGGTTCGCCGGTAGTTAAAAAACCTACATTGCCGCGCCAGAGGTCGCCGTGGACCAAGGCAGGGATAGGCGTGTAGGACCGGAAAAACTGGGGCAAGCGGTCCAAAAGTCGTTCACTGCCCGTTGGCACAAACCCTTGCGCCTGGGCTAACTGGAGCTGATAACCCAAACGCTGTTCTTGAAAAAAAGTTACCCAGTCCCGGTGCCAAGTGTTGATTTGGGGCGTGGAGCCGATGGTATTTTCCCGGTCCCAACCGAAATCCAGTCCCGCCGGGGTCTGGTGCAGACGGGCCAACTGTTCCCCCAGAGCTTGCCAATTAGCTAAACGATTAGCTAGCGGCAACCATTCCAAAACGAGGAAACTATGGTCGTCTAGCGTGCCGTGACCGAGGACTGCGGGGACGCGGAGGGTCTGGGTGAGGGCGAGTTGGTGCAGAGCTTCAGCCTCGGCAATAAACATCCCCAAACGGTCTCGCTCATTGAGTTTGACAAAGCCAGTCCAAGTGGCGGTCTGGAGACGATAGCACTGGTTAATACTTCCGCCGCTCACGGGTTGACAAGTGACCGCCCCGGTGACGCCGATTTCCTGAATCAACCGTTGCCAATCAATCACGGACATAGGTTTTAAGGAGGCCCCCACAGGCATCAAAGAGGAGATCGAGGACCGTCTCAAACCCGGCGGGTCCATCATAGTAAGGGTCTGGGACCTCTTGAAGCACGGACTGAGTACAGAATTCACACATCAATTTGACCTTAGCTTGGTGTTGCCCCGTCGGGTCAAGGCGGCGGATATTGCGGTAATTATCGCGGTCCATCGCCAGAATTAAGTCAAACTCATCAAAATCCGCCCTGATAAACTGACGAGCCTGCCCCCGAAAAACCAACCCCCGCGCCCGTGCTGCTTGGACCATGCGGCGGTCGGGCGGATTGCCGATGTGATAACTCGCTGTCCCCGCCGAATCACAGCTAATCTGCTCCTCCAACCCTGCTTCTTGCACCAAGTGGTTCATGATGTTCTCGGCGGCAGGTGAGCGGCAGATATTACCCAAGCAGACAAACAAAAGTTTCTGAGGTGCCATGACTAGCTAGTTTACGGCAAGAAGCCCCTCCGCCCTCGCCGGCTGTTGGGGATGTTAGAGGATGGCTGTAAGCCTTTCGGAAATCTTGCCAGTCTTGCGGGAAGCTTAGTTGGTCTTGCAGAACTTTCCGGGACCCTGGTAGCCATTGAGGGGCATGGGCTACCACAGAGATTCTTGAAATATGCACTGAAAAGGCATGATGGTTGAAGATTCATCGAGGCTTCCATGCAACTCAGGGTCCATGTCCCCGCCCATCCCTTCATTGCTCAACTGCTCACTATCTGCCGTGACAAAAATACCCCGACCCCAGTTTTCCGGGCAGCAGTGGCAGACTTGGGGCGGTGGTTGACCTATGAATGTTGCCGCGATTGGTTGCCGGTGGTCGAGACCCAGGTCGAGACCCCCCTCGGCGTGCTGACAGAAGCGAAATTTGTAGACCATAGCCAGCCCATCGCCCTCGTCCCGGTATTGAGGGCGGGATTAGCCCTGTTGGAAGGTTGTAGCCCGCTCCTGCCCACCGCCCGGATTTACCATTTAGGTTATCGGCGCGATGAGACCACCCGTCAGGCTCAGCTTTACCTCAACTGTCTCCCCCCAGCCTTCACGCCCCAGACCCGCATTCTGGTCCTAGAACCGATCTTGGCGACGGGCGGGACCCTGCTTCAAGTGTTGGCCCAGTTAGCTGCACGGGGGGCAATGACCGAACAAATCCGCATCATCTCCGTCCTTGCCTCGGGTCCGGCTCTGCACAAATTGAGCCAGCAACATCCCAAGTTAGTCATCTACTGCGCGATGATTGACGAATTCCTGGATGACCGTTGTTTCATCGTGCCGGGATTGGGCGATGCAGGAGACCGCGCTTTTGGGACTAATTGAACTGGACACTATCGGAATGCAGCAATGAAAAAATACTGGCTCATCCTATTCGCCCTCGGGCTAGGGCTACTCCCGGTCCAGGCCCGTCCTGAGACCGTGGCTCAGTATCAACAAGCTCTTCAGAAGAGCCCGGACTCAGCCCAATTATGGAATGAACTAGGTGTGGCTCTCCGACGGGATAACCAACGGACCCAGGCCCGCACCGCCTATACCAAGGCAGTCCAACTCAACCCCCGCTTCTCCGAGGCCCACAATAATCTTGCCGTGGTCTTAGCCGAACTGGGTGATCTTCCCAAAGCACTTGAGACCGCCCGTCGTGCCGTTCAACTAGACCCCGAGAACCGCACCGCGCTGCTTAACTTAGGCTTTTTGCAGGAACAGCAACCGGACTGGGTAGGGGCGGTCTCAAGCTACCAGCGCGTATTAAATCAGTTCGGCGGGAGTGCCCCGGTCTATTACCGTCTGGCAGTGGCCTACCAAGCCCAGGGCAAACTCATGGACACAGCTTGGCAGTTGGACCAAGCCCTCAGACTAGACCCGGATCACCGGGAATACCACCTCGCCCTGGGTCGTCTAGAGTACCAGCTAGGCCACCCTGAACGCGCCTTACAAGCCTTAGACGGTCAAGACTTGGGCACAGACGGCAATCTCTGGCACCTGTTGGGACGGCTGTACTACCAAGTGGGACGTTACCCCGAAGCCGTCACCGCCCTCGCCACCACCCACCGCCTCAAAACCCAAAATCCCCAGGTTCTCAACGACTGGGGAGCCGCCTTGATGCAGACGGGCGAACTCACCCAGGCCCAAACCACCCTCAGCCAAGCCCTGACCCTCCAGCCCGACTACGCCGAAGCCTGGGCCAACCTGGGACTGGTTTACCGCCGCCTAAAAACCGTGCCCCAAGCCCTGCAAGCCTATCAACAGGCCCTCAAACTCGACGCTGGCCTGACCCAGACCTACAACAACCTAGGCAGTCTCCTCCTCGAAGAAGCCCGTATCCCCGAAGCCATCACCAACCTAGAGCAAGCCGTTCGTCTGGACCCGACCTACTGGGAAGCGCAGCGCAACTTGACCTTGGCCTATGCGCGGGGGGGCGACCTGACTCGTGCTGAGACCCAGGCGACTAAGGCGTTAGCTATGGCAACCCGTACCCAAGACATCCTGCTATCCACCGATGATCTGCTCAAACTCAAGGACCTGAGTAATCCACCACCTACCCCGAATCCCCGTCGTACCCCCGTGCAACCATGACTCTCAGAATTTATGGCAACCGCAAACTCAAAACCCTCCCTGGTGAAGATACCCGCCCCACCACCGGACGGGTGCGCGAGGCTCTATTCAACTTCTGGTCCGAGCGGGTGGCGGGCTGTCGTTGGCTGGACCTGTGCTGCGGCTACGGGACCATGGGGGCGGAGGCCCTAGCCCGGGAGGCTCAGTGGGTCGTGGGCGTTGAGCAGTCAGCCCCAGTGCGCCGGATTGCCCTAGAGAATTGGGCACAGATTGCCCCCGGTCGGTTTGCCATTTATCAAGGGACCCTGCCGGAGCTACTGGGGGCCATTGCCCGTCGGGAGCCCGCCTTTGACTTGGTGTACCTAGACCCGCCCTACCAAAGCGGGCTGTACTTACCGATTTTGGCGCAGTTGCAGCAGACAAACTTAATTCACTTGGATTCCAGCGTGGCCTGTGAACACCGCCGCCGTCACCCCCCTGGGCCCGCCCCCGGCTGGGAGCAATACGACCAGCGCGACTACGGGACGAACGCTTTGAGCTTCTACCGGCTGGTGGACACGAGAGAATCAATCGTAGACTAGAAAAAGTTCTTGGGTAGTCACGATGAAACAATGGTGGTTCGGCTGTCTGTGGTTGGCGTTGCCCGTAGCGGCGCAGTCGGATTTGAATCAAGTGATTCGTGAATTTGACCAGAGTGCTTCCCGGCGTGACCTCAGCGCGGTCATGAGCTACTACGCCCCAGACTTCAAAAATAACGACGGTCTCGACAAAGCCAAACTCACCACTGCCCTCACGAATTTTTGGAAGGACCTACCCGAATCCACCTACACTACTGAAGTTCTAGACCTCAAAGTAACCGGGGACCAGACCACTGCCACCACCCGCACCCGCGTCACCGGACAACTCCAACAGAATAATTTTACCTTCGCGCTCCTCGCGACCACTGAAGCCCAGAGCCTGTGGCAACAACAGGGAGGCCGTTGGCAGTTGCTGAGCCAGACCATAACCAGCGAAAAAAGTGAACTCAAAAGCGGTCCCAAGCCGCCCCAAGTGAAAGTAGAACTCCCGGCAACTGTAGCCGCCGGTAAGAGTTACGAACTATCGGCAATCCTGGCCCAGCCCCTCGAAGAAAAAGTCATCCTCGGCACCGTCCTCCAGGGCAACGCGGGCCAAGACTTACCTTTGATTAATCTCGATGACCTCAGAGCCGGAGGTTTATTCAAAAAGAACTCCGTCCCCGCCGCCGCCATTGACCAAGTGGTGAACCTGGGGTTTGTCCAAGGTGACGGGATGTACTTCTTGAGCCAGCGCATCAAAGTTGAATAGGACTTGACTCACTCTGGCGTGGCAGGAAAAAGGACTTTTTTCATCCAGACGGGCATGGGTAAAGGTTTAGGCGTGATGGGGACCGTATTCAGCAAGCGGGCCTTGAGTTCTTCCAGAGAGAGCGGACGTTGAATATTGCCTCCCTCCGTCCAAGCAATTGAACCCGTTTCCTCGGAGACGACGATGCAATGGCTATCACTCACCTCCGTCAGGCCAATCGCTGCCCGGTGACGGGTGCCCAGTTGTTTGGAGGGAACCTTATTGGCAATCGGTAGGATCACACCCGCTGCCCAGAGTCGGCCCTCCCGGATGACTACCGCCCCGTCATGGAGCGGGGTGCGCGGCATGAAGAGCGAGACCAACAGTTCACAGGAGAGTTCTGCATTCACCAGGACCCCCGTATCGGAGAGGGTGCGCTCATCCAGGATGGCTCCTTCTAAGACAATCAGGGCCCCGACCCGTTGTTCCGAGAGTTCCTGCACTGCTTCCAAAAGAGCCAGGATTAAAGGACCTTCGCGGTTGGGTTGAGCCGTCGGCAGGAGGTTGGTAATGAAATCTCCTCGGCCCAACTGTTCCAACAGTTTGCGTAACTCCGGCTGAAAAAGTACCGGGATCGCCACCGCTACCCCAATCAGAACCTTGTCTAAGATCAGGTTTAGTAACGTCAGACGGGCCAGAGAACTCAAGAAATAGGCCCCGACCAGGATTAAGAAACCCCGGATCAGCCAGACCGCCCGCGTCCGCCGGACCAGTTGGAAACCCCAGTACAAAAGTAGCCCCACCAGAAACCAATCCAGCGCATCCAGGGGGCCGAAAGCCAAAAGCCAAGTTTTAAAGGCGCGCTCGTCCACGGGTGCCGCCAAACCTGTTTCCAGCGTAGTGACTGGCAGATGCCCCGTCTAGGGCTGGGGCGCGGGGATCAACTCGACTTTGGTACTAGTGGTCTGTCCCGTCGGTTCGGGCCGGGTGTCGCCTAGATATTCTTGCCAGGGATTCGTCGGTCCTTGCCAGCGTTCACTCATTCGTTGGGCAAGCCGGGTAGTCTGGAGCTGGAGTAAGAGGTCGGCCTCGGCGGGGTTTAGCTTGCGGTCGGCCTGTTCCTCGGTCCCCTCCTCAGCTAGGGCTTGGATCTGGAGCGTATCGTCTTTGAACCGCCATAGCTCGACGCGACTCCGCGACATTAAGCGGGTATTTAAACTAAAACTGTCGGGGCGGATCAGGGCGTCGCTACGAGTAACAACCAAGACTTTCACCCCCAAATAACGGAAGAATTCTGCCACCAATGAGGGGTCCGGACGGTCGCGGTCTAAAATCTCTGCCAGGGGCCGTTCTAGGACCTCAACCACGGGCAGAACATCATTGCGTTCGTAATAGACCAAGGGTGCAGTGAGCGGGAATCCCTTGAGCCGCACCAAGTCCTCTGCTAAACGCTGGGCCAGTTGGTCAGTTTTACTCAGCGAACCCACTGCCACAAGTCCCACACGAACCTGGGGCTGGGGCTGAATGAGCGGGGTCAAGGTCGTATTTAAAGCCGTGGTCAAATCTGACTGGAGCCAGACCTTTGTGGCCTGGGACCGATAACCGGGCCGGGTGAACACCACCCCCAAATTCAGACCCGGTAGATCCGCCAGACTGTAACTGCCGCTGGGTCCGGTACGGATAATCCTATCCCCCACCCGGACCTCGACCCCACCCAAGGGTAGCCCCTGACCATCCGTTACCCGTCCGACCAACCGCGCCTTCCTAACTGAGTCCGTTGTGCCCCCCAGAGAAGCCAAATACTTCAGCCGTTGCTGCTCATAGAGCGGGTCAGCGGGCAAGCTGGGGTACTGGGCCAACGTTGTCATGAGTAACCACAATCCCAGTCCCATGGTTGGCACTCATCAGAAGGTAAAGCGTACCCCAAATTCGGCGGAATTGTAGTTCACGCCCTTGGTACTAAAGGCAACCCCCATGGTGTCCTGAAAGCTAGGGCGGCTAGTGGCGAAGTAACGGTAGCCCAGATTGAAGGCCACGTTATCACTCACGTTATAGGTCACCCCAGCGCGGCCCTGATAGGCCAACACCAAACTATTACTCGTGACAAATACGGAGGACCCGGTGAACTCGCCGCAGAGGGTCTGGGCGGCAGGGATGGGTTCGGTAGTTCCGGCTGGGATGATTGTTCCTAAAAACAGGGCCGGACAGGGTGCAGCAATATTGGTCGCCACCACGTTAGCGATCCCCGCGCCGAGCCCCAGGTACACCTGCAACTGATTCGTGATTGGGAAATCGTAATAGGTGTTGAGCAGGAAGGATTGGCTAGAGAAACTGCCCGTCGCCCCCAGGACTCCCCCAAAGCCGTAGACATTACCCTCTTGGTCAATGTAGGCAACTTGTTCGCCCGGTAGGGTAATGAAGGTAACATCGGCGCGTTGGTAGCTGTATTCACCCTCCACCCGGAAACCATTGTTGAAACTGTAGCCCACCGCCGCATTCCCAGAGAAAGCACTGGTCGTGTCGGTCGTAAAGTCAGCCACAGGACCCAGAATGCCTGATTTAATCGTGAGGTCGTTGGTGTTCCCGATACCACCACTGAAAGCGAGGTAAAGATTGCCCTTGGGACGGACGGGTGTACGGTCGTCAGCTAGGGGGACTGGGGTGCCGATTGCCGCAACTAGGGTGGCCTTGTCCTCGGTCACAGGAATACGGACCTCGGGTTGGGTGGTGGGTGACGGACGACGGGTCTGCCGCAGGGAGTCTTCGTACTTGCGGCGTTGGGCTTCATAGAGCGGGTCACTGGGATAGCTGGGATAACTCTGGCCCCACACGGGCAGCAGGGTAACTAGGGCAGCAGTAGCAAGGGCAAAAGCTTTCATGGGGATCTACCCGGTGGATGCCTTGACTATACGAGAAAGTCACGCTAAATTTCCTACGCAATTTCCGCAGTTACGCAGCTAAGTTAGGGCTGAATTTCAACACGGGTCGTATTTACTTGTCGGGGAGTCGGTTCGGGTTTGGTATTGCCCAGGAAGGCCAGCCAGGGACTCTGCTCCCCCTGCCAACGCTGACTAATTAGGTTAGCGAGCTTAGTGGTCTGAATCTGGAGAATGGCATTGGCTTCGGCTTCATTGAGTTGTTGGTCGGCTTTCTCTTCGGTGCGCTCCACAGCGAGATAACGGATCTCCAAAGTATCAGCGCGAAATTGCCACAGTTCGACCCGGCTCCAGAACTTGAGTTGGGTCTGGTTGGTAGTGGATTCTGGTTGGATCAGCGCGTCGGTGCGAGTGACAACGAGGGCCTTGACCCCCAAATAACGGAAGAACTCCGCCACCAACTGCGGGTCCTGGCGGTCGCGGTCCAAAATCTCCGCCAAGGGCCGCCCCAAAACCTCCACCACGGGCAGGACTGCGGCACGGGGTAAAAAAATCAAAGGCTCCACCGCCGGGAACCCCTTGAGCCGGACCAAATCCTCGGCAAACCGTTGCGCCAACAGGTCGGTCTTGGGCAAGGAGCCGACCCCCACTAACCCCACTTTAGTCTGCGGCTGGGGTTGGACGGGCGTAACGAGCGTAGCATCAAGAGCCGCTGTCAACCCTTCCTGGAGCCAGACTTTGGCTTGGAGGGGACGATACTGGGGGTGCTGGAGCGTGATTTCCCAATGAGCACTCCGCAGTTTCTCTAAGGTGTAGGTACCGCTGGCATCAGTCTGGGTGCTGAGGGTACCTAACTGCACTTGGACACCGGGGACGGGTTTGCCCGTCTCATCCACCACCTGTCCCACCAAACGGGCGGTACCTGCGTTGGGTACCGCCCCCGCTACCGGACCCCCGCCCCACCAAAGCAATATCAACAATACCCAGCCCATCGTCCCCATCCTGCATCTCCTAGGCCATGCCCGCTGTCGCCCAGTGCTGAAACCCTTGCTTAGCGAGTCCCGCGAAGGGTTGGGGATGGATAATCTGCGCCAAGATCTCTAAAGAGTCCACCAAGCGCGGGCCGGGGCGGTTGAAATAACTGTTGCCATCCACGACCCAGACGCGGTTCTGACGGACAGCCGGGAGGGTAGACCAGTGGGGCTGACTACGTAAAATCGCGACCTCTGACCACGTGCGTTCCATGGAGAATCCACAGGGCAAAATAACCAGTACTTCCGGCGCAAATTCGGCGATCTCGTCCCAGTGGGCCCGTTGCGAAGGCTGACCAGCGACCCCCCAGGGTGTTCCCCCGGCCTTAGTAACTAGTTCCGGGAACCAATGTCCACTGGCATAGGGCGGGTCTAGCCATTCCAACCCGAAAACACGAGGCCGCGCTAAATCCCTAGCCCCCATAACTACAGACTCAATACGTGCTTGGGCCTGTTGTAGTAAAGCTTGGGCCATCAGCCCGCGACCAGTTGCCCGTCCAATGGTCTCAATGCTCGTGAGGACTTCTGCCAGACTCGTCGGTGAAATCGCCACCACTTTCGGTACAGGGTCTAGTTTCGCAGCAAGGGCGTGGACTAAAGTTTCAGAGACCGCACAGACCTCACAGAGACCCTGGGTGAAGATGATATCGGGCTGGAGTCGTTGCAATGCAGCAAAGTCAAGCCCGTAGAGACTAGCCTCCTGCTGAACCTGCCGTTGGACCTGTTCTTCTATTTCTAAACTGGTCAGGTCATGAGCCAGAGTCGTCGTGGTCACCACCGTCTTGGTCTGAATTGCGGGTGGGTAATCACATTCATGGGTGATCCCCACCAGTTCGTCCACTAATCCCAAGGCACATAAGGCTTCGGTTAAGCTGGGCAGCAACGAGACCAAACGCAGCACTAAACCAATGCTCCCAAGGCCGACTGCGCCACGGCTTGCGCTACATTCAACAACAGAATTGCGACAATAGGCGAGAAGTCAATCCCAGCCAGGGGCGGAATAAACCGACGAAAAATATCCAAATAAGGGTCCGTTAACTGGGAAATCGTAGCCCAAGGCTGCTGGAACCAATCAATGTTGGGAAACCAAGTCAGCAAGATCCGCCCGATGAGGATGTACGAATAAATTTGCAGAAAGTTGACAAAAGAATTAACGATCACATCCATCGTTGCATCATCCCCGCATTCAGGTCCTACTCCCAGGATAATTCAAGAACGACTAATCTGGGGACCGGACATCCTCCAGGGAGGTCAGCCGCTGCCGTGCCGTCTCAATGGCCTCGTTGAGTTGGGTTATTTTCTCTTCAAGACTGCGGCGGGCATCACCCAGGACCTGCTCGGTATTTTTCTGGACTTCTTCTAAGGTCTCTTGCACCGCCATGGGTTTAGCTTGACGCTGGACCTGACTGGTTATCAACGCTCCGACCACCCCGCCAATCACACTGCCGATGAGGACACCCACCGCCAGACCATCCCCGAAACGGTCTGCTTGATTACCCATTGCTCCCCCGACGACAGCACTCCTTAGCCTACTGTATTCACCCCCAAACGCCTACCGTTTAGAGACCGCCGCTAAACTGCCCAGGAATATACACTGGAGTCGGTGCGCTTGTAGCTCAGGGGATAGAGCAACCGCCTTCTAAGCGGTCGGTCGCAGGTTCAAATCCTGCCAGGCGCGTATTTTTGGAGGAATACCCATGTCAGCGATGGAATTTTTTGAGCAGTGCGCGGGCCGCTGGTATTCCCGGAGAGTCAGTCATCATCTGGCGTTTCGTCGGCAGGAAAAGGGTCATTCTGAGATCACCATCACCTGTTTACCCGCAACAGAGCCAACGGTTATTGCCCTCTGCGAACTACACCAAATAGCCCCCGAGCGAGCCAGTGGGGGTGCGTTAGTGACTTGGCGCGGTGCCCTGCAAGGCGATAACAATAACCATGATGGTCGCTCTTTGATGGTCCCGGTCTCTGATGCTGCTGCGGGAACCACCGGAATGCTCTTGCGGGATTTGGGTTATGCCGAGGTTGTCCCGGTTGCTGGACGTTACCAAATTGAACCGGGGAATGTGCTGATGCTCACCACCTGCTATAACGACACGGAGTCCGAGGAGCGGTTTTGGTTCACCGGAGCGAATGTCCGTTTCCGGTGTAGTTCGCTCAAACGTTGGGGCGGCTTGAGTATGACAACCTTCTGTTCAGAGATCCGACTCCAAGAAGAAGAGTCCTTAGAAGCCCTACCCCAAGAGCAACAACTAATGGACCGTCTGGGCCTCCAGGAAACCTTGGTTCCGGCCCTCAGCCAGAGTTTCTCCGCCTGGGGAGGCTGAGGAGCTTCAGATGATGAAATCCGTGTCCTTGCCTTGGGCGGCTTGATGGCTACGGGCATCATGGTACAGGTCTTGAAGGGTGACTTGCTCTAGAGCTTGGGCCATCTGTGCCCCTAACCTCCGCCATAAAGCTAAAGCCACCCAATCTGAACTTGTGGTCGGGTCAGGAGTCCACTTGTCCACGAGGGCCTGATGCTCCCCGACCGCGCGGAGGATTGCCCCCAAGGTAATCTCCTGGGGGGCCCGGGCTAGTCGGTAGCCGCCCTGGGGACCACGCACAGTCTGGACTAAACCTGCTTTACGTAACTTCATGAGAAGTTGCTCCAGGTAGGGCTGGGGGATAGCTTGGCGTTGGCTGATGAGCCGTTGGGGGGTGGGGGCAGCGGAGGGATGGATCAGCAGGTCCAGTAAGGCTTTGACGCTGTAGTGACCACGGGTGGTGAGCTTCATGGATAATTAATGGTCGCGAAAAAATACTTAACAATCCCTGACCCGATCCCCGACCCGTGTGTTAAATTGCTAGGTGTTGAACTGCTCAGCGAAGCTGAGGGATTGCCATGAGCAAAGTTTACGATTGGTTCCAGGAGCGGTTAGAGATTCAGGCGATTGCGGATGACATTACCACTAAGTATGTCCCTCCCCACGTCAATATTTTTTATTGCCTGGGCGGTGTTACTCTCATCTGCTTTTTACTGCAATTTGCGACCGGCTTCGCCATGACGTTTTATTATCGTCCCACAGTGGCAGAAGCGTTCACTTCCGTTGAATACATTATGAACACGGTCAGCTTCGGGTGGCTCATCCGCTCGATCCACCGCTGGAGCGCGTCCATGATGGTCCTTGCCATGATTCTCCACGTTTTTCGTGTTTATCTGACCGGCGGTTTCAAGAAGCCCCGCGAACTGACCTGGGTGACTGGGGTAGCTCTGGCGGGTCTGACGGTGAGTTTCGGGGTGACGGGTTACACCTTGCCCTGGGACCAAGTTGGTTATTGGGCCGCGAGTATCGTGACCGCCGTACCCGGTGCAATTCCGGTGGTGGGTCCAACAGTGGTGGGTCTGCTCCAGGGTGGTCCTGGGATTGGTCAAGAGACCTTGACCCGTTTCTACAGTGCCCACACCTTCTTGTTGCCCTGGTTAACCGCTGTCTTCATGCTGCTACACTTCTTGATGATTCGGAAACAGGGCATCTCCGGTCCCCTGTAAATGTCCACTCAAGCTAGGAGATAATTGCCATGGTGCTAAAGAAGCCTGACTTACAAGACCCAGAATTCGTGGCACTCCTTGAACAGGACATGGGCCACAACAAATACGGGGAACCCTTTTGGCCCAACGACGCGCTGATTTTCGGGGTAGTTATCTTCGGGACGATTGCCAGCATCATCGGCTTGGCAATTCTCGACCCCGCCAAAATTGGTGAACATGCCGACCCCTTCAACACCCTCAACCCCATCTTGCCCGAGTGGTACTTCTACCCGGTGTACCAGATCCTCCGGGTCGTCCCCAACAAACTACTCGGGGTCGTTTTGATGGCGGGTCTGCCCTTGGGTATCCTCATGGCAGTTCCCTTCATTGAGAATGTCAACAAATTCCGTAACCCCTTCCGCCGTCCGGTCGCCATGACCGTATTCTTGGTGGGTACGCTCGTGACCCTCTGGTTGGGTGCCGGGGCTACGGTCCATGACGTAAGCAAGTCCTTGACCTTGGGTCTTTGGTAAATTACTTAACGAATTTGATGGGGCCTTCAATAAGGTCCCTTTTTTTATGCTCATTAAGGATCATCTTTAATCCAGGTTTTCACATTTTAGATGTATTTTGAGAGATCTTTTCTCCAGAAAGGTGCTTTAGGTTCAAAAAAGAGATGTTCTTAAACATTAAGTCACTTCACCTAAAAACCCTGTGCTTGCACAATTCACCGTCGCAAACTTCCTATCTTTCAAGGAAGAAACCACCTTCCGCCTCTTGGCGGCAAAGGGCGACCAGCAGCAACAGGAGCACTTAGTGACAGATGGGGCTGGGAAAGAACGGCATTTACTAAGGACAGCCGCAATCTATGGAGCTAACGGTGCGGGTAAATCAAATCTAGTTAAGGCCATTCGTTTTGCCCGAGACCTGATTGTGGAAGGAACGAAAAGTAAAATAGAGCCATCCAACCCAGGTGAGCGATGCCCCGTTTTTCGTTGTTGACCGTCTGGGTCCTCTGTTTAGCGTCGCTCATCTTGACGGCGATTATCGGGACGCTCACCCAACCCGCCCGCCAGAATCTCCTTGCCCTGTCCGCCGAAGACCTACAGCTAGAACTGCTCTGGCTAGAGAAAGACCCCGCCCTTGGTCCTGTGGTGGCGGGGTTTTTGCCACCGGATGTCCTGGCTGAAACCCGTGATAACTATGCTGAGGTTTACGAGAAGACTCCACCAGCAACCCCTGGCCTAGCTGCTTTACGCCTGAAGTTGGGTCTTTTGTATGCCGAGACGGGGCTGCGGGCGCGGGCTTTACAGTTGTGGCAAGAGGCGGGCACGGGGGGCCAAGTCCTGACGGGTCTCTACCGTGAACCTCCAGTCTTTTCGCCCACGGGTGAAGCAGTGTTGCAACAGACCTTGACGGGTTGGTACCAGCAGGTGGGCTTACAGCGGCTCTACCGCCTGGGGGGACGGGATACGGGTTCCTTCTTAGCTGGAGTCCAAGCGCAAGCGCGGGTTACGTTGTACCGTTTGCTGGTCTTGACGAGTTTGCAGTCGGTGTTGGTGCTCAGTGGCGTGGTCTTCTTAATCCGCGAGGCCCTCCAGTGGCAGAGCGGGAAGCGTAGTTGGGGAAAACCCTGGGTAGTGCCTTGGACGGTGACCGATGCGGTCTGGGTGGTAGCGGGGTGGCTCACGGTATTTCTATTGGGGCTACCTTTCATCGTGATGGCTTTGGTGGGACCGATCCAACGCTGGGTGACCCCGCCGGACTTGGCGAGTGCTTTCACAGGTGCTCTGGGCTACCTGTTGGGCATGGGGGCGGGGTTGGGGTTGTTGTGGTATCGGATTTGGCGGTTATATCCCCTTAGTGAACCTTTCCGGGTCCACGGGCAGGGACTGTCTTGGGCGGGGGGAGCTTATGTTGCTTCGTTGCCCTTAGTCTTTGGGGCGGCGGCTTTGACACAGACCCTAGTGGGGGACCGTGGAGGCGGCAACCAGACCCTGACGGAGATCCTGGGTGCGGAGAATCTGTTGGCTCAAGCAATATTCTTGGTTACCGTGACCATCCTGGCTCCAGTTTTTGAGGAGATCCTGTTTCGGGGATTGCTTTTTACTAGTCTGACGACCGTTTTATCCATTCCCCAGGCCATGCTCCTCTCTGGGCTGGTCTTCGGCGCGATCCATGGCAGTGCGGCGGAACTGTTGCCCCTCTCAGTCCTAGGGGTGGTCTTGGCCTATGCCTACCACCAAACCCGTAACCTCGCCGTACCGATTCTGATTCATTTACTTTTTAATGGCGTGACTTTTGGGACGCTGATTGTGTTGGGGGGAGCCTAGCGTCAATAGTCAAGACTGCTCCCAAATAAAGGCTCGACGTGGATGGCGGCGATACAACTGGGACGGACAATCATATACTCACCTTCGAGGGGCATCGGGATGTTGATGTAGTCATTCCCTGTGCTGGGTTGCATGAAGACCTGTTGCACGATGTCATTGATGTCTTTGTATTGAGTCATCCGGACAGTTTGTTCACTCCCGCCACTGAGGTAGATGTGCATGGCAAATTCAGAAGGTGTGCGCGACATGGGGCAACTCCAAGGATTCCTTAGTCAGTATCCCCCCTGACCCTGTGGTATATGTGGGGGATGCTCGACAATTTTCAGGTTTTTGATAACGACCTCTCGCTAGTGGCCCTCCAGACCTACCAGGACTGCGGAGTTTTGGCTGTAGATACGGAGACGATGGGGCTAGTACCCCGACGTGACCGGCTCTGTTTGGTACAGGTGGGGGATGAACAGGGACGGGTTTCCTTGATCCGATTGGCGCAGGGGATGACGGCGGCTCCCCACTTACAAACGCTTCTTGAGGCGGCGGATTTAGTTAAGATTTTTCACTATGCGCGGTTTGATGTCGGGATGTTGCGCTATCACTTAGGGATTGAGACGCGGGCCGTTTTTTGTACCAAGATCGCCAGTAAACTCGCCCGCACCTATAGTCCCCGTCATGGTCTCAAGGAAGTGGTGCAGGAATTGGTGGGGGTCGAGCTAGATAAAACGGCGCAAAGTTCAGATTGGGGAGCCGTGGGGGAGCTTTCGGAGTCGCAGTTGCGCTATGCCGGGAATGATGTGCGCTATCTCATCCCGGCCTACCTAAAACTCAAACAAATGCTCCACCGCGAGGGCCGACTTGCCCTAGCTGAACGCTGCTTCAATCACCTCAGTACCTTGGTTGAGCTAGATCTCTTAGGGTATGACGATGTGTTTAGTCATTGACGTAGGCTGGACAAGGGCTCTGTGTAGTTATTCAGGCGACCGATAAAAGTAAAACATCGTAGTCATGACCCAGTTGATAGACAAGAATCAAGCAAGTCTGGCTCCCTCAGCCCGATCGGGCTAGGTACAACGGCCCTCAAGACAGGACGAATGGGAACTGACCCGTTGCCAGGACCCGCCAATCTGCACGTAAGTATCGGTATACTGCTCGCGGGCTGACTCATCGTTTCCTTACCTTGCCAGCGGTAGATGGCCTTACCCAACACTGTGACCAGGGGACCCGTACAGCAGGCTTGTTGGTTGGCATTCTCAACTAAGAGCGGTTTCCACCATAGTTCATTGGCTAAGGCTTTTGACGCGGGGGACTAGGCTCAGAGCTTGGCTGGGGGAGATGGCAGTCCCCCAAGATTAAAGATAAGCGCGTTGTCGTCCAGGCGACATGTGAAACAGCATTCTGGCTGTATCGTTACTGGTAACTACTAAGGTGGATGCCATGTCATTCGCCATCAAGGACCTTACCATGTACACCCACAACAGTTCGGTATCCCTCAGGCAATTAGTCCAAGCCCCTGCACCCACTAAAACCCCGGTGAGAAATAGGTCTTGCTCAGTAGCTACTTCTACTTTTCGTTTACTTGCGCTCGTGCTGGTAATGCTCGGTTCTCTGGTTCAGAAAGTCCCGGCCCAGACGCTCACCACCCTAGTAAACTTTAATTACACCAATGGGACCTATCCTTTAGCCAAATTGGTACAGGGTACGGATGGTAACTTCTATGGCACAACCAGCCAAGGAGGTAATGCAACCATTTGCGTCAACTCGGCTAGAACGGTTGTTGGCTGTGGCACAGTATTTCGGATGACCCCCGGTGGTACTATCACTACCCTAATCAATTTTAATGGGGCCAATGGAGCCTTTCCCTTGGCTGGATTGGTGCAGGGTAGCGATGGTAATTTCTATGGCACAACCTTCAGCGGGAGCAATTCGATCGGGGGTACGGTATTTCGGATGACCCCCAGTGGTAGCCTCACTACCCTAGTTAACTTCAACGGCAATAATGGTACCTATCCGACGGGTGGATTAGTGCAGGGCACAGATGGTAACTTCTATGGCATGACTTCTAGTGATAGTACCTCAACCGCAACTTGTCCCGATTTTGGCTGTGGCACGGTATTTCGGATGACTCCCAGTGGTAGCCTCACCACGTTAGTCCGGTTTAATAGCACTAACGGCAGCTCCCCTCAAGCTAGCTTGGTACAAGGCAGTGACAGCAACTTCTACGGCACCACGGCTGAAGGAGGCAACTTCAATTACGGTACGGTATTTCGGGTCACGGCTAGTGGTACGCTCACGACCCTGGTTAGCTTTGACTTCACCAATGGAGCTTTTCCCACTGCCGCCTTGATCCAAGGCACTGATGGCAACTTCTACAGTACGACTGTTGGGGGCGGCAGTCATGGCTTAGGGACGGTGTTTCGGATGACGGCTAGTGGCACCCTCACCACCTTGGTTAACTTCAATGGTACCAATGGTGATGTTCCCTATGCTGAATTGGTTGAGGGGAGTGACGGTAACTTTTATGGTACGACGATCTATGGCGGCAGTTCAACTAATTGCTTTGACTCGCTCATTGGCAGCTTTGATAGCTGCGGTACGGTATTTCGGGTCACGGCTAGTGGTACGCTCACAACCCTGATTAACTTCAACAATGCCACTGGTTACAATCCCTACGCTGGCTTGGTACAGAGCACTGATAATAACTTCTATGGCACTACCATTGGTGGTGGCAGTTCTGGTTATGGCACGGTGTTTCGGCTAAGTGAAGTTATAGCAGCGGTTCCGACGATTACTAGTGTCACACCGATGACTGGCGAGGTTGGAACCTCTGTGGTTATTACTGGCACCAATTTCACTGGGGTGACGACAGTTAAGTTCAATGTCACTAATGCGACTAGTTTTGTCGTCAACTTGCCCACTCAAATTACGGTCACGGTTCCAATCGGCGCAACGACAGGAGCAGTCAGCGTTACAACTCCAGGAGGCACAGCTATAGGCGGTTCTTTCACCGTAATTTTCCCGAGTTCGCTACCGACTATCAGCAGCTTCACGCCAACGAGTGGTGCCGTGGGAACTTCTGTGGTTATTACCGGCACTAATCTCGCCGGAGCGACAGCCGTAAAGTTCGGTACGGCTAATGCGACTAGTTTTGCGGTTAACTCCCCTACCCAGATCACCGCGACAGTTCCGAACGGAGCCACGACAGGCGAGCTTACCGTTACAACGCCAAGCGGCACGGCTGTAGGCGGCATTTTCACCTTGATCTTGCCGGTGCCGACAACGATTAGTAGCTTCTTCCCCACGGTAGGACCCCCGACTACCCGCGTTACCCTTACTGGGACCAACTTCACCGGAGTCACCAGCGTTACGCTTAATGGGACTACTGCCGCCTTTACCATCAACTCCGCTACTCAAATCACCCTCATCGTTCCGACGGGGGCCACCAGTGGGGCTATTGCCGTTACCACGACCAGCGGTACTACCAGTAAGAGTGGCTACCGCGTCACCCCCTACGCAATCCGGGCGGCGGGTTGGCAACTGGTCAATGCTGGAGACTTCAACGCCGATGGACAGTCAGACCTCATCTGGCGTAACTACACCACGGGGGAGAATGCCATCTGGTTGATGAATGGCACCAGCTTTTCCTCGTCGGTTTTGTTGGGCAGTGTGACAGATCTGACTTGGCAGTTGGTCGGTGCGGCGGATATGACCCAGGACGGTAAACTTGACCTGCTCTGGCGCAACTATGCCACAGGTGAAAACGCGCTCTGGCAGATGGACGGGACGAACTTTATAACAGGCTTTCCCATCGATACGGTTACAGACTTCACCTGGCAACTGATTGGAGCGGCGGACTACAGTGGCGACGGGCAACCCGACCTGCTCTGGCGCAACTACACCACCAGTCAGAATGCAATTTGGGTGATGAATGGGGTTGCCTACAACGGAGCCGCCGACCTAGGGCCGATTGATCTGGCTTGGCAAATGGTGTCGCCTGGGCCAACGTCTCGGGGCGGGAGTTTCAATGGTGACGCGGCGGTGGACATCCTGTGGCGCAATCTCATTACCACGGATAATGCGGTGTGGTACATGAATCAGACGGTCTTGATTCAAGGAGTTTTACTACCCGCTCTACCGGATACCAATTGGCAAATGATTGGGTCGGGAGATTTTGATGGCGACAACCAACCGGATCTAATCTGGCGGAACTTTATCACTGGGGATAATGCAATCTGGTTAATGAATGGTGTCGGGCTTGAGGTAGGGGTTTCCCTCGGCAGTGTCTCTCCCTAATCTCTATCCCTCACTAGCTATTCGCTAGCCACTATCCACGCTCTTCTGCCTTGGTCTTCCCACGCATGAGGCAGAAGGGCTTGTTAGGTCAATACACCCTCACGTAAGAACTGATGGACAGTTGTGGCGAGTTGGATACTGATACCGGGGACGGTGGCAATCTCGGAGACCGAAGCTTCCTGGAGTTTGCGGAGGGAGCCAAAGTGTTCGATAAGTTTCTTTTGACGGGCGGGACCCAGACCAGGGATGTCAGCCAATACCGAACGAGTCATCCGTTTGCCGCGCAGGTCGCGGTGGAAGGTGATGGCGAAACGGTGGGCCTCGTCGCGGACCTGTTGCAACAAGCGTAAGGCCGAGTCACTGAGGTCCAGTTGCAAAGACCGAGAGCTACCAGGACGGAAAATCTCTTCAAGTCGCTTGGCAAGCCCAATCACCGGTAGGTCTTCTAGCCCCAGTTCCTCTAGCACGGCATAACTGGCACTGAGTTGCCCTTTCCCGCCATCAATCACCACGAGGTCAGGGAGGGGGTCCTTGCCTGTAAACCGCCTGCGGATCACCTCTGCCATGGAAGCAAAGTCATCGGGGGCACCCGCTACCACTTTAGGGTCGCGGATCTTGTATTTGCGGTAGTGTTCCTTGGCGGGCTTACCATCCACAAAGACCACCCGCGAAGCCACCGTGTCCGTGCCCTGGATATGCGAGATGTCATAACACTCAATGCGCTGGGGTAAAGAGGGCAGTTCCAGAGCTTGCGTCAGACGGACCAGACCCTCGGACCCCACCTGCGAAGCGCGGGCCATCCGCTCTAGCTCGACTTGGGCGTTGCGGCTGACCAGTTCAATCAACTCGGCCTTAGTCTGGCGTTGGGGGTGTTGGATCTCGACGACTCTGCCGCGCTTACTCCGTAACCAGTCCTCTAACAGTTCCAAGTCTGGGAGTAGGTGGGAGACGAGAATTTCACCAGGAATCTCCTCATTACTGAGAGTTTGATAGTGTTCCTGGATCACACTTTGGATCAGGGTTGCCGGGTCATCGCCATGGTTCTGAAAGGAGAATCCCAACCGCCCAATTAAGCGACCCGCCCGCACCTGGAAGAGTTGGACACAGCCCCGGTGAGCATCCATCGCCACCGCCAAGGCATCGCGGTTCACCTCCGCGTCGGGGATGGCGAGCTTCTGCTTCTCCGTCAGGGCCTCTAGGTTCTGGATTTGGTCGCGCAACCGGGCCGCCCGCTCAAACTCCATCAAGGCGGCGGACTCTGCCATTTGGGTACTCAAGCTCGTTACTAATTCCTGGACCCGGCCCTGCAAGACCCACTGCACCGCTTGCATGGTCTGGCGATAGTCCGCTGGGGAGACCAGCCGTTGACAGACCCCAGGACAGCGACCAAGGTCATAGTTGATGCAGGGGCGGTCTTTAAAAAGCACCGTCCCGCGCTGACGTAGGGAGAAGTTGCGCTTAAGGAAACCAACCATTTGGTGCGCCGCCCCCGCATCCACGTAGGGACCAAAATATTTATCCTTGGGGTTGCGGTAACCACGGGGCCGCGTGACGAATAGGCGCGGATATTCCTCTGACCAAGTGATACAAATTGAAGGGTACTGTTTATCATCTTTGAGTAAGACGTTATAGCGCGGCTGGAGACGCTTAATTAACGTTTCTTCGAGGGTCAGAGCCTCAGCTTCGGTATCAGTAACAATCAACTCTACATCCCCGACCTGCTGGACCATCACCTGAATTCGGGGCGAGAGTTGTTGACCGGGCTGGAAGTAACTGCGGACCCGGTTACGGAGGTTTTTCGCCTTGCCCACGTAGAGCAACTCCCCAGTGGGGGTCCGCATCTGGTAAATCCCTGGACTCGTCGGGAGGTTTGCCATACGTTCGCTCAGACGGGCGGGGTCATGAAGAAGTAGCTGCACCAGGCGATTCCTAGATGGACCTTTCGATCCTAGCGCAGCCAGCAGCTTCAAGCGTGGACTTTACGCCAATCGCGGTAGGGGGCACCAGAGTCCCCATTCCAACACACAGCGCAGCCCTGCTCGCCCATGCCCTCCGCCATTTTGACGGCCTGCGCGCGGGGTTGGACACGGGTATAGACGAGGACATTGTCTTGGTAAACACTGACGGTGCAGGTATCAGGATGTAGCACATGCGGCCTTAATTCAACACGCGTTCCAGACATAGATCCTCCTAAGATTGGGTCAAAAAACTATCAAGTCTTCTGGCTCTTCCACGCAAACTTGATACAACAATTATGCTGGAGATCATTCATCGGTGAAGGTATTCGATATAAAACTTAGAGTTATTGATATGAGTCTAATTACTCATTAAAAACATCCAAATTATCGCAAACATATAAATTTTTTAATAGCTTCCTAAACTTCCTAAGCTGTATACCACGCGCTTCTACGGTCGCAACATTTAGGTAGGATTTAACTAGTTGCAGGAAAATTCATGACCGTGTTGGCTGCTGGTGGGGTGGTCTATCGCCCCCAATCCCCTGATTTTGCTGTTGTTTTAGTTGTTCCCGTCCGTGAACCGGGCCGCTGGGCACTCCCCAAGGGCCATCAAGACCCTGGTGAGACCCTGCTGGAGACAGCCTTGCGCGAAGTGCGGGAGGAGACGGGACTCCTTGTCGAGATGCAGTGCAGTCTGGGCTACGTCGAGTATTGGTACCAACTGCATAAACAGGCTGTCCACAAGCAGGTCCACTACTACTTGATGACGCCCGTGGGTGGAGATTTCGCCGACCATGACCATGAGATGACTGAGGTGGTCTGGGTGCCACTGACTGAAGCCCTAACCAAGATTACTTTTCAGACCGAACGCGAGATCCTCCAACGCGCCCAACGGCAACTCACCCAGGGCTAGGGCGGTGGCACGGACGGGAGGAGTGATGTAATATTTTCTTAAGAAACTGGCATAAACATGAACATTTTGATGGTGGGGGGTACGGGGACCTTGGGTCGGCAGATCGTCCGCCGCCTGTTGGACGAGGGCCATAGCGTGACCGGCTACGTCCGCGACCGAGAAAAAGCCCAATTCCTCGAAGGCTGGGGTGCCCGACTCTTCACGGGAGACCTGCGCGACCTTAATAACCTCCCCGCCGCCCTAGAAGGTGTAGAAGCGGTCATCACCACGGCGAGTTCCGGGGCGGGCATCAAGGGAAATACCATCCGTGAAGTGGATGACCAGGGTAATCGTCGCCTCATTGATGGCTGTAAGGCGGCTGGGGTCGGGCTGGTCATCTTTACCTCGATCCTCCAGTGCGACCAGTATCCCCAAGTCAGGCTGATGCAAGTGAAACAGGAGATTGAAGTCTACCTACAGCAGTCGGGCTTGAATCACATCATTTTTCGACCAGGAGCCTTTATTCAAGGTCTGGTCTCCCAGTACGCAATTCCGGTCCTCGAACGTAAACCCGTGCAAGTCATGGGCGAGTCTTCGCCAATTGCCTATGTCAGCACCCTAGATGTCGCCCGGTTCTACGTTGCGGCCCTGACGATGCCCAAACAATGGAACCAGATTCATAGCCTTGCTGGACCGCGTTACTGGACGGCCTTCGAGATTATTGACCTCTGTGATGAACTCGCCGGACTCGAACAAAGCCCCCGGATCAGTCGCTTACCTCTGAGTTTCATGCGCTTTTTGCGTCAAGCCATGAAATATTTCGAGTGGTTCCGCTATTCCGCCGATTTCTTTGAGTTTGCGGAGGTCGTCGCCAATGGACGGGACTTCGGCGTACCCATGGCAGAGACCTGTGCCCGCTTCCAGATCCCCACGGCTGAGTTGATGGATGTGGAAGTTTTCTTGCGGAACTACTATCAAAAAGTCAAACAGAAGCTGCGCGAAAAAAATTACAAAGAGCCCAAAGTCCGTTCGCCCTTTTGATTTGAGCCCATGGCTCCCTTGATACTACTTGCATTCACCCTAGCTAAAGTGCAAGGAAACCAGTCTAAAGACCTATATTCACCCGAGCCCTAATCTGCTCCAAGAAGAGACATATCCCCCACTAACGAGAGAGAGGGAACCGCGCAACAATTCTTTAGGATTGGTGCAACAACTCAAGGAGCCGACCATGCAATCCAAGCCTCGCACCACTGAAGCTGATCCCATCGCCCCCGCCTATGACCGTAACGAGTTCCGTTTTGGTTTCACACCCCAAGCTGAGATTTGGAATGGTCGTTTTGCAATGATTGGTTTTGTTGCCTATTTGCTGTGGGACCTCGGGGGTTACAGTGTGGTCCGCGATGTGTTGGGCCTTGTATCTCGCTAAAGCGACGGAGCCCAATGATGTCTCACTTTACTTCGTTGCCCACCAGACTGACAGACGCTGAAATTCTCATCACCTCCCTGCGTGACTTGGGCCTTGTGGTGCAAACCCAGACCGAAGTCCGGGGCGAGAATTGCCAGCGTCTCCAGGCTGAGATTGTGGCGGTCCTAGCTGGCGGTTTTGACCTAGGCTGGACCCGTAACCCCGATGGCACCTTCAATCTGGTCGGCGACCTCTGGGGTGTGGCCCGCAAGCACAATCAAACCCGACTCATCCAGGCCATCAACCAGCGTTACGTAATTAACCGCACCCTAGCCCAAGCCAAGGTGACAGGCCACCGGGTCGTTGCTCAGACCGTAGGTGAGGGGACCCAACGTCTTACCCTGACCCGCTAAGCAGCCCCCCCGCCCCACGAATGGGGAGCGGAGCCTAAGACTAGTTTCAGTCAATGAACTGATGACTGGCGTTGGCTTTGTCCCCCCACTAGTGGGGGCTAGGGGGCCGCTTAAGCCAAAATAGGAAAAGTGTTGGCAGGCTGTAATGTTTCCTTTTCGCACTGGTCCTGAGATCCGCCGTGCTTTTTTAGATTTTTATCGGGAGCGGGGGCACGTTGAATTACCCAGTGCTTCTTTAATTCCGGCGGACCCGACCGTGCTGTTGACTATTGCCGGGATGTTACCCTTCAAACCGGTCTTCCTGGGCCAAGAAGCTCCCCCGGCACCCCGCGCCACCACAAGCCAAAAGTGTGTCCGCACCAACGATATCGAGAATGTGGGCCGGACGGCCCGCCACCATACATTTTTTGAGATGTTGGGGAATTTCTCCTTTGGGGATTACTTCAAAAAAGAAGCGATCACTTGGGCCTGGGAACTGTTGACAACGGTTTATCACTTGCCCCCCGGACGGTTGTGGGTGAGCGTCTTTACGGAAGATGACGAAGCTTTAGGGATCTGGCGCGATGTTGTCGGGATACCGGAACACCGGATTCAACGGATGGGGGCGGACTCGAACTTCTGGGTTTCAGGTCCTACGGGGCCTTGTGGTCCTTGTTCGGAGATTTATTATGATTTTCATCCTGAGCTTGGCGAGCAAGGGATTGACCTGGATGATGACACTCGTTTTCTGGAAATTTATAATCTCGTTTTTATGCAGTACAACCGAGATAGCGTTGGTGTCCTGACTCCTCTAGCGCAACAGAATATTGATACCGGGCTGGGACTAGAACGTTTAGCTCAAGTCCTCCAACAGGTACCTAATAACTATGAAACGGACTTGGTTTACCCTCTGATTGAGACCACGGCTACCCTGGCTAATCTGATTTATCCCGCAGCGACGGACGAAGAAAAACGCTCCCTCAAAATCATCGCTGACCACCTCCGCGCCGTGAGCCATCTCATTGCCGATGGGGTTACGCCCGCCAATCTGGGCCGTGGCTATGTGTTGCGTCGTCTGATTCGCCGCGCGATCCGTCACGGGCGGCTCTTGGGCATTAAAGAACCTTTTACGCCCGTTGTGGCCCAGACTGTCATTCAGCTTTACAACAAGACCTATCCCCAACTCACTACCAAACAAGCCTGGATCGAGCAGGTCCTCCGTGTCGAAGAACAGCAGTTTCGGCGCACCCTGGAAACGGGTGAACGTTTGCTAGAGCGCATTCTTGCTAAACATCCGCCCATGATTACCGGGGCTGAAGCGTTCATGCTCTACGACACCTACGGCTTCCCCCTCGAACTGACAGAGGAAGTGGCAAACGAGCAGGGGGTCGCCGTGGACCAAGCAGGCTACCACCAGGAGATGGAGCGGCAGCAGGTCCGGGCCAAGTCCGCCCACCAGACCCTCGACTTGACGCAGCAGGGCGGTCAGGAACTCAGTGAGATTGCTCAAACTGAATTTCTTGGCTACTTGCATACCCAGGGCAGCGGGACCGTCGTGGCTCTCTTTGTCGCCCAACAACTAGTTGAGCAGGTCGCAGCGGGCGATGAAGTTAAAGTCGTCCTCAATAGTTCACCTTTTTACGCTGAGTCTGGGGGCCAAGTCGGAGACCGGGGCTATCTCGCCACCGCGACAGCGCGGGTCCGGGTCCTGGATGTCCAGAAACAAGGCGATATTTACTTGCACCACGGCGAAGTCGAGACGGGCACCCTCCAAGTCGGGGATACAGTCCAGGCTCAAGTAGACGAAGACCTGCGCCGCCGCGCCCGCGCCCACCACACCGCCACCCACCTCTTGCAGTCGGCCCTCAAGCAACTGGTGGACCCCAATATCACCCAGGCCGGTTCCTTGGTCGCCTTTGACCGTTTGCGCTTTGACTTTAATTGCCCACGGTCCTTGACGGAAGACGAAGTGGAGCAAGTCGAGACCTTAGTTAACCGTTGGGTCAGTGAAGCCCATCCCCTCACCATTGAGGTCTTGCCCATCGCTGAGGCCAAAGCACGGGGCGCGGTGGCAATGTTTGGCGAGAAGTACGGAGCGGAAGTGCGGGTCATTGATGTAGCTAATGTGAGTATGGAACTCTGCGGCGGTATCCATGTCCACAACACCAGTGAAATTGGTCTCTTCAAGATCCTGGGCGAGACTGGGGTTGCCGCCGGAGTGCGCCGGATTGAAGCGGTGGCTGGGCCGAGTACCGCTGATTACCTGAAAGTCCGCGATAAGATTACCCGCCAACTCAGCAACGAGTTTAAAGTCACTGTCGAAGAAGTCCCCGCCCGGATTGTCGGCCTCCAACAGGAACTACGGCGCACCCAACGCGAACTCGAACAGACCCAGACCGAACTCGCTACCCTCCGCGTCCTCGCCCTCGCCAACCAAGCTGTCGCCCTGGGTGAATTCAAAACCGTAGTCGCTGAAGTGCCCCCCGCCCAACCCGACGCCCTCAAGAGTGCCGCCGAGCGGTTGGCCCAGAAGATTGGCGGTGCCGTCGTCCTCGCCACCAGGGATGCGGGCAAAGTCACCCTCGTCGTCGCCTTCAGTCCCGCCATCGTCCAACGGGGCCTTAATGCCGGGAAATTTATTGCCCAAGTTGCCGGAAAGTTTGGTGCCAGAGGCGGTGGTCGGCCCAACCTCGCCCAAGC
>NZ_JAAXLT010000192.1 GCF_013285555.1 Candidatus Cyanaurora vandensis | reverse complement strand
GAATGTCTGTGTACTGAACAACTAGCGGTGCACTGCGATCCATCAAAGTTGCGTTCCCAGAACTAACTGTCCGCTTGGTAGCTGTCTCCGTAGTTGTAAAGAGACAGTTAGCTATTTGGACCTGAACAATTTCACCGCGACAGGCATTCCCGTTACCTTCTCTAGCAGCGTAAATCCGAACCACTACACGATAGGAGTTATATACAAATTCGCCGTTTGCCGCCCGGTCATCACTAGTCGGAGTAAATGTACCCCTTGTGTTCACATCAGCACGCTGACTACCAGGCGCAGGGCCATAATACATTTGAGCAACGAAACGAACTTCGCGGTCATCATTAGCATCAGCGTCAAAATCTAGGTAATTACATTGACCATTCGCACTAGTCTGAGTAATGGGGTTCTCAAGTAAACCATAACTATAAACACGTGCATCGGTCGGTGACACTGTATAAATATCGTTTAAACCAACCACATTTGGGTCTGAAGGGTTGTCTGAAAAACGGGAACCTGTAGTTACCTCATTATAGACTGTCTTAATACCATTTCTGTCTGCATTTCTAACCTCGTATGTTCCTGAAGGCAAAATTACATTCTTAGGCGTACAGTTAGCATCAGTTTGACCAAAGAGCGGAAAACGATGATCGTCATAGTTCACAGGGAATTTATAAAAATTTGTAATCTCGTTCAATACGCTCCAGTATCTGCGAACTTCTTCTAGCTGAGTCTGTGCTAAAGCACTGGCTTCACCCACCCCTTCTGACTGGCGGCGGACCATAGCTGTACCCACAATCATCGGTACCAGACCGACAAGAAACATTGATAGAACTACTATGGCAACCAACGCTTCGATCAGCGTGGCTCCATGGGGCGACCGGAGACGGGGCAGGGAATTCATCGCTGTGACACTCCATGACAATCTGCACTTCAAATAAGCTTGCTCAAGTCACTGAGGTAGTGATGAAAGCCTACGTGAAAATTATACACATTTTCTACTAGATATCTTTACGTGAATTTTACTAATTGGTCAGTAGTTTCCTGAGTTAGATGATGACTTGTTTAGGGTACTCGTCTAACTCTTCAGTGGAAGGTTGCTTGTTCTAAAGCAGGGGGTGGGCTAGGCTGGTAACACCTAGCACCAGTCCGGCCCATGAACGACAGTAATCCCTATGCGGTCCTCGGCATTGACCCGGACGCTGCCTTTGAGGAGATCCAAGCAGCACGGGCGCGTCTCTTGTCAGATCTCGACGAAAATGACCGCCAACGTCAAGTGGTCGAATCGGCCTATGATGCAATCCTGATGCAGCGACTACAGCTTCGTAAGGAAGGAAAAGTCAAGGTCCCTGACCGGATTCGTTTTCCTGAGACGCAAGTGCAAGCTCCCCCGCCCCGCGCCAAGGCTAAGGCCCCGGTTTGGTGGGAGGGCTGGTTGGACCGTCCAGCTCCAGGGAGTATTTGGCAACCAGCGGCAGTCTTTGGCGGGTTGGCATTTCTGGCTCTGTTACCGGGGTCGGGGCCGAGTTATGCCCTGTCTTTTGCAGTGATTGCCAGTACCTATTTTTGGTTTCAGAAGAGTCGTAATCTACTCAGGGCTTTTGGGTTATCGCTGGCGGTGTTAGTCGTGGCGGGGCTCATCAGTTTCACCTTGGTGCCGGGGGCGAGTTTCCCAATGCTGGGGGCGGTGCTGGTCCTTGCGGCCTATTTAGCGGCGGTGGCCTACCTTAAGTGATCGGCTGGGTCCTGCTGGCGGTGGCCCTGTATTGGGGAGTCCTAGAATGGGCGGACCAAGCGCGAGTCCAACGGGAACCTAAGCTGACGGCGCGTCCTTACATAGGTGCGGCGCAAGTGAGTGTCATCATTCCTGCCCGCAATGAAGTATTGAACTTGCCACGCTGTCTGGAGGCTCTACTAGGCCAGACCTACACGCCCTTGGAGATTATTGTCGTAGATGATAACTCCAGCGATGGGACGGAGGAATTAGTTGAGCAGTACCCCCGAGTCACATTAATCCGGGGCGGACCCTTGGCGGCGGGTTGGACGGGGAAGTGTTACGCGCTGCACCAGGGAGTTGAGCGGACGCGTGGGGATTGGCTTTTGTTTGTAGATGCAGATACCTGTCTGGAACCCGGGGGGCTGGCGGCGGCCTTGGCCTATGGTGACGAGACCGTGGATCTACTCTCCCTGACGGCTCGTCAAGAGGCGGTGAGTATCTGGGAACAGGCGGTTCAGCCAATTATTTTTGGGCTCCTTAACCGTCAATATCCCTTGGGAACCGGGGGGATTGCGGCGAATGGGCAGTTCATTTTGGTTCGTCGGGACGCTTACACAAGGGTCGGGACCCATCGGGCGGTGCGGGGGGCAGTGGTGGAGGATGTGGCTTTGGCTCGTGCTTTTCATCAGCAGGGCTATCGGGTCCATTTCATTAACGGCACGGGACTATTTAGGACCCGGATGTACCGGGGATTGCAGGAAGTCTGGGAGGGCTGGAGTAAGAACAGCTTCCGGCTATTTTGGCCCCAGGTTCTAGAGACTCTCGCCCAACTAAGCCTTCGGCTGCTGCCTTGGGCAGGGTTAGTGGTGGCTCTAATGGTTCAGGATGGCGCGGGTATTTTGATAAATGGATTGGTCCTCGCTTGGGGGATGGTGGTGGATGCGCGGATTCGGGAGCGGCAAGCTTTCGCTCCCAGTACGGTGCTGTGGCAGTTGCCGGGGGCGGTCTTGACCTTGGCGATTCTCATCAATAGTGGTTTGCGTCAGGTCCTCGGGCTGGGGACGACTTGGAAGGGCCGTTCGTACCCGACAACGACGGAATAGATCGTTTAAAATACACCATGGACGCTTGGAGGAATCACTGTGTTAGAGCAAGGCAACATCACGGTCCATACTGAAAACATCTTCCCCATCATTAAGAAGTCGCTCTACTCAGAACGGGATATCTTCTTGCGGGAACTGATCGCCAATGGTTTTGATGCGGTCAGTAAACTAAAAATGCTCGGTTATGCCGGGGAGTTTACCGATAATAACGAGGACTATGCGATCCGGGTCAAGCTCGACAAAGAGGGCCGGATTCTGACGGTGACGGATAATGGGCTTGGTATGACGGCGGAAGAAGTCAAGCAATATATTAACCAAGTCGCCTTTTCCAGTGCTGAGGAGTTTGTCCAGAAGTTTTCTCAAAGTGGCGAAAACCAGATTATCGGACATTTTGGCCTGGGGTTCTATTCAGCTTTCATGGTGGCTGACCGCGTTGAGATTGATACGCTTAGTTACCGACCCGAGAGTACAGCGGTACGCTGGGAGTGCGACGGGACCACAGCTTTCACCCTCGATACTTCAACCCGTCAAGAGCGGGGCACTACGATTACGCTTTACCTGAGTCAGGATGCAGAGGAATTTCTTAGCGAGACGACAATTCAAGAGATTATCCGCAAGTACTGCGATTACCTGCCGCTCCCCATCTTCTTTAATGATACTGTGGCAAACAAGCAGACCCCGCTCTGGAAGCAGGCGGCGAGTTCGCTCAAGGACCAGGATTACCTGGACTTTTATCAGTATATGTATCCTTACAAAGAGGAACCGCTGTTCTGGATTCACCTCAATACGGATTATCCTTTCTCGCTTCAGGGGATTCTTTATTTCCCGAAGTTAGAGCGGGATATGGACCTGACCAAGGGACAGATTAAGCTCTTCTGCAATCAGGTTTTTGTGAGTGATAACTGTGAGGAGATTATTCCTAAGTTCCTCACCCCGCTCCAGGGCGCGATTGATAGCCCGGATATCCCACTCAACGTCTCGCGCAGTTACTTGCAAGGGGACCGCACGGTGCGTCGGATTGCGGATTTTATCACCAAGAAAGTCGCCGACCGCCTCAAAGAACTATATCAGCAGCAGCGGGAACACTACTTCAAGTGTTGGACAGATATCAGTGTGTTCGTCAAGTTTGGGATGTTGAATAATGACAAGTTCTTTGAGCAGGCTAAAGAGGTCTTGATTTTTCAGGTAGCGGGTGAGACTCAGACTTTTCGGACCCTGACGGACTATCAGAAACAGAACCAAGCGAAGACTGATAAAAAAGTCTATTACACCACTGACGCGCTCAACCAGTCCAGTTATATTGACCTGCTCAAGGGTCAAGAGATTGAAGTCTTAATCCTAGATTCCTTCATTGATACCCACTTTGTCAGTTTCTTGGAATCTAAGTACCCGGAGGTCCGTTTCAGCCGGGTGGACGCAGACCTGGATGAGAACTTGTTGACCCAGGACAAGGCGGCGGAACTAGTGGACCCGCGCACCCAGAAGACCCGAAGCGAAACGCTTAAGGACCTCTTCAAAACCGCCCTGAATCTACCTAAATTGAACCTCCGAACTGAAGCTCTCAAAGCTGAGAATGTCCCGGCAATGGTCTTGCTTCCGGAACAGTTGCGCCGTCTTAAGGAGATGACCGCCATGATGCAGCAGGGTTCTAACCTGGACTTCTTGGAAGAACATACACTCCTACTCAACACGGCTAACCCCTTGGTTCAGAGTTTACAGAAGTTGGAGGATTCAGGGCGTGACCCGGAGCTAGTTAACTTATTGTGTCGTCAGGTCTATGACTTGGCCCTGATGTCCCAGAAACCCTTTGACTCGGGTTCGCTCCAGCAGTTTATCCAGCGTTCTAACCAGATGATGACCCAACTAGCGGCTGTGCGGGCCATGGATGGATAGTCTCCGCGCCTTGACCCAGTTATTCCTCTGGGCCGTGGGTCTGTGCTTAATCTTCATCAACCTCGGTACCACGGTCATCCCTCGGTTTTTCACTGAGACGACCACGATTGCCTTGGAGCAGTTTGCTAACCCGGTGGCGGTGGTCGGTGCTCCAGATGCCATTTATTTCGTGGACCACGACCAGATGCGGCTCCTGCGCCTGAATACAGAAGGGCAACTGACCCATATCGCCGGGAATGGGAATCTGACGGCTGGGGGCGATGG
>NZ_JAAXLT010000191.1 GCF_013285555.1 Candidatus Cyanaurora vandensis | reverse complement strand
GTGTGCGGCCGGCCCATGTGGTCATCCTGGGCGGGGGAACCGTCGGGACGGAGGCGGCGCGGATTGCCGTGGGTCTCGGGGCTAGGGTCCAAATCCTTGACCTCAGCATGGACCGCCTTAGTTACCTAGAGACCCTGTTTGGTTCGCGGGTGGAATATCTCTACAGCAGTGCGCGGACGATTAGTGAAGTGGTTCCGACGGCGGATCTCCTCGTGGGGGCGGTTCTCGTGACGGGCGACCGGGCACCCACCTTAGTCACGCGTAAACAGGTGGCCCAGATGCAGCCCGGTTCGGTAATTGTGGATGTGGCGGTGGACCAGGGCGGCTGTGTGGAGACGCTACACGCTACGTCGCATTCTGAGCCGGTCTATGTGGCTGAGGGTGTCGTCCATTACGGGGTGCCCAATATGCCGGGAGCCGTACCCTGGACGGCGACCCAGGCCCTCACCAATGTCACCCTCCCCTACGTGGCGCAATTGGCCCAACAGGGTTTGACGGCCCTAGACCACAATCTCGCCCTTGCCAAGGGCTTGAATGTCTCCTTGGGCCGGGTCTGCCATCCCACGGTCAGCCGGGTCTTCCCGGACCTCGCCTGATGGACCCTACCTTTGCCTTTGAGCGCGAGTCGTTGGTTGCGGCTCCTGTGGCGCAGGTTTTTGCCTTCCACACCGATCCCCAAAACCTCATTCTCATCACGCCGACTGAGTACCAACTGCGACTGATTCAAGCCCCCGACCCGATTCAGACCGGGAGCTTGGTCATTTTTGAGATTGCTTTACTGGGTCCTCTCGTCTTGCCCTGGTTGTCACGGATTACGGAATTGGTTGCCGACAGCCACTTCACGGATGTGCAGGCGTGGGGACCATTCAGCCACTATCGGCATACCCATCGGTTCATTGCCGCTCAGGGAGGGACGTTGTTGCGCGACACGGTCATGTACACCCCGCCCCTGGGTTGGTGGGGGTTGGCAACGGAGTTATGGGTCCGTCCGCGCCTGGAAGCCCTCTTCGACTACCGCCACCGCAAGACCCAAGAACTATGCGTGGGTGCATCAGAACCGATTTAGCCGCACATCTCCCGTGGCAGAGTTAGCTCGTAGCGTCTGTTTCCCAGTCCCCAATCGTCCTTCAGCCCGTTCGCCGGGACCATAGCGGTCGCGGACGGTATTCAAGGGAAACTCGGTACTCACCTGCCCGGTACTACTCCTCAATTCCACATCAGCATTGAGGTTGGCGGGCAATCTGAGGCGGACATCCCCGGAGGCGGAGGTAAACCGTAGATCCTCAGTCCCGGTCAGTTGCCCAATCTCGACTTCCACATCTCCGCTGGCACTCTCCGCCCGGAGGTTGCCGCCCTGGGTCTCGCGCACCGCGACCTTGCCACTGGCAGACTTGGCCTGGACTTCGCCTTGGACCTGTTCGACTTGGACATCGCCGCTGGCAGTCTTGATGCGGACCTCGCCCTGGACCCCCCGCACTTGGATATCTCCACTGGCAGAACCCAGATCATCAAACCGGAAGCGACGGTTGCGTGGGACCTGCACTTCAAAGCGGAGGCTGGCATTGCAGTTCTGGCAATAATTGGGATAGCGGACATCTAATTCCACCCGGTCATTGGTGCTGAGGTCTTCCACTTCCACTTGGTCGCGGTCCCGTCCTTCTTTAATCGCCCGGACCACCACGGTACTGCCCTCATACCCTGTTACCCGGATATCCCCAGAGACATTACGAATACGGATGATGCTCCCCTGAGCCAAGGGATAACTGCGCTGGAAGTCAGCGGTCTGGGCCATGACGGGTAGGGCTAACAGGGCGATTAAGGGCAAGTAACGGACGGGGTTCATCGAGACTCCAGGCGATCGTTGGGTTAATTTAACCAACTCGGCTTGATGAAGTTCTCCAAATTTGATGAGAAATTGTGGTCTTTTTGAGGGATGGACCCGCCACCATAGAAATAGATGTGGATATTGACATGGCTAGACCGATTGCAACCTTGAATCCGACGACGGGCGTGACCGAAAAGACCTTTACGCCCCTGAGCGAAACAGAACTCGCCACCAAACTAGAACAAGCAGAGCGGACTTTTCTGAACTATCGACGGACCACCTTTGCCCAACGGGCTGAGAAATTACACCGCGTCGCTAATCTACTCGAAAAAGACCGGGACCGACTGGCTCACCTCGCCACAGTTGAGATGGGTAAACCCATCGCTGCTGCCCAAGCCGAGATTGAGAAGTGCGCGGTGGGTTGTCGGTTCTATGCTGACCACGGGGCTGAATTACTCGCTGACCAACCCGTACCGATTAGCGGGGTTAAAGCCTTGGTGCGCTACCAACCCTTGGGCGTAATTCTCGCGGTCATGCCCTGGAATTTCCCTTTTTGGCAGGTCCTGCGCTTTGCGGCCCCGGCGTTGATGGCGGGGAACGTGGCTCTGCTGAAACATAGCTCCAACGTGCCCCAGTGTGCCCTAGCAATTGAGCAACTTTTTGTAGATGCGGGCTATCCCACGGGCTGTTTCCAGACCTTGCTTATCGAATCTGAGCAGATTGCCCAGTTAGTGGCAGACCCACGGATTAAAGCCGCTACCCTGACGGGCAGTGAACCCGCTGGTCAGAGCCTCGCCCACCACTGTGGACACTATCTGAAAAAAACGGTCCTCGAACTCGGCGGTAGTGACCCTTTCATCGTCCTCCCCAGCGCGGACCTGACCCAGGCGATCCAGACCGCCGTGACCTCGCGGACGCAGAACAACGGTCAATCCTGTATTGCCGCTAAACGTTTCATTTTGGCGGAACCGATTGCCGATGAGTTCACCGCCGGGTTAGTAGCAGCGTTTCAGCAACTCAAAATCGGCGATCCCCTCGATCCCCAGACCCAAATCGGCCCCCTGGCAACCCCCGCCATCCGCGAACAACTCCACCAACAAGTCCAGGACTCCATTGCCCAAGGAGCGCGGTTACTGTGTGGCGGAGAACTCCTGGCGGGACCGGGGAATTTCTATCCGCCGACGATTCTCACAGACATCCCCGTCCAGAGTCCGGCTTACCACGAGGAACTCTTTGGTCCTGTAGCAGCGATTTTTCGAGTACGGGACTTGGATCAGGCTTTGGAGCTTGCCAATGACACCGTATTTGGGCTCGGGGCGAGTGCCTGGACTCAGGACCCGACTGAGCAGGAGCGGCTAACCTGGGAATTAGAGGCAGGAGCTGTCTTCATCAACAGTTTGGTCAAATCCGACCCGCGCCTCCCCTTCGGCGGGATTAAGCGTTCCGGTTATGGACGAGAACTGGGACGAGAAGGACTGCTTGAGTTCGTCAACATCAAAACCGTGTGGTGTGCATGAATACTTCTGAGCTACTGGTCCAATGCCTCGAAAACGAAGGCGTGGAATACATCTTTGGTCTACCCGGTGAAGAAAATCTCCAGTTCTTGGAGGCATTGCAATCCTCCTCAATCCGTTTCATCACGACTCGTCACGAACAGGGCGCGGCGTTTATGGCGGATGTCTACGGACGCTTGACCGGGCGGGCGGGGGTCTGTCTCTCGACCCTGGGGCCGGGGGCGACGAACCTGATGACTGGGGTGGCTGATGCCAACCTCGACCATGCCCCCCTCGTCGCTATTACAGGACAAGTCGGGACCGACCGGATGCACATCGAGTCCCATCAATACCTAGATCTCGTGGCTATGTTTACCCCGGTGACGAAATGGAGTACCCAGGTCGTCCGGCCCAGTAATACCCCGGAGATCGTCCGTCGCGCCTTCAAACTGGCCCAAGCGGAGAAACCGGGCGCGGTTCACATTGATTTACCCGAAAATATCGCCGCTATGCCCGTCGTCGGTACCCCCCTGCGGGTCGGCGACCAGGACCACGAATACGCCTCCTTCAAAAGCATCGCCGAGGCCGCCCTCCGCATCAGTCAGGCCCAGAACCCGGTGATTCTGGTGGGGAATGGTTGTATCCGCGCCCAAGCCAGTGCGATGTTGACCAAGTTCGCCGCTACCCTCCAGATCCCCGTGGTCAATACCTTCATGGGCAAAGGCGTGATCCCCTATGAACACCCCCTCGCACTGTGGGCCGTGGGACTCCAGCAACGGGATATCGTCACTTGTGCCTTTGAGAAGACTGACTTGGTGATTGCCATTGGTTACGACCTAATTGAGTACGGGCCGAAAAAATGGAACCCCACGGGCACGACCGCGATTGTCCACATTGATATGACCGCCGCCGAGATTGACAGTAGCTACATCCCCGCTGTGGAAGTGGTGGGTGACATCGCCGATTCCCTAGAAGAGATCTTGAACCGCACTGACCGCGAGGGCCTGCCCACGCCCCACGCCCTGAGCCTGCGCTCCGCGATCCAGGCTGATTACGTCCAGTACAGCCAAGACCAAGAGTTCCCCGTCAAACCCCAGAAGATTATCTACGACCTCCGGCAAGTGATGGGGGCTGAGGATATCGTCATCTCCGATGTCGGGGCCCACAAAATGTGGATGGCCCGCCACTACCATTGCAGCCACCCCAACACCTGTCTCATCTCCAACGGTTTTGCGGCGATGGGGATTGCGATTCCCGGAGCGGTGGCGGCGAAACTGGTTTACCCGGAGCGCAAGGTCGTTGCGGTCACGGGCGACGGCGGGTTCATGATGAACTGCCAGGAACTCGAAACGGCTGTGCGCGTGGGTACGCCCTTCGTCACCTTGATTTTTAACGATGGCGGTTACGGACTGATTGAGTGGAAACAACAGATCCACTTTGGACGCACGGCCTATTCACGTTTTGGCAACCCAGACTTCGTTAAGTTAGCCGAGAGTATGGGTCTCAAGGGTTATCGGGTGGAACGCACCGAGGACCTCTTGCCGATTCTCCAAGAAGCCCTAGCCCAATCCGTTCCCACCGTCATTGATTGCCCCGTGGACTACCGCGAGAATATGCGCTTCACCCTCCGTGTCGAGGAACTGACCTGTGCCCTAGAGTAAACCGTGCTTCAACAGCAAGGATGTAGTCCCCAAGAAAGTTAGAAATCCGATTGAATCAAGGAGGGTGGTGAGTAGAGGGCCACTGATGAGAGCGGGGTCGAGTCCTAACCGCTTGAGGGTAATCGGTAGGATCGTCCCGGCGGCGGCAGCCACGAGAACGTTAATGGCAATCACCCCGGCGGCAACTAAGGCAATGCGGGGATAGGTCGTATAGGACCAGATGAGGGACAGGCTCCCCAAGACCACGCCGAGGACTAGGGCATTACACAATCCCGCTAAGACTTCTTTACGCACGACCTTCCAGAGGTCTTGAGGGACAATCTCACCGACCCCCAACCCGCGCACCGTCACCGCTAGGGTCTGAATAGCCGTGTTGCCGCTGGTATTGGCAATGATGGGCATGATCACAGCGAGGACAGGGACGAGACCAATCACTTCCTGGAAGGGTGCAATCAGGCTAGCAACGCCGACATAAAGTAGAACATTACCGACGAGCCAGGGCAGCCGCTTCTGCACCGAGACTAGGGGTGAGTCCAGCGTTGATTCGTCCCCGGTCTGAATCCCGGACAGTTTTTGGAGGTCTTCGGTGGCGGATTCCTCAATGATGTCTACTACGTCGTCAATCGTGACAATCCCCACCAGTCGTTCATCGCGGTCTACCACCGGCAAAGCTAATAGGTCGTAGCGTTTCATCAGGCGAGCGACAGCTTCTTGTTCAGCGTTGGTGTTGACTGAGATCAGGCGGTTTTGGGCGAGTTCCTGGATCGGGGTCTCGGGGTCCGCAAAAATTAGTTGGCGTAGGGAAACTACTCCCTGCAATACTCGGTCTGGGTCCGTGAGGTAACAGTAATAGATCGTCTCTTTATCCGCGTCCAACCGCCGGATCTTCTGGATCGCTTGGGCCACGGTCAAGTCCATCCGCAAACGCACATACTCCGTGGTCATTACCCGACCGGCGGTATGTTCCGGGTAGCCCAGCAATAGGGCGGTTGCTTCGCGCTCTGAGGGACTCAGTTGTAACAAAAGTCGCTTGACCACACGGGCCGGGAGTTCATCAAAAAACTCCGCCCGGTCGTCCGGGGTCATCGCCTCGACGAGTGTCCGCACTTCTTGTTTATGCAGGTTAGTAACTAATTCTTCTTGGACTTCTAAGGGTAGATAGCCAAAAACTTCGTTAGCCTGCTCCTTATCCAAGAGACGAAAAGCAATCGCTTGACGGTCGGGGGGCTGGGTGCTCAGGTAATCACTGGCATCCACAGGATTGAGCGCGTTAAGTTGTGCTTTGAGTTCACCCAAGCTCGCAATGGATGACAGCACCGCGTGGCGGTCTTCAGTCAGCATCCTTCCTCCTTTCTGGCAAGCCAAGCCGCCAGTGGGAAGGCCCTACCTAGCTGACTGACTTGCCCGGTCTACTGTCACTACTCAAGGTAAAAACCTGCCGAAAGCAACATCGGTAAACTTTGTTACCGCTAGTGTTGATGGTACCCGTTGGCGGGAACGAATGGCTAGCCCCTGGCAAAATAGATCTGACGGGTGTGGTAAAAGGAAAATGGATACTTGGGAAATTGATTTCTACAGCCGTCCCGTCCTTGATGCGGCGGGTAAAAAAACCTGGGAACTGCTACTTTGTTCGCAAAAAACTGATTTTGAGTACGTGGCCCAATGTAGCCAGAAGGACGCCAACCGGGCTTGGCTCGTCACCCAGCTCCAACAGGCCCTAACGCTGGCTCCCCTCGCCCCGGAGCGGGTCCGCTTTTTTCGATTGGTGATGGCGGGGATTGTGGAGGGGGCCTGCAAACAACTAGAGTTGCCCTGTCGGTTGAGTCTGCGGGTATTTCGGTTACGGCGGTGGCTTTTGGCACGGGAACGGGCGTTCTATCCTCAACAGACGGGCTACCAAGCTCCCACAGGCATAGATGAACCGCTCATCGTCACGCCCCAACCTTTACCAGCGGCTCTCTTGGGAGAGAAGTGGGCTTTTGTGAACTTGCAGGCCGGGGAGTTGGCCCAGGTGGAAGCGGTGCGTTTCGGGGAGCTATTCCCGGTGGACCTCGCCCCAGAATTATTGGTGCCGGGGTTGGTTATCTTTACGGGCCGGGACCGGGCGATGGCGGGTTGGATGCAGGGGGCTGAGCCTATAGCCCTCCGCTTTGAGACGGGTCGTCTGTTATTAGAAGCTGGGGCGGGCGAGGTGTGGGTGATGGCTCGTCCGCGCCTCAAAGAGAGTGAGATTCTGGACGAAGGTCAACGCTTTGAGCAACGGAAGCTCACCTGTGGGGGCTTTCACTTCCTCGCCATCCAAGCCAGTCCCGAAAGTGAGGAACCCACGGGCTTTTGGACTTTGTGGGCGTCGCCCTAGCCTTTCAGGACACCCATGTGAAGCCCATCCCTAGGGCATCCTAGAAAGACACAGGGGGGTAGGGGATGGAGCCGACGACGAATTTTTTTTATGAGTACGCGCTGTGTCAGTTGGGCCGCCCTCAAGAGGTCTATCGGTTAATTAGTGAATCGGTGATGCCCAAGCTCTCGACCTGGGTCCGTGGACAGACCGACGAACGCTCCATGCGTTCCTGGCAACCCGATGAGATGCAGCCGATTCTCTTCCCCGTGGTCAATATCGGCCATGAGACGGTGGTGATGCCCTGTGAAGCGTTGGTTCTGTGCGGTCTGGGCAGTTATTACAACCCCTGTGATCTGGCTCTATTGGTCTTGGTCCAGCGTCCGGGGGAGAGCTTGAGCCAATTAATGCTGCGCCTGCGCCAAGTGGAAGCCCATGTGCGGCGGGGACCGGATGTGACGATTGCCTTGGGGAGTACCGGGGATATCTCCTTAAGCCAGGGGAGCCGTGACTACATCAACCGCAAATTCCTGGTCTGGCCCGAGGACTTAGACGCGCTTCAGCTAGAGACCCTGACCGCGCAGGGGGCAGCTTTGATCCAACCCCATACCCGTTTGAAGTTTTAGCCACTCCAGCAGGTCAACCTTGAGCTTCTGAAGGCGGGATGTGATCTCAGGAAGGTGGATTATGAGCTTGGGCAAGGTCAAGGTTGTCCTTCTCCCTAAAGATTCAGTCGTAGGTGGCTGACAACTTCTAAACTAGGAGGAGTTTTCACCCAGGGTATTTATGCAAGGTGTCGGCCCAAAAGCCCTTCCGCTCCTACCTACCCCCGGCAACTCACTCCCCAAAAGTACCCTGGGTCGCTGGCTCAAAAAAGGGGCCGGGGGCGAACATCACGGGGAGACCCATCCCTGGTATGCCGTGTTGTGGTTGACAGGGGTGGATTACTTTTCCACCCTGGGCTATCAACCCGCGCTGGCCCTACTCTCCGTCGGGGTGATTTCGCCGATTGCCACCCTCTTGCTGGTCCTCGTCACCCTCGGTGGAGCCCTGCCGGTCTACATCCAGGTGATGCAACGCTCTTTTGCGGGACAGGGCTCGATTGCAATGATTGAGAAACTGCTACCGGGTTGGTGGGGGAAGCTTTTTGTCCTCGCCATGCTGGGGTTTGCCAGTACGGACTTCATTATTACCATGACCCTCTCGGCCTCCGATGCCGCCGAACACATGGTCCACAATCCTTTCCTCGAACCCTACCTGGAACCCTACCAGCTACCGATCACCCTGGTATTGTTGACCTTATTGGCGGGGGTTTTCCTCCTGGGCTTCACGGAGGCGGTGGGGGTGGCGGTGCTCGTGGGGGTGCCCTACATTTTGCTCAGTATGGTTGTGATTGGGCGGGCCTTTGTAGAGATTAGTCAACGCCCGGAACTCTTGGCTAATTGGCAGCAAGCCCTCACCCTCAAGGGGGATTGGACGTTTTTGTTGCTTGCGGCGGGATTGACCTTTCCTAAACTTGCTTTGGGGTTGAGCGGGTTTGAGACCGGGGTTTCGGTGATGCCCTTGGTTAAAGGCGACCCCGAGGATGCGGAGCGGCCCACTCCAGAAGGCCGAATTCGAGGGACTCGTCTCCTGTTGACCGTGGCGGCGGTCTTGATGAGCTTGTTGTTGCTCACCTCTAGTTTTACGACGACCCTGCTCATTCCCCCAGCCGACTACGCCGAGGGCGGTGAAGCAGCGGGCCGCGCTTTGGCTTATCTGGCCCACGCCTACCTAGGCGATTTCATGGGGACGCTCTACGATATCTCGACGATTGCGATTCTCTGGTTTGCCGGGTCCTCAGCGATGGCGGGGATGTTAAATCTCATCCCCCGCTACCTACCGCGCTTCGGGATGGTCCCGGCCTGGGTGAGCTATACGCGCCCCTTGGTCTTGGTCTTGCTGGCGGTGAATATTCTAGTGACAGCTATCTTCCGGGCCGATGTGGAGGCCCAAGCGGGGGCCTACGCCACGGGGGTACTCGCGCTGATCCTCTCGGCGGCGGTGGCGGTTTCCCTGGGCTTGGGGCGTGAAGCGGTAGAGACAGGATCTCAAAAAACGCGCTGGCTAAGCTATTACTTCTGGCTGGTGACGTTAGTTTTCACCTATACATTTATCGAAAACATCCGCGAACGACCCGACGGGATTATTATCGCTGGCTGTTTCATCCTGGCGATCCTGGTGATTGGAGCCGTCTCGCGCTATCAACGAGCCACGGAGCTTAGGGTCGAACAAGTCACCCTAGCCGATGAGCTCTCCGCCGACCTCTGGCCCATTCTCTGTGGACGACAAGCCTGTTTGGTCCCGCTCATTAGTAATGCGACTGAGATGCGCGACCGTAAGGCAGCCCAAATTCGCCGCTACTACACGATCCAGGACCCCTTGGTTTTTATGCACGTGAATCTGCGTGATGACCGCAGTGATTTTTTGAGCGGGTTGAGAGTCCAGGTGCGCGAGGTGGGTGATGGTAATTACTGTATCGAAGTGGATGGAGCCGTGGCCCTTGCCAATACGATTGCCTACCTAAGTGAACTGGTTAACCCGACCTCCATTTTCCTGGGGCTGACCCGCAAGGATATGACCTCCCAATCCCTCCAGTTCATCCTATTTGGCGAAGGCGAGACCGGGATCATGGTCTACCAGATCTTGATTAAATATTGGGCTTGGACGGCGGAGGACGATGTACGGCCCCGGATCTTCTTGATGAGTGACTAGGCCAGCCAGTCCGTCGGTTTGAGGTAAACATTATAGAGTTCAGCCTCGGGAGTGCCCGGTTCGGGGTGCCAGTCGTAGACCCAGCGCACCGCCGGGGGCAAGGACATCAAGATGGACTCGGTGCGCCCCCCGGTCTGGAGTCCGAAAATTGTACCCCGGTCGTAGACCAAGTTGAACTCCACATAGCGGCCCCGGCGGTAGAGTTGGAAGTCGCGCTCGGTTTCAGTCCAGGGTGTTTCGTGGCGGCGTTTGACAATCGGGAGATAACTCGTCAAAAAGCTATGACCGCAGGACTGACTAAAAGCAAAGGTCTTCGCCCAGTCGCCTTGCTGGTAATCAAAAAAGATCCCGCCCACCCCCCTCGGCTCCTTGCGGTGCTTGAGGTAGAAGTATTCATCACACCAGGACTTGAAGCGCGGGTAATAGTGGGGGTCGTGTTCGTCACAGGCATTTTTGAGGGTCTGGTGAAAATGAACCACATCTTCACGGCGCGGGTAGTAAGGGGTCAAGTCTGCCCCCCCACCGAACCAGAACAGTTCCGCTGTCTCAAAATAGCGATAGTTCATATGGACCGTGGGCACATGGGGATTGCGTGGGTGGAAGACCAGAGAGACCCCGGTGGCATAAAAAGGTTGGTCCGCCGCTTGGGGCATATTTTCGAGAATGGAAGGCGGCAGCTTGGGACCGTAGACCGCCGAGAAACTCACCCCGGCCCGTTCAAAAATCCGGCCCTCCGTCAGCACCCTGGAGCAACCGCCGCCGCCCTCGGGCCGTTCCCAGCTATCCTCACGAAAACTAGACCCATCAAGCTGGCTAATCGCCGTGGCGATATCGTCTTGGAGCTTACGCATGTGGGCACTGACTTGCACTTGAGTCGTTGTCTGCTGCATTGGGAGTCCTTTCAAGCCAGTCTTTTAAAATAAACTTTCCTGAGATAGCTCAGCCACATTTGAGCAGGCTTGTCATAAAAAGTAAAAATATCGCCGTAAGCTAGATTGATATTTTGATGGTGCAACCAGTGGATCTCCGGGGTGACAATCCAGCAGTAGCTACACAGCGTTTGTAGAGGCCGGGGAGTTTCCCATTTCAAAATTGAAGTGTGTCGCCACCAAACGTGGACTTGTCCCAATAAAATCCCAATTAAAGCCGCTGTCAAATCGTAAACCCCGATCAATCCCGCGACCAAGATATAAGGCGCCGCCCCGAGCAAACCATCAACTAGAACCCTGGCATTGCTCGATAAGACCGCATAGTGGATGAAGCTACGATTGGGAGAGTGGTGGACTTTCATGTGGTACTTACCAAATACATGCTCCGGTACATGGTAAAGAAAGGTGGAGAAGAAATCTCCCAGGACCAGTAACAATAGGGCCAGTCCGCAGGTTCCCAAGGCAGCCTCCCAATTAGATCGAGACCATGATATGACAACGACGTTAATTTAGGGTTAAGCACAACCTATCTTTCGATTTTTATGCACCCGCCTCTACCGTTGCACCCCAAAAATAGCGAAAATAGAACAGACAAACTTAGGCTACTAATGGACCTGACTGACCTTAAACGCACGGTTACCCTACTCACTGACCGCCTGGGTAAAACCCAGGACTATCTTTGACATCCCTCAACTAACCCAGCGTATTGAGAATCTTGAATACCAGACCACGGGCGCGGGGTTCTGGGACGACTCCGACCAAGCCCAGCGCACCATGCAGGAACTCAACGGCCTCAAATCACCCCTGGCCCAGTACCACCACTGGCAAGCGCAACTGGAAGAGACCACCGCCCTGATTGAACTGATTGATGAATCCGGGGATGAAGACTTACTCCACGAAGCCCAAGCCGTCGCCGCTCGCCTCACCGAGGAGCTAGACCGTTGGGAGTTTGAGCAGTTGCTCTCCGGTCCCTACGACCAGGAAGGGGCGGTCATCACCATTAATGCCGGGGCGGGGGGCACCGATGCCCAGGACTGGGCCGACCAGCTTTTGCGGATGTACACCCGCTGGGCCGAGAATCACGGCTACACCGTCCGGCTCCTGGATCTCTCCGAGGGGGAGGAAGCCGGAATCAAGTCCGTCACTCTAGAGATTGACGGCCAATACGCCTACGGTTATCTCTGGGCGGAGAAGGGCACCCACCGTTTAGTCCGCATCTCGCCTTTTAATGCCAACGGGAAACGGCAGACCAGTTTCGCGGGTCTGGATGTGATGCCGATTCTCAACGATGAAGTGAAAGTGGAGATCCGCCCGGAAGACCTCGACATCAAGACCTCCCGTTCCGGTGGGGCGGGCGGTCAGAACGTCAACAAAGTCGAGACCGCTGTCCAGATTACCCACCTTCCCACGGGTCTGTTTGTGCGTTGTACCCAAGAACGCTCCCAACTCCAGAACCGCAACCGGGCGATGCAAATCCTCACCGCCAAGTTGCTGACCCTAGAGGAAGAAAAACGCCGGGTGGAACTCGCCCAAATCCGGGGCGATATCACTGACGCCGACTGGGGAACACAGATCCGTTCCTACGTCTTTCACCCCTACCAAATGGTCAAAGACCACCGCACCCAAGAAGAGACTTCTGACGTTGCTGGGGTTATGAATGGCGACCTGGACCGCTTCATGGAACGGTATTTGCGCCAACAGCGCCAGTTGTAAACTATTTCTAGTTGAGTTGCATAATCTTTTAGTTATCTTAGAAATATTTCAGCTAGAAGAATACCCGAATTCTGGTGATAAAGTGAGTGGGACCACCTGTGCAATCCCTGTGCCCGCTCACCCGCCCAAACGACAGGACCCCACGACACAATTTTGTACATTTTTGGATATAGGCCGCGAGAGTTGGGCTTGGCGCGAGGAACCCCGGCTGCGGCGCAATTTAGCCCAGTACTTGAGTACAGCTCCACCGAGTTTAGAGGTCTGGGTGAGCCATTGGCTCGGCGGCTGGCGTAAGGATATCTTGGCGCGTCAACATTTAATCGCTTATTTACAAGAACCCTGTTATTGGGCTGCCTGGAAAACTGAGCAATGGGTGCAACGGGGCGCGGGGGGGAGCTACGACCTAGCTGAGCTATTCCAAATCGCCCTACTTAAAACCGATATCATCCTCCACAAATACAATCCCCGCCTCGGGAGTAATCTCAAAGGCTATGCTTTCCAAGCTTTCAAGAACTGCATGCGTGATGAAGTACAAAAACAAACCGTCGTCGCCCTCGCCAGTGACTGGTCTCTGTTGCGCCAGACGAGCCGCGAACTTCTGACCCAGGCCCTCCGTCACCATGGTCTACCCGAAGCAACTATCCACACCTATTTGCTTGTCTGGCAGATTTACCGCGACTGCTATGTCCCTCGACAGCCCCAGCGCGTCACCCGACTAACCGGACCCGACCCCGTACTCTGGCAGACCATCAGTGAGCGTTATAACCGAGAAATCAGCCCTTCCGCTCAGCCAGCCGAGCTCAGCCAATGGCTTTTAGTGGCAGCCCAGGCCATCCGTAACTTCCGGCCCCGTTTTACCTCTTTGGATTTTCATGCCCCTGACCAAGAGAGCTTGGTGGACCGACTGGTGGCCCCTGGGAGTTCACCTTTTGAGCAATTGCAGTACGCAACCGAACAGCAATACTTTGTGGAACTAGCCCAAGTTCTACGTCAAGCCCTAGCGCAACTACCCCCAGCCCAACGCGAACTACTGGAACTGTACTATGGTCAGGGTTTGGGTCAAAAGGAACTCGCCCGCCTTCTCCAAAAAAACCAGTGCACAATCTCCCGCCAACTGACCCAATGTCGGGGACAATTGGTGGTAGCCCTTGGTCAATGGAGTAATGCTGCCCTGCATATCCAGATTACGCCGGGGGTATTAAAAGAATTAGGAGCTGCTGTAGACCAGTGGTTAACCGAAAATTATCAATCCGCCCAGCAATTACAGGAATTTTCTCCCGATGAGTGATTCTGCCTCGACATTTGAAGACCCCACAGCTCTTTTCTTTGAGATTCCGGCTCTACTTCAAGCAAAGGTTTGGCAAACCCATACCGTCTTGGGTGACTCCGTTACGCATTGGCAGGCTTACCTCAACGACTTGACCCTCCAGGTTCTTCTCCCTTGGGTCCAGGCGTATGACGCTCAAGCCCAAGTTATGCCCCAGCCCCTCCCTTACTGGACGGTGGTGACAGGAACCGCCCTGACCGTAGCCGGTCAACGCTGGGTCCTCATCCCTGCCGAGAGTGACGATCTACAGGTCCCCCAGGAATGGGTGGATATCCCCCAGTGGCGGGCTGACTATTACCTAGCTGTCACCGTAGATCTCGCCCAACATCAATTGCGCGTCTGGGCTTGGGCCACCCACCACCAACTCAAAACTCAAGGCCAGTACTACAGTCCTGACCGGACCTATAGTCTCCATGAGCTGGATTTAGTTACGGATCTAGGGGCGTTGTGGGCGGTGACAGCGGGTTGCCTGACCCTCGACGAGCCCACCTTGGCCCCAGTGCCCCTCCTGCCCGTCCTCACCACTACCCAGGCCCACTCGTTACTCCAACGCTTAGCCCAGTCGCTCCTCCCGCGTCTGGAGGTCCCTTTCGCCCTGTGGGGCAGTCTTTTAGCCCACGGCGGTTGGCGACAGGCCCTCTACGAAGGCCGTCAGGGTTTACCGGAACAATGGTCCTTGCCCCAGTGGTTGCGCGGAGGGGTTTCGCCCCTGGGTCAGGCTTGGGGGTGGTTGCAGGTCTCTGTTCTGGCTGAGTCCAGAGACCAAGAGGTACCCAAAGCCACTTTTGTGCGCCCACTCCAGATCCTTAATCAGGAGTATGAGTTGCGCGTCTTACCCCTAGGTCTAGGTTGGCGGTTCCAATTGCGCCCTGTCCTTTATGCTGGTCAAATCCCCACCGGGTTTGTCCTCAGTCTCTGGACCGAAGACCAGCAGAGTTTCGCCGGGAATATCGCCCATGCTGATGCCCCTGTGCCCGTCCTTTATATAGATGTAGCCCTCGAACCGGGGGAGGGGATTATCTGGCAAGTCGAGCCGACTCCCGCCGCTTACTGTCAAGAGATCCTGCGCTTCTGAAGTTAAAATTAGATTATTTGCAATGCGAAACCATGGCGACTGATTTCTCTTTTGACATCGTGAGCGACTTTGACCGTCAGGAGTTGGTGAACGCGGTGGACCAGACCCTCCGCGAACTCAAATCCCGCTATGACCTCAAAAACACCGGGAGCGAAATCACCCTCGACGAAAAAACGATCACCATCCTCACTGACAACGAGATGACCCTGGAAGCTATCCAGGATCTGTTGCAGACCAAGTCCGCCAAACGGGGCCTCTCCCTCAAGATCTTTGAACCCGGTGCCATCGAAAAAGCTGGGGGCAACCGTATCCGCCAAGAGATTATCCTCAAAAAAGGGATTGAACAAAAACTTGCCAAGCAGGTCTGCCAACAGATCCGCGACACCAACAAAAAAGTTCAAGCTACCATCCAGGGCGAGGCGGTGCGCGTCTCCGCCAAAAACAAAGATGACCTCCAACTCGTGATCCAGTCTCTAAAAAAAGACGATTTCCCGGTGGCACTCCAGTTCACCAACTACCGTTAAGAGTGGACTATTACCGCCGCCACCTCGACGCCTTCCCCCCGTTGTACTTAAAGGAACTCGCCGGACAGGTCCACGCCTCCCCGTACCTTGCCGTCAACAATTTAAACCGGGATTTTGTCAGCACGAAGGGATTTTCAGTGGTCTTTCGTCGTTCGGCCCTAGCCGAGGTAGGCCGGAAATTTCCCTATCTACGTCGCTATTTCACCCAAGCCCTCGACCCGCTGGGTAATGCTTTTTACCTCAATCCCTTGGTCCTAACGGCGGGTTCACGGGTGGACCCCCACGTTGACCGCAGCCTCCGTTCCTACTGCAAAACTATTTTGCCGCCTTTGACCGTGAGTGTCCTCTATGTGCAGGTCCCGCCCGAGCTTGTGGGCGGTGAATTGATCTTGAGCCTGGGAAAACGCCCGGTGGCCCGCATCTCGCCCTTGCCCAATCTCCTTTTACATTTCCAGGGCGACTTGACCCATGCCATTAACCCGATGCAGAGTCCTGGTACCCGACTGAGTATCGTCTGTGAACAATACCAGTTGCCGGAGGACGAACTAGCGCAAATCCCTGAATTCACCTTGGAGTCGCGCAAACTATAGGAAAGGAGATTGCATCCACACCGGGGCATTCTAAAAAGCAGGCCGTGCGAGTGTTCATGAGCGATGAGTCAGTCCGTCTAGCCGTTTTAGAGAGTTACGGAATCCTAGATACCCCAGCAGAAGCGGCTTTTGACGATCTTGCTCGGTTGGCGGCCCACATCTGCGAAACGCCGATTGCCTTGGTGAGTCTTGTGGATGAGACCCGACAATGGTTCAAGGCGCGGATGGGACTAGAGATCTCCCAGACGAGTCGAGAGATTGCTTTTTGTGCCTACGCTATTGAGCAGACCCAGCTATTTCTGGTCCCGGACGCGCTGAAGGATGACCGTTTTGCCCGCAATCCCTTGGTGATCCATGAACCCCACATTCGTTTTTATGCTGGTATGCCCTTGGTCACCCCCGAGGGCGCAGCGTTGGGGACCCTGTGTGTGATTGATACCGTCCCGCGTACCCTCACATCTGAACAACAATCCGTCCTAGCTGCCTTGGGGCGGCAAGTGGTTGACCAGTTGACACTGCGCCGCAACCTAAAACAGCTAGCCCAGGCCAAGGCAGAGGCAGAACAGGCAAACGCGGCTAAGTCTGAGTTCTTGGCGATGATGAGTCATGAGGTCCGCACTCCCCTCAACGCCATTATCGGGATGACAAGCCTGTTATTAACGGATACCACCCTCAGGCCCGCCCACCGCGAAATTACTGAGACGATCCGCAGTGGGGGGGAGTCCCTACTTGCGATCGTCAATGACATTTTAGACTTCTCGAAGATTGAGGCCAGACGGTTAGAAATTGAAGCCCAGCCCTTTGACCTGCGCCAGTGTCTAGAGAGTGCTCTAGAGCTTTTGGCTCCCCTCGCAACCACCAAGCAACTGGCCCTAGTTTATTTTATGGACCGAATGGTACCCAGAGTGGTGGTGGGGGATGAAGTCCGTCTTCAGCAAATCCTAGTCAACCTGCTGAGTAACGCCGTCAAGTTTACGGCCCACGGTCAAGTGGTGCTAACGGTCAACATAGGACCGCACCCCAAGGGTGGAGAACTGAGTTTTAGTGTGTGTGATACCGGGATCGGGATTCCACCCGCCCAAATAGGGCGATTGTTTCAACCTTTCTCCCAAGGCGATAGCTCGACGACCCGTCAGTACGGGGGGACGGGGTTGGGGCTGGTCATCTGTAAACGATTAAGCGAGCTGATGGGTGGTGGGATCGGGGTGGAGAGTACCGAGGCGTTGGGGTCTAGGTTTTATTTCACCATCTTGACCCCAACGATTCCCCAGCTTGACCCGTCCCATCCCCAGCTCCTCGGTCGTCGGGTGCTAGTGGTGACAGACATAATTTACCAAGCTGCCCTGACGTACCAGCTCCAAGTCTGGGGCCTAACGGTCACGGCCCTAACCCAGAACGAAGAAGCTTTGAGGTGGCTTGCCACCGAACCGACGGACCTCCTGATGCTCGACCGGCTCCTCCCCCTCCAACAACCCCACCCTCCGGTCATCTTGGGTCCCCTAGACGGTCCACCCCCCGCCACGGTTGCTGTCACGCACATCTTGACTAAAGCGTTTAAGCTCTCACAGTTGTACCGAGTCCTAGTCCAGCTATTTAGTCCAGATGTTGGGATGCCCATGCCCGCCGTCCCGGATACGCTAGGAGACTCACTACCCTTACGAGTTTTGGTGGCAGAGGATAACCCGGTTAACCAAAAGGTCGTCCTGCGTCTGCTGGCACGACTTGGGTATCAGGCGGACCTAGCCGCCAATGGTCATGAAGTCCTCGCCGCGTTAGACCGTCAATCCTACGATGTTGTACTGATGGATATGCAGATGCCCGAGTTAGACGGTTTGGCCACAACCCGGCAGATCCGCCAAATCGAGGGCATCCAACCTTGGATTATTGCCATGACCGCCAACGCCCTCAAAACTAACCGGGAAGCCTGTTTTGCCGCTGGGATGAATGATTACATCAGTAAACCGGTCCGCTTGGAAGGACTGTACACTGTGCTAAGCAACACAAGGCAACCATGAGTACTTTACCCATCTTGGACCGTTTTCACCTAGACGATATGACCGGGGGCGACCAAGTGTTTGAGCGCGAACTACTTCAATTATTCCTAACTGATATCCAGACCCAGCTTGCTGGTATAGAACTCGCCTTAAACCAGAACAACCCGACGGAACTCCAACGCCATGCCCATCAAGTTAAAGGGTCTTGTTTCAATGTGGGGGCGATTGCCCTAGGTACCTTGGCAGCCCACCTAGAGGTTCAAGCCCAAACCGGGACAACCCAGACCTGGGGTCTACTAGCCCAAATGAAAATGGGTCTGGCGGAACTCCAGACCCATCTCGCTAGGGTTTAGTTGGTAGGCGGATCAGAGCCACCTTCGCTACCGTCGCCACCACCCGCGCCACCCCCGGT
>NZ_JAAXLT010000022.1 GCF_013285555.1 Candidatus Cyanaurora vandensis | reverse complement strand
CATTGAGGGGGGCACCGATAAAGGGCACTTGGATTGAGCGGTTGGAGAGGAACTGGAACCCGGTATTCAAGATGTTGCCTGGGTACAGTTCGGCGTTGTAGCGGAGTTGGGCTTCCAGGGTGCGGTTGTTGAGGTAGCGTTGCCCACTGCTGGAGGGGTAGTTCTCCCAAGAGTTGTTGTAGGAGACCTGGGTACTGAGGGTATTGAGTTCGGTCAGGTTCCAGTCCCAGTTAAGGTTGATTCCTGTATCGTCAATCCGCAAGTCGTAGGGGGCATCGTAGGCGACCGTCCTGCCGTCGTAATAAGCCTTGTCATAACAATAGAAGTAGGGCTTGGGTGCCACATAGCCCCCGCCCGAGACGTTCCCCTGGGGCCGGAAGCGGCAGTTGGGACCGTAATAGAAGGCGTAGCCCCGGCGGGTATTCTGTTGCTGGACCGCCAGGGTAATCGTGTGTTCCCGGCCCGGTTTGAAGATGGCCTTGCCGTAGTAGAGGTCACTATAGCTGTAGAATCCGAAAGCTGGGGTGGTGGAACTGAAGGACTGGGCGTCGGGGGTAACACTGGCAAACCGCACGAAGCCCCCCGCTGGAGCCGTGACCGAGACTGTCTGGTTGAAGTTGTTCAACACAGAGCGGCGTTCATAGCCCAACTGGTAGCCGAAATACCCGGCCTCACTGGGATCTACACTATTGCTCCCAGAATAATCCAGCAAGTATTGGCTAAACCCGTAGCTCCCGAAGTTGACCAAGGCCGTTACTTTGGGCGGACCGGCTGGGATCTGGGTGATGACGTTAATCACCCCGCCGATGGCATCCGCGCCATAGCGCAGGCTCGAACCCCCGGTCACGACTTCAATGCGTTCCACGTTGGCGGTGGGTAGTTTGGAGATGTTGGCGGCGCGGTTATTGGAGGCACGGGTCAGGGGGCGACCATCCTGGAGCAGGATAAATCGCGTGTCATCCAGGCCCCGGACTTGGTTAAACCCGGTGGTATCCACCCCGCCTAGGTCATCGGTGAACCGGATACTGGGGATGAGCCGCAGGGCATCGGCAACCGTCGTCGCTCCCGCTGCTTGGATGTCTTCACGGGTGACGACGTAGGTGGTCTGGGTGTTCTCCCGCTCGGTGACGCGGCGGCGGAGAGCGGTGACGTTGACTTCACTGAGCAGGTCTACGGGTTCGTCATCGGCTTCATCGGTCGGGGTAACTTGGGCGACGGAAAGGGGGACGGGTCCCGTCAGGTCCTGCGCGCGGCCCCCCTCGGTTACATTCTGCGCCAGGATCAAGGCGGGTTCAGCACTAACTGGATTTCTGGTTAGTACCCCAAGACAAACCAGGACGACAGCCAGGTTCAAGAGACAGGCAGCCCGCCTGTTTTTGCGATTTAGATGACTCATCACTCCACACACTTTCACAGTGCAAATATCGTACGTAATAACGCTTACCTTGTCACGAAAAAACTATGATTGGCTTTCAGGAATGGCAGTGATAACTAATAGTTGATGTAGCTGAGTTTGGTAGGATAGGGCCAATCCAAACGCCCACCCATGAAAAAATTACCCGTGCTCGATAGTCCTAGGTCTGAGGTAATTGAGGCCGCCACCACTGAGTTTTTAGCGCAGTGCCTAGACAGTGAACGGTTGGAGTTTACCCGGCCCCCAGCCTTCGGGTCCCTGGTCAAGGCGGTGGATGAGGAGCGGGGACTAGAGACCTATGGGGTAGTTTACTATGCCACCACCGCGCCTGTGGATTCAGTCCACCGTGCCCGTGCCCTCGGTCGGTCCTTGCAACAGTTACGCGACGAACAACCACAAATTTTTGAAATGCTCAAGACGGAGTTTCGTTGTGTCATCGTCGGTTATCGCAGTGAGGGACGTAATTATCAACACCTGCCGCCCTACCCGCCCCAAGTCCATGAACCCGTTCGTCTCTGCACAACCCTGGAAGTCGCCCGCTTTTATCAGAACCTAAACTTTTTGCGGACTCTCCTGGGGATCAGTGGTGCTCCCGTGGATGAACTGATTGCTGCCACCCTCCGCCAAGGCTATCTGGCCCACGATGAGGCGAGGGAATGGCTAGTGCGAGCAGGTCGGGAACTGAGTCTGTTGCTCAAAGATGACTATGACCGCTTGAGTACGATTGTCAAACGCCTACAGCCTTGAAATCTAGGACTGGCCTAGCAGTCCGTGTGAAAGCCTAGTTCCCTGGGAATACCCCAGTTATGAGTTTTGGCAAGCAATTGTAAAAATATGTTAAACCTGTCCTGAGGAAACATTATTATAGGGAGCGTTTCCTATAATGTACTTTGTTTAATCCTTTACCCTGACGTAGGACGGAATTTGCCCATGGACCTGCTAAAGACCCTTGGAGCGGCTGGAACCCTGTTCATAGCTCAAGCCGAAACAGTCGAAAGCCCCACTGGTGATGGCTCGATCTTGACGTTGAGCGAGAAGGGGGGACTAGCGATGTATCCCCTAATCATTTTTTCGATCCTTGCCATTGCCCTGATTATCGAGCGCGTCATCTTTTGGTCTAAGGTCCAAAAGGAAACCCCAATTTTCGTGGCTGAGGTCCTCAACACCTATAAGCGTAAATCCCTAGATGCAGCTCTTAAGGTATGTGAGGAATATAAAGCTCTGCCCATAGCCCGGATCTTTGGGGCGGCTTTCCGACTCGGCGAGACCGATGAGGACCAGTTTCGCCTTGCCATGGAGTCCGCTACCTCTGCTGAAGTACCCGAGTTACGCAAGTGGACGACCTTGTTTGACACGATCATCACTGCTTCGCCTTTGATTGGTCTAGTCGGGACGATTACGGGTTTGATTAAAGCCTTGAGCAGTATTAACTTGGGGGCTGTCACCAGCACCAGCGAGGCCAGTAACGTCACCGGGGGGATCGGCGAGGCCCTGATTGCCACCGCCACCGGGATCACCGTTGCTCTTTTGACCCTGCTCATCACCAACGTGTTCCGGTCCCTCTACAATCGGCAAATTGCCATCATCGGGCAATACTCCGGCGAACTTGAGATCATCCACCGCAAACGCAGTGAGGCTAGCGACTATGCGCCTACCACACCTATCCGATAAGTTTCCCGAGATCCCGGTCGTCCCGCTCATTGACGTAATGTTTACCCTGTTGACGTTCTTTATTGTGGCAACCCTCTTTATCGAGAAGAGCCGTGCGATCGAACTCAACCTCCCGAAGTCCGCGACCACGGCTTCTTTGGACCGTAAGGAAGTGGACCAAGTGGACGTGAGTGTGGACAAAGACGGCAACCTTTACTTCAATAAGGACCGCGTCGAGCGGGCTGAGCTTTTAGAGCGGATCAAGGCGGTCCCAGAGAAGACGCTGATCATCTTGGCGGGCGATGAACTAACGGAGTATGCGGATATCGTCAGGGCGATGGATGTAATTCGTGAAGCAGACCGGGGCCAAGTCTCCCTGGCGGCTCGGAACTTGGAGGGCAGATAGAATGACGGTCGCCAACCCCAACCCGAGTCCCAACGATACCCCGTTTTTCCCGCCGACCATCTGGTTCGCGCTTGGGTTCTCGCTGGTCCTCCATCTGGGTTTTGTGTTCTTTGGACGGTTGCCCACGCCCGTGCCGATTGGACAGGAGGAGCGGGCCGAGCCGGAGCTTGTGGCTCTCGAAAAACTACCCGTGCCGCAAAAACCCAAGGTAAAACCACCCCCACCACCCAAGCCCAAGGAACCACCTAAAAAAGTCCAGGTCCAACAGAAGAAGTCCGGGTCTTCCGCCCGTCGCATCTTCCAGACTAAGACTGGCAACAAATCTATTGCCTCGACCAGTAACTACAACGCTTTTGATGGCGATAGTGTCAATGGTCAAGGCGTGGGTAAGGGTTCAGCCGAGGGGACTGGTGTTGGCGAGGAGGGTTCGCCCGAAGGCACGGGCACGGCCCCTGAACCGCCGCCGCCGCCGCCGCCGCCTGAGCCTGAGCCTTTAGTCAAGGCCAAACTCTTGAGTTCGCCAGTCGCTGCCTATCCTGATGCTGCACGGGAGGCTGGACAGGAGGGCCGGGTAATTGTCGTGGCCTACCTAGACAAAGACGGCAACGTTACCCGCACACGGGTCCAAACGAGTAGTGGTTTCCCGAACCTGGATGCTGCGGCCCAAGCAGCGGTCATGAACATGAAGTTTGAGCCTGCTCGTCGGGGCAGTGTCACGGAAAGTTCAAAAGTTGCTGTACCGATTAACTTCAGCTTGACCTAACCATTCCCGCCCCCCAGCCAACGGGGGGCATTACCCCACTAAACCCATGCGTCTCCCACCCATCTCTGACGAGTTTCCTGAAGTCCCGGTCGTGCCTTTGATTGACGTAATGTTCACCTTGCTCACGTTCTTTATCGTTGCCACGCTGTTCATCCAGAAGAACCGTGCCCTCGATCTAAACCTGCCCCAAGCGAATTCTACCCCCATTGTTGAGACCAAAAAGATCGAGCAGGTAGACGTGAGTGTGGACAAAGACGGCAACTTCTACTACAACAAGGACAAAGTGAGTGGTCCTGAACTACTCGCGCGCTTGAAAAAGCTCTCCAATGAGACGCTTTTGATCCTGGCTGGTGATGATAAGACCCGTTACCAAGACCTCGTGAGTGCCCTAGATATCCTGCGCCTCTCGGGTAAGACCCGTATCGCCCTAGCTGAACGTGCCCTAAAGTAAATTTTGAGGAAACTCAATGTATAGCATCAGCCCCGCCGCCGCACCCTGCCTCTCGCCGAAAGCTTGGTTGTGTCTAGGGGCTTCCTTAGTTCTCCGTACAAGTTTCTTACTATTTGTCAACTTACCAAAAGCGGCGTAAAGCCCCTAGCTTTAGCTATGGGGATATCAGCCGCCACCACTGAAGGGAGTCATAAAGTTAACAACGATAAATAAAGTGTCATAGATTATAATTGTGTCATGATTGTCCTTGAGTCGAAACTTGACGGAAAACTAGAACAGTATGCAAAGCTCAATGAAGCTATCCGCACTGCCCAGTTTATTCGTAATAAAGCACTCCGCTACTGGATGGATAACAAGGGAACTAATAAACAAGATTTATATAAGTTGTGTCCTGATTTAGCCGAAGCCTATGACTGGGCAGGTAAGCTTAACTCCCAAGCTAGACAGGCCAGTAT